>NZ_CP038438.1:4800000-5135080 GCF_004683905.1 Pseudomonas fluorescens
TCGCTGGCCCGGCTGCTGTTCGGCGTAGGTGTCGGCTTGCTGACCTACCTGATCCGCACCTGGGGCGGCTACCCGGACGGTGTCGCGTTTGCCGTGTTGCTGATGAATCTGTGTGTACCGGCTCTGGAACGTTTTGCCGCTGCCCGCCAGACGCAGGTGCAATCATGAGCCGCGCAGCTGCTTTCGTGGCGCTTGTGCTGCTGGCCGGTGCCGGTCTCGGCCTGACCTATGTCGTGCAGCGCGCCAGTGCGCCGCAGATTGCCAGCGAGCAACGCCTGCTCGACAGCCGCAAATTGCTGGATCTACTCGCGACCGATGCCTACGACAATCAGCCGCTGGAGCAGCCGCTGGCGCTGACTGATACAACGTTGAGCCACAGCACGCTGCTGGCTGGTTACCGCGCAAGCAAATCCGGTCAGCCAGTGGCAGTGTTGTTGCGTACCCAGACCGAGGGCTATGCCGGCGCTATCGAACTGCTGATCGCCATCGATGCCAACGGCAGACTGCTGGGGGTAAAAACCCTGCGGCACAACGAAACCCCGGCGCTCGGCGGACTTATCGGCGACTGGCCGAACCACTGGCTGGCGACTTTTACCGGTAAATCACGCAACGCACCTGACGACGCAGGCTGGGCGCTGAAAAAAGATCAGGGACAGTTCGATCAACTGGCCGGGGCAACCGTCACTTCCCGGGCCACCGTCAATGCCATTCATGACGCCCTGCGTTACTTTGATGAGCACCGCGCAACCTTGCTGGGGAGCGGATCATGATCCGGCCAACGAATCTGACAAACACGTTGATGCTGATGCTGCTGCTTGGCACCAGCGCGACATTGGCTGGCGCGCTGGGCATGCTGTTGATGTCGAGCGTTGTGGTGGCGGTTTACGGCGCATGCATCGGCCCGCTGCGCTCACGGTTGTCTGGCAACAACCTGATGCTGGCCAGTCTGCTGCTGGCCGCCACCCTGACCAGTTGCGCCAATATCCTCGCGCAGCGCTGGGCGTTGCAGTGGCAACAGTCCATCGGAATCTATGCCGGGCTGATCGCCTTGCAATGCGTAGTGCTGGAATACAATGGATTCTTTCGTCAGGCATTTGGCCTGCGCCTGACGTTTTTTGGCCTGTCGAGCGGGCTGCTACTGGCGCTGGCGGTACTGCGTGAACTGTTCGGTCAGGGCCACATCGGCCGTGGCCTGTCGGAACACTGGCAAGGCCTGGTTCTGTTCAGCGACGGGCTGCACTTGCTCACCCTGGTTCCCGGCGCCTTCATCGTGCTCGGACTACTGCTCGCCGCCCGCCAGGCCTGGACCCGCTCGACCGCTCTCTCCAAGGAAACACATCACCCATGAATGCCGCCAAACGTCTGGAAATTTTCCGCAGACTTCATGAAGACAATCCCGAGCCGAAGACCGAGCTGGCCTATTCCTCACCGTTCGAGTTGTTGATCGCGGTCATTCTTTCGGCGCAGTCAACCGACGTCGGCGTCAACAAGGCTACGGCCAAACTGTTCCCGGTGGCCAATACCCCGGCGGCGATCCACGCGCTGGGCGTCGAAGGGCTGTCCGAATACATCAAGACCATCGGCCTCTATAACAGCAAAGCGAAAAACGTGATCGAGACCTGTCGCATGCTGGTCGAGTTGCACAATGGCGAAGTCCCGCAGACGCGTGAAGAACTGGAAGCGCTGCCCGGCGTCGGTCGCAAGACGGCCAACGTGGTCCTCAATACCGCTTTTCGCCAGTTGACCATGGCGGTCGACACGCACATTTTTCGCGTGAGCAACCGCACCGGCATTGCCCCGGGTAAAAATGTGGTTGAAGTGGAAAAGAAGCTGATGAAGTTTGTGCCAAAAGACTACCTGCTGGACTCCCACCACTGGCTGATTCTGCACGGTCGCTATGTGTGCCTGGCGCGCAAGCCACGCTGTGGCAGCTGCCGCATCGAAGATTTGTGTGAGTACAAACACAAAACCTCGGACGATTGATTGGCTATTGGAATAATTGATTCTTCGATTGAAAAAATCTTTTTTACCCGCAGCAGGAATATCGATATAAGGGGCGCCAAAGGCAGTCTTAGCCTGGAGTTCACCTTATGACTGACAGCAAAGAACAACTGGACGTAGATGAAGATTTTACCGTTGTGGATACCGACGACGCCGAACCGGTGGTCGAGGTCGCCAAGACCAATCTGAGTAAACGTCGCACCATCGATAACCTGCTTGAGGAGCGCCGACTGCAAAAGCAGTTGGCCGATTACGATTTTGATCTCTGACACTTGAAAGCCTCCCGAACCGGAGGCTTTTTACTTTCTGCTGAATCCGACACTGAGCGGCCCATGCCCCATCGGTATTTCTGATCATCAGACCAGTCCGTTGCGTTGTGCCAATTCAATCAGGTCCACCAGCGAGCGGGCATTGAGCTTCAATAACAGACGGGTCTTGTAAGTGCTGACCGTCTTGTTGCTGAGAAACATGCCGTCGGCGATTTCCTTGTTGGTCTTGCCACGCGCCAATTGCTGCAACACCATCATTTCCCGCCCGGAGAGGCGATCCACCATATCGGCCTCACTGGCATTACCAAGACTGGTACGCACGGTGTGCAGGGCCTGGTTTGGAAAATAGCTGTAGCCGGACAGTACCGCTTTGATCGCACTGAGCAACTCAGTCAAATCCTGTTGCTTACATACATAACCCGCAGCACCTGACTGCATGCAGCGCATTGAAAAATGACCCGGTGCCTGGGAGGTCAACACCAGTACTTTCAACGGCATGGGTGTCGAGTTCAGACGCGCAATAACTTCAAGACCGTCGAGTTTCGGTATTCCAATATCCAGAATAACGATATCCGGCATCTGTTCACGCGCAAGTTGCAAAGCATCCACACCATTATCCGTTTCTGCAATGACTTCGTAGCCATGACGCTCCATCAGCATACGCACAGCAAGACGAATGACGGGATGATCATCCACGATCAGCACTTTATTCATGGGCAAGTCCAGTTTCGCTGTTCGAATTTTTAGAGCACGCACAATAGCCCAGTCACTTCTGACATGGCACAAGAGAGTTTCATTGCAATCCCAGCAAAAGACATTCCCTACAGCAAATAAAGATTATTCCTACAAAAAAACCCATACAGGCGATTTTCAAATGGGATGACGTATCTTCTGGCCTTCACATCGACGCAAAAAACATGTCGTCCTTAGAGCCACGCGAACTCTACTTTCGAGGCAGACGGCTCAGCGAGCGGCTGAAAAAACGCGATAATCCATTGACTGCACATCGCTACACAGCGCCAGCCCCGGCAGCTTATAAGTTGAAAAAAACAACGTAAAACCAATCAAAAACACTTTGATAAATCAACATCTGAAACAAGATACTTCTATCCAAGCGTTATCATTTAATATAAAAATTATCTCGACCAGCAAGTTGCAACACCCCATACAAAACAACTCAACATACGTATTGGAAATACATAATTAATGAGCACATTCCATGATAAAAATCAGAAGAAAAATAACCAACCCCATGACTGTAATTGCGATATTTGCATTTATTTCCGAATCATCGGCTGCCATTTCCTTACCCTTTCTTGATAACGCCGAAAGAGAAGTCTACATCTGGTTCCTGATCAGCTTTCCGTTTTACTTGCTATTGCTATTCTTTTTAACGCTGAACTTCAACTACCGTTCGCTCTATGCGCCCTCGGACTTCGATAAGGACGACAGTTTTCTAAAAAGTTTCGAGGAGTTGAAACAGCCCGAGCTCCACTCCTGTTCGCCTCCAGCAAGAGCGTCTGTGGTAGGTGAAGTATCAGCTGCCAACGGATTGGAGTGGACGTTGTCTGTACATAGCGTTGACCTCAGGCAACTCCCTCCTTGCAGCGCTGACAAATCCTGCCCGGAGCGACCGTGGATTGAGCACAACATTCAGCTGCCTAAATCCATCGGCACATTGTGCGCCATAGACGTACGTCGGTTGAGTAGCGCACAGGCGTTCAATGCGCTGGCAGAACACTTTCCGCATCTTGGCAAACACTCAGCCAAAGCAGTGGTATTTTTGACCGACTCTGCCTGCGACGTTTTGCTCAAGCAAATTATCCCGAGCCTTATCAAACAGTCGAAAAAAAGCGGAGGCGCCAAACTTCTCGTTGCTTACAACGTGAGCACACAAAGCACCACGGTTTTGAGAGGAGCATGAGCGCAGAGTAGATGCCTGAAGTGGACATTCAAGAAAATGCTGGAGTTGGCGGCAATGACCAAAGCTCTGGATTAACGTCAGACAAACACAGAAAAGAAAATGGCGGCATTGTCATTGAGACAAGCCGCCATTTTTACAGCCCTGCAAGGCTTAGAACAGCTTGCGGCCTTTGTTGGCAGCAATGCGCATGCGCAGCGCGTTGAGCTTGATGAAGCCCGCCGCGTCGGCCTGGTTGTAGGCGCCGCCGTCTTCTTCGAAGGTCGCGATATTGGCGTCGAACAGCGAATCGTCGGACTTGCGGCCAGTAACGATCACGTTGCCCTTGTACAGTTTCAGGCGAACCACACCGTTCACGTTGACCTGCGAAGCATCGATCATCTGTTGCAGCATCAGACGCTCCGGGCTCCACCAGTAACCGGTGTAGATCAGGCTGGCGTATTTCGGCATCAGCTCGTCTTTGAGGTGAGCGACTTCGCGATCCAGAGTGATCGATTCAATGGCGCGGTGCGCGCGCAGCATGATCGTGCCGCCCGGGGTTTCGTAGCAGCCACGGGACTTCATGCCCACGTAACGGTTTTCAACGATGTCGAGACGACCGATACCGTGAGCGCCACCGATCTTGTTCAGCGTTGCCAGTACGGTGGCCGGAGTCATTTCGACGCCGTCCAGCGCGACGATGTCGCCGTTGCGGTAGGTCAGTTCCAGGTATTGCGGGGTGTCGGGAGCCTTCTCCGGGGAGACGGTCCAGCGCCACATGTCTTCTTCGTGCTCGGTCCAGGTGTCTTCCAGCACGCCGCCTTCATAGGAGATGTGCAGCAGGTTGGCGTCCATCGAGTAAGGGGACTTCTTCTTGCCATGACGCTCGATCGGGATCGCGTGCTTCTCGGCGTAGTCCATCAGCTTCTCGCGCGACAGCAGGTCCCACTCGCGCCAAGGGGCAATCACTTTCACGCCAGGCTTGAGTGCGTAGGCACCCAGTTCGAAACGCACCTGGTCGTTGCCCTTGCCGGTGGCACCATGGGAAATGGCGTCGGCGCCGGTTTCGTTGGCGATTTCGATCAGGCGTTTGGCGATCAGCGGACGTGCGATGGAAGTACCCAGCAGGTACTCGCCTTCGTAAACGGTGTTGGCGCGGAACATCGGGAACACGAAATCACGCACGAATTCTTCGCGCAGGTCGTCGATGTAGATTTCTTTGACGCCCATGGCCTGAGCCTTGGCGCGAGCCGGCTCGACCTCTTCGCCCTGACCCAGGTCAGCGGTGAAGGTCACCACTTCACAGTTATAAGTATCCTGCAGCCACTTGAGGATCACCGAAGTGTCCAGGCCGCCGGAATACGCCAGAACGACCTTGTTTACGTCCGCCATGCCATCACTCCACGGGGTTCTACGGAAAGCCGAGGAGTCTACCGCTCAAATCCGATAATTTACAGAGGCGCGACAGCTTAAGACGACAAAGCGACAGAATCTGTCGACAGCGCGACGATGACCGGCGGGTCAGGAAGTCGCCGCAGCGTTGGCAGGTGTGCTGGCTTGCGGTGCTGGCGCGGTAGTCGGCGCCACTCGTGCAAGCTTCACGCTGACCCGGCGATTCTTCGCCCGGTTGGCCGCATTGTTGTTCGGCACCAGCGGGTATTGCTCGCCGTGGAAACGCACGGTGATCTGCGATTCGGCGATGCCGTTGGCCTTGAAAAAGTCGACCACCGCCAGCGCGCGACGACGCGACAGCTCACGGTTGGTCAGACGGTTGCCGCTGTTGTCGGAATAGCCATCCAGTTCGATGTGATTGACCGTCGGATCGGCCTTCATGAACTCGAGCATCACCTGCAGCCTGGCTTTGGCGGCGGCATCCAGATCGGTGCCTTCGCCGGGGAAGCCGATCTGCGATTGCTTCACCTGATCGAAATTCTGCGGCAGCAACTTCGCCACACACGTCTGGTAATCATTGAACGCTTTGCTGAACTTCACCGGCAGCAGACGCACTTCCGAAACCCGGCCATCGCCGGACGCACGGCGCACCACCGGGCTGCGACCGTCGAGTAAACCACTGATCAGCCCGCCGGCCTGGGATTGCGAACTGTTGAACAGCACGTTGCCGGTGCCGATCCTGACGCTGCCCAGGTTGATGTCGTTGCGCCCCGGCTGCCATGGCGCCGCCGCCGCAAGCAACGTCGCCGAACCGCCGCCGAGCATGGCGTTGTAGGCATTGAGGCGGAATATCGCTTGTTCGCCGGCCTTACGCACGAACTGGCCCGAGCCGAAATCGGTGATCGGCTGGGTCAGGCGGCACTCGAACTTGTCGCCCTCGACCGTCCACTCAATGTTCTCCAGACGCGTCTGGTAGGTCAGCGCCATCGCGGGGAGGCTGGCAAACACACTGAGCAAGGCTAAATATCGCTGGCGCACGGGAGGCTCCATTGGCTTCTGTAACACAAAGACCGATTCACACTATGTTTACGGCATACCTACGGGATATCGGAAGGTTCCTGCAAAACTTGATAGCGGGTGCCTGCAAGAGTCTTTTCCGGTAGCATTCCCCTCAGTTTGACCCGCCTGGAATCCCCTCATGTCCGACCGCCTGACCCTGCTGCGTCCCGACGACTGGCACATTCATCTTCGCGATGGTGCCGTGTTGACCAATACCGTTGCCGATGTTGCGCGCACCTTTGGCCGCGCCATCATCATGCCCAACCTGGTACCACCGGTGCGCAACGCCGCTGAAGCCGACGGCTATCGCCAGCGGATTCTCGCTGCCCGACCGGCCGGCAGTCGCTTCGAACCGCTGATGGTGCTGTACCTCACCGACCGCACCCAGCCCGAAGAAATTCGTGAGGCCAAGGCCAGCGGTTTCGTGCACGCCGCCAAACTGTACCCGGCCGGCGCCACCACCAACTCCGATTCCGGGGTGACCAGCATCGACAAGATCTTCCCGGCGCTGGAAGCCATGGCTGAAGTCGGCATGCCGCTGCTGATCCACGGCGAGGTCACCCGTGGCGATGTCGACGTCTTCGACCGCGAAAAGATCTTCATCGATGAGCACATGCGCCGTGTGGTCGAGCGTTTCCCGACGCTCAAAGTGGTGTTCGAACACATCACCACCGGCGACGCGGTGCAGTTCGTCAACGAGGCTTCGGCCAACGTCGGCGCCACCATCACCGCGCATCACCTGCTGTACAACCGCAACCACATGCTGGTGGGCGGGATCCGGCCGCACTTCTATTGCCTGCCGATCCTCAAGCGCAATACCCATCAGGAAGCCCTGCTCGACGCCGCCACCAGCGGCAGCGCGAAGTTCTTCCTCGGCACCGACTCGGCGCCGCACGCCCAGCATGCCAAGGAAGCCGCCTGCGGCTGCGCCGGCTGCTACACCGCGTACGCCGCCATCGAGCTGTATGCCGAAGCCTTCGAACAGCGCAACGCGCTGGACAAGCTCGAGGCGTTTGCCAGCCTCAACGGCCCGCGCTTCTACGGTCTGCCGGCCAACACCGATCGCATCACCCTGGTTCGCGAAGAATGGACCGCCCCGACCAGCCTGCCATTCGGCGAGCTGAACGTTATCCCGCTGCGCGCCGGTGAAAAACTGCGCTGGCGCCTGCTGGAGGAACACGCGTGAGTGAAGACCATTTCGACGACGAACTGGACGGTCAAGGTGGCGGCGGCGGTTCCCGTCATCCAATGGCAGCGCGTTTTCGCGGTTACCTGCCGGTTGTCGTCGACGTAGAGACAGGTGGCTTCAATTCGGCCACCGACGCTCTGCTGGAGATTGCCGCGACCACCATCACCATGGATGAAAAGGGTTTCGTTTACCCGGACCACACCTACTTCTTCCGCGTTGAGCCGTTCGAAGGCGCCAACATCGAAGCGGCGGCGCTGGAGTTCACCGGGATCAAGCTCGATCACCCGCTGCGCATGGCCGTCAGCGAAGAAACCGCGCTGACCGACATCTTCCGCGGCGTGCGCAAGGCGCTGAAGGCCAACGGCTGCAAGCGCGCGATTTTGGTCGGCCACAACAGCAGCTTCGACCTCGGCTTCCTGAATGCTGCGGTTGCGCGTCTGGACATGAAGCGCAATCCGTTCCACCCGTTCTCCAGCTTCGACACCGCGACGCTGGCCGGTCTGGCTTACGGTCAAACCGTCCTGGCCAAAGCCTGTCAGGCAGCGGACATCGACTTCGACGGCCGTGAAGCGCATTCGGCGCGTTACGACACCGAGAAGACTGCCGAGCTGTTCTGCGGCATCGTCAACCGCTGGAAACAGATGGGCGGCTGGGAAGACTTCGACGACTGATCCTCGTCGGGTATTTCCCGCGCATAAAAAAACCGGCCACATGGGCCGGTTTTTTTGTACCGCGACGTTGCGCCTTACAGGGCAGCAGCGTTCTCGGTCAGGTAAGCCGCAACGCCTTCTGGCGAAGCGTTCATGCCTTTGTCGCCTTTTTTCCAGTTGGCAGGGCAGACTTCGCCGTGCTCTTCGTGGAATTGCAGCGCGTCGACCAGACGGATCAGCTCTTCCATGTTACGGCCCAGCGGCAGGTCGTTGATGATCTGCGAGCGAACAACACCCTTGTCGTCGATCAGGAACGCGCCACGGAAAGCCACGCCGCCTTCGGACTCAACGTCGTAGGCCTTGGCGATTTCGTGCTTCATGTCGGCAGCCATGGTGTATTTCACCTGGCCGATGCCGCCGTTGTTGACCGGAGTGTTGCGCCAGGCGTTGTGGGTGAAGTGCGAGTCGATCGACACGGCAACCACTTCCACGTTGCGCGCCTTGAAGTCGGCCATGCGGTTGTCCAGAGCGATCAGCTCGGACGGGCAGACGAAGGTGAAGTCCAGTGGGTAGAAGAACACCAGGCCGTATTTGCCTTTGATGGCCGAGGACAGGGTGAAGCTGTCAACGATCTCGCCATTGCCGAGTACGGCCGGGACGGTGAAGTCTGGGGCTTGTTTGCCTACGAGTACGCTCATGGATATCTCCTGGTGAATAACTTGAAGTTCAGGGCCCGGGCCAGCCTGCCACCTTGAGGCGACAGCCCTGTGACACGAACCCTCTTCGCAAGGGCCGACCATCATACACTGCGTTTTTCGCCTGTCCTTAACGGTTTTTTGCCCAAGGCGGATAACGGACCAGCATTTTCGGGGCCAGGCAATTCGCCATTAATCACCGTTCGTCAGTGACCGGCCTTTCGATCGAAAACCATTCAGAAAGCACTTTGACAATCATTCTCGTTAACATTAAGATCCATCGCAATTGAGTCACAACCAGCGACGGTTCTCACTTATGTATGTTTGTCTCTGCACTGGCGTCACCGACGGACAAATCCGCGAAGCGATCTATGAAGGTTGCTGCAGCTACAAAGAAGTCCGCCAAGCCACCGGCGTCGCCAGCCAATGCGGCAAATGTGCGTGCCTTGCCAAGGAAGTGGTTCGCGAAACCCTGACCAAGCTGCAAACCGCTCAGGCTGCGATCCCCTACCCTGTAGAATTTACGGCGGCATAATTACCCCCCATTTCAAAAAACCGGGCATATGTCCGGTTTTTTATGCCCGCAAATCAAGCGCTTAGGCGTTAGACGCGGAACACAAACATTCTTATTCAGATTTAATTTCATTTATTATTCAATAACTTAGGTTTGACACTTATAAGTACCAAGCTCAAACTCCGCCTTATATACAGCTAATACAGGGCAGGACTCCCATCATGAAAGGCGACATTACAGTCATCCAGCATCTCAACAAGATCCTTGCCAATGAACTGGTCGCGATCAATCAGTACTTCCTGCATGCACGCATGTATGAAGATTGGGGCCTGAACAAGCTGGGCAAGCACGAGTACCACGAATCCATCGACGAGATGAAACACGCGGACAAGCTGATCAAGCGCATTCTGTTCCTCGAAGGCCTGCCGAACGTGCAGGATCTGGGCAAGCTGCACATCGGCGAGCACACCCAGGAGATGCTGGAATGTGACCTGCGTATCGAGAAGACCGGCCACGCCGATCTGAAAGCCGCCATCGCCCATTGCGAATCGGTTGGCGACTTTGGCAGCCGTGAACTGCTCGAAGACATTCTCGAATCCGAAGAAGAGCATATCGACTGGCTGGAAACCCAACTGGGCCTGATCGATAAAGTCGGTCTTGAGAACTATCTGCAATCGCAGATGGGCGAAGAGTAAATAAGCGCCCGCTGAATTCGCGACACTAAAAAGCCCCGCCCTCTTTCGAGATGCGGGGCTTTTTATTGGCAAATCCCGGATCAGATGCAGATCCCTGTGGGAGCGAGCTTGCTCGCTCCCACAAAAACCGGATCAGGCTTCGGACTTGGCCGCAGCAGCCTTGGCCGATGCTTCCTTGACCAGAGTCTGCAGCTCACCGTTGGCGAACATTTCAGCCATGATGTCGCTACCGCCGACCAGCTCACCGCCGACCCACAGTTGCGGGAAAGTCGGCCAGTTGGCGTACTTTGGCAGGTTGGCGCGGATTTCCGGGTTCTGCAGGATGTCGACGTAGGCGAACTTCTCGCCACAGCCCATTACAGCCTGCGCAGCTTTCGCGGAGAAGCCACACTGCGGGGCATTCGGCGAGCCTTTCATGTAAAGCAGAATGGTGTTGTTGGCAATCTGCTCTTTAATCGTTTCGATGATATCCATGGAGCACCTCGGCTGAACTTTCCGACTCATGGGTCGGCACGGTGACGCATTGTAACGGAATCCCGAGCGCCATGCTCGGTCTCCCCGACGGTCTCGTTCAGGCCGCTGCCACCGTCACCGGCACGCCATTGAGCGCGGCGTTACCCGACAACTCGTCGAGCTGGCATTCATCGGTCAGGTCGTTGGCACTCGATCCCGGCTGCCCACTGGCGATTGCCATTTGCACGCCCGGCCGAGCATGTCCCCAACCGTGCGGCAGGCTGACCACGCCCTTCATCATGTCCAGACTGCCGAGCACCTCGACCTCGATCTGCCCTACCCGCGAGCTGACGCGAACTAACTGACCATCGTTGAGCCCACGGCTGGCGAGGTCATCCGGGTGCATCAGCAATTGATGCCGTGGCTTGCCCTTCACCAGACGATGATAGTTATGCATCCACGAATTGTTGCTGCGCACATGGCGCCGGCCGATCATCAGCAGCTCATCGGCCGCCGGCGCCTGCAAGGCCGCAAAGCGTGCGAGATCGGCGAGAATTTCCGGCGGCGCAGCCTGCACCCGTTGATTTGGCGTCTTGAGGCGAGCTGCAAGATTCGGTTTCAACGCCCCTAGATCAATCCCGTGCGGATGATCGAACAATGTCGCCAATGACAGCTTTTGCTCGGACGCATCGCCATACAGGCCCATGCGCAGCCCCATGTCGATCATCTTCGCCGGCGGCATCGTCGGTTTCAGCTCCTTGCCGGTCTTCTCGGCAAACGCCTTGGCCAGGCCGACAAAGATCTCCCAGTCGTGCAATGCGCCCTCAGGCTTGGCGAGAATCGCCCGGTTGAAGCGAGTGACGTTGCGCACCGCGAACAGATTGAAAGTAGTGTCGTAGTGATCGTTCTCCAGCGCCGAGGTCGACGGCAGAATCAGATCGGCGTAACGCGTGGTTTCGTTAATGTACAGGTCGATGCTGAGCATGAACTCCAGACCATCGAGCGCCTGCTCCAGTTGCCGGCCGTTCGGAGTCGACAGTACCGGATTGCCGGCCACGGTGATCAGTGCGCGAATCTGCCCTTCGCCTTCGGTGAGCATCTCTTCGGCCAGCGCCGACACCGGCAACTCGCCGCCGTACTCGGGTCGCCCGGAGACCCGGCTTTGCCATTTGTTGAAATGCCCGCCCGAGGTCGATGCCACCAGATCCACCGCTGGCTCTGTGCACAACGCTCCGCCCACCCGGTCGAGGTTGCCGGTGACCAGATTGATCAACTGCACCAGCCAATGACACAGGGTGCCGAACGCCTGCGTTGAAACGCCCATGCGCCCGTAGCACACCGCGCTCGGTGCCGCCGCGAAATCCCGTGCCAGTTGGCGGATCTGCTCGGCCGGCACCGCACACAGCGGGCTCATGGCTTCGGCAGTGAAGGTTGCGACGGCTGCGCGCACTTCATCAAGGCCATCAACCGGCAAGTGGCTGTCACGGGTCAGACCTTCGCTGAACAAGGTGTTGAGCACCCCGAACAAAAGCGCCGCGTCGCCACCAGGCCGCACGAACAGGTGCTGATCGGCGATAGCTGCCGTTTCGCTGCGCCGGGGATCGACCACCACCACTTTGCCGCCGCGCGCCTGAATCGCCTTCAGGCGTTTCTCGACATCCGGCACGGTCATGATGCTGCCGTTGGATGCCAGCGGGTTGCCGCCGAGGATCAGCATGAAATCGGTGTGATCGATGTCCGGGATCGGCAGCAGCAAGCCATGGCCGTACATCAGGTAACTGCTCAGGTGATGCGGCAACTGATCGACCGAAGTCGCCGAGAAGCGATTGCGCGTCTTCAGCAGGCCGAGAAAGTAGTTGCTGTGGGTCATCAGCCCATAGTTGTGCACGCTCGGGTTGCCCTGGTAGACCGCCACCGCATTCTGCCCGTGACGCTCTTGAATCGCCGCCAGACGCTCGGCCACCAGCGCAAAGGCCTCGTCCCACTCGATCGGCAGCCATTCGCTGTCGACCCGGCGCATCGGCTGGCGCAGGCGGTCGGGATCGTTCTGGATGTCTTGCAGGGCTACGGCCTTGGGGCAGATGTGCCCGCGACTGAACGTGTCGAGCGCGTCACCCTTGATCGAGGTGATCGCGACGTTGCCATCGGTTTCGGTGGTCTCAATGGTCAGGCCGCAGATGGCTTCGCACAGGTGGCAGGCACGGTGATGGAGAGTCTTGGTCATGGCCAGTCTCTGTCTTGTTCTGGGCAGGCAATCAGGCCCGCGGGAACAAAACTATGGCCCCGGCGCAGATCCTGCGCCAGCGACGTTCGTCTTGTGAATCGACGGTTATCAGGCGAGCCGATACACCGCCATGCTCAGTTCGACGGCAGCTGCGGCGGCGCGGCCAACTGAATTTCCTGAATGGTTTCGATCTGCTCGTGGGCAACGTGCACGCCGGTGAGTTCGCCGATCAACCGCCAGTGCTCGTCGAGCCCGGCACTAATGGTCGCCATGCGGTCGATCATCTGGCGACTGGCAGCCTTGACCACTTCGTCCTCGCTGCGCAGCAGCTCGAAAGACATCGAAGTGACCGACGCGGTGAGATGGGTCAGTGAGCGAGCTGTGTGGCCCAGCAGTTCCATTAACAGTTTTTCTTTCGATTCCATGCGGAAGCTTCCTGCGTCGCTCGAAACTTATTTATAACCCAGCACTTTGCTTTAGCAAATGTTTCAGTCTGAGCATCCGACCAAGTGATGGCATGGCGCCACGCTCGTAAACCGACCTGGTCGACGTGATCCCCGCCACGCCGCATTGCCAAGCCCCGCGAGGCCGGTGTACAAAGAGGCTAGCTGTTGTCCTGAACCCGGCTTCACATGCGTACTGCAACATCCCGTGCGCCCTCCGAATCCCGCAAAAACCGTAGCCTATTGGCGTAACGCGACATTTAGTGTCAATATCGCGCCTTCCCCAATTTCGTCGCCCCGTGCGGCTTACGCCGCAGGTCTCGCCCGTTGTTCCGTTAAACAAGGCTTTGAGCATCTGCGGTCTGTAGCAAAAAGGTAGTCAATGATGAGCGCAAGGCACTTTCTCTCCCTGATGGATTGCACGCCCGAAGAGCTGGTCAGCGTGATCCGTCGAGGCGTTGAGCTCAAGGACCTGCGTAACCGCGGCGTACTGTTCGAGCCGCTGAAAAACCGCGTCCTGGGGATGATCTTCGAGAAGTCCTCGACCCGTACCCGGATTTCCTTCGAGGCCGGCATGATCCAGCTCGGTGGCCAGGCGATCTTCCTCTCGCCACGCGACACCCAGCTGGGCCGTGGCGAGCCGATCGGCGACTGCGCCATCGTCATGTCGAGCATGCTCGACGCGGTGATGATCCGTACCTTTGCCCACAGCACCCTGACCGAATTCGCCGCCAACTCGCGCGTGCCGGTGATCAACGGCCTGTCCGATGACCTGCACCCGTGCCAGTTGCTGGCCGACATGCAGACCTTCCTTGAGCACCGTGGCTCGATCCAGGGCAAGACCGTGGCCTGGATCGGCGACGGCAACAACATGTGCAACAGCTATATAGAAGCGGCGATCCAGTTCGACTTCCAGTTGCGCGTTGCCTGCCCGCAGGGCTACGAGCCTAATCCGGAATTTGTCGCCCGCGCCGGCGATCGCGTGACCATCGTCCGTGATCCGCAGGATGCCGTGCGCGGTGCGCATCTGGTGAGCACCGATGTCTGGACTTCGATGGGTCAGGAAGAGGAAACTGCCAAGCGCCTGAAGTTGTTCGCTCCGTTTCAGGTGACCCGCGCCCTGCTCGATCTGGCGGCCGAAGATGTGCTGTTCATGCACTGCCTGCCGGCGCACCGCGGTGAAGAAATCAGCCTCGACCTGCTTGATGACCCGCGCTCCGTCGCTTGGGATCAGGCAGAAAACCGTCTCCACGCACAGAAGGCCCTGCTCGAGTTCCTCGTCGAACCGGCATATCACCACGCATGAGCCATGAATTACTGCTGAACCTGCGCAACCTCGCTTGCGGCTATCAAGATCAACGCGTGGTGCAGAACCTCAATCTGCACCTCAACGCCGGTGACATCGGCTGCCTGCTCGGCTCGTCCGGCTGCGGCAAGACCACCACCCTGCGCGCGATTGCCGGTTTCGAACCGGTGCACGAAGGTGAAATCACCCTGGGAGGTGAAACCATTTCCAGCGCCGGTTTCACCCTGGCGCCGGAGAAACGCCGAATCGGCATGGTGTTCCAGGATTACGCGCTGTTCCCGCACCTGAGCGTCGCGGACAATATTGCCTTCGGCATCCGCAAGCACCCGAACAAGGAGCGCGTCACCGAGGAGCTGCTGGAACTGGTCAACCTGAAGAACCTCGGCAAACGCTTCCCGCACGAGCTCTCCGGCGGCCAGCAGCAGCGCGTTGCCCTCGCCCGCGCCCTGGCGCCGGAGCCGCAACTGCTGCTGCTCGACGAGCCGTTCTCCAACCTCGATGGCGAGCTGCGCCGCAAGCTCAGCCACGAAGTGCGCGACATCCTCAAGGCCCGTGGCACCAGCGCGATTCTGGTGACTCACGATCAGGAAGAAGCCTTCGCCGTCAGCGATCACGTTGGTGTATTCAAGGAAGGTCGCCTGGAGCAATGGGATACGCCCTACAACCTTTACCATGAGCCGGCGACGCCGTTTGTCGCCAGCTTCATCGGTCAGGGTTATTTCATCCGCGGCCAGCTCGGCAGCCCGGAGTCGGTGCAGACCGAACTCGGCGAACTGCGCGGCAACCGCGCCTACACCTGGCCGGTGGGCGGTGCGGTGGATGTATTGCTGCGTCCGGATGACATCGTTTATGCGCCGGACAGCGGGTTGAAAGCGCGGATCGTCGGCAAGACTTTCCTGGGTGCCTCGACCCTGTATCGCCTGCAACTGCCGACCGGTGCGCAGCTGGAATCGATCTTCCCGAGCCATGCCGACCATCAGGTGGGGGCGGAGGTGGGGATTCGCGTCGCCGCCGAACACCTTGTCCTGTTCCAGGCCAGCGGCAGTACCGCGGCACAAATCCCGGCGGTGGAAAACGGCGTCCGCCGCTACAGCGCTGCACTCTGATCCGCCCCGGATCAAAACTGTGGGAGCGGGCTTGCTCGCGAATGCGCTGTGTCAGTCAACGAAGAGGTCGTCTGACACCCCGCATTCGCGAGCAAGCCCGCTCCCACAGTTGGTTTTGGGTTCAACCCAGGATCAGCGTGCCGCTTGCCACCAGCGTCGCATTCCCGCCGATCTTCACCCGCTCCCCCTCCAGCCGACAGAACAACTCCCCGCCCCGCGCCGAACGCTGGCACGCGGTCAAACTGGATTTGCCCAAACGTTTCGACCAATACGGAATCAGGCTGCAATGCGTCGAGCCGGTCACCGGATCTTCGTTGATGCCGATTGCCGGGGCGAAGTAGCGCGAGACGAAATCGTGATGATTGCCGCGCGCCGTCACGATGGCGCCGAGCCACGGCAGTTTCGCCAGCGCTACCATGTCCGGCGTGCAGTCGAGCACTGCCTGCTCCGACTCCAGCACCACAAACAATTCATTGGAACCGAGCACATCCACCGCCTCGACGCCCAGCGCACGCTCGACATCCAGCGTCACGCCAATTTCTGACGGCACAATCGACGGGAAGTCCAGCCACAGGCGATCGCCCTCGCGGCTGACGCTAAGCGGCCCGGACTTGCAGATGAAGTCCAGCCGCTCGGTAGTTTCCTTGTAGACCTCGAACAACACATAGGCGCTGGCCAGTGTGGCATGCCCGCACAGCGGCACCTCGGTGGTCGGGGTGAACCAGCGGATGTGCCACGCTGCACCTTCGCGCACCACGAACGCCGTTTCTGCCAGATTGTGTTCGGCGGCGATCTTCTGCATCAAATCGTCCGCGAGCCATGCATCGAGCCGATACACCATCGCCGGGTTGCCACTGAACGGCCGATCACTGAACGCATCAACCTGATGAAATTCGAGCTGCATAACCTTCTCCCTGAGTGAGTCGGCAGAGCATGCAGCCACGCTGCGCTCAGCGCCAGTGACAGAACCGGGCAATTTTCTTCATACAGAACGCAAGTTCATGCACGACCGATGTCGGCAAATTTGGCTTGGGTGTGTTCAGCCAGAACCGCCGGCGCCAATTCGACTTCCAGGCCACGTCGGCCAGCACTGACATAAATAGTCGCAAAGCCTTGGGCCGAGTTATCGATGAAGGTGCGCAGACGCTTCTTCTGCCCCAGCGGACTGATGCCGCCCAACAGGTAACCGGTGGAACGCTGTGCCGCAGCCGGGTCAGCCATTTCGACTTTCTTGACGCCCGCCGCGTGTGCCAGACCTTTGAGATCAAGACTTCCGACGACCGGCACCACCGCCACCAGCAATTCACCTTTTTCGCTGGCAGCGAGCAGCGTCTTGAACACCTGCGCCGGCTCCAGCGCCAGTTTCTCGGCGGCCTCCAGCCCATAGGACGCGGCCTTGGGGTCATGTTCGTAACTGTGCACGCGATGTTCGGCACGAACTTTTTTCAACAAGTCCAACGCAGGGGTCATGGCAGCTCCAGGCTCGGCATCAACAGAAAAATCCTGCGCCGGATTCTAGGCCATCATCTCGCAAAAGGCTCTAGCGCGAGCCCCGTTTTCCGGGCGTTGCAGGCGAATCGCCGGACTATCGCCGCCATCTTCCGCAGGATCATTCAGCAGGCTGATAGTTTAATTGTGACCGATGGTTCACTTTCGACCTTTGACAGGTTTGTTTCTTGTCTATATTTTTTCGAATCTGAATAATGTAAGAATTATCATCACCGCAGCACCCAGCAGTAAACCGGGAACAGGATGGGGATCCTGCCTCGGCGAAAATCGCGCCTTGCCCTGACGGCAAACGCGCCAGACAACAACAAAAATCGAGGTTTTCAATGACAACTGCTTTACAGCAACCATCGCTTTCCGGCCAATGCCTGGCCGAGTTTCTGGGGACTGCACTTCTGATCTTTTTCGGCACTGGCTGTGTCGCCGCGCTCAAAGTCGCGGGCGCCAGCTTCGGTCTGTGGGAAATCAGCATTATCTGGGGCGTCGGCGTGAGCATGGCGATCTACTTGACCGCCGGGGTTTCCGGCGCGCATCTGAACCCCGCCGTGAGCATTGCCCTGAGCATTTTCGCCGACTTCGAAAAGCGCAAACTGCCGTTCTATATCCTGTCGCAGATCGCCGGCGCGTTTTGCGGTGCGCTGTTGGTGTACACGCTGTACAGCAATCTATTCTTCGATTACGAACAAACTCACCACATGGTGCGTGGCACCGCCGCCAGCCTTGAGTTGGCCTCGGTGTTCTCGACCTTCCCCAATCCGGTACTGTCCACCGCTCAGGCATTCCTGGTCGAGATGATCATCACCGCGATCCTGATGGGCGTGATCATGGCCCTGACCGATGATAACAACGGTCTGCCGAAAGGCCCGATGGCTCCGCTGCTGATCGGCTTGCTGATCGCCGTGATCGGCAGCTCGATGGGCCCGCTGACCGGTTTTGCGATGAACCCGGCGCGTGACTTCGGTCCGAAACTGATGACTTTCTTCGCCGGCTGGGGTGAAATTTCCTTCACTGGCGGCCGCGATATTCCGTACTTCCTGATTCCGATTTTTGCACCGATTGTCGGTGCCTGCCTCGGCGCTGCCGGGTATCGCGGGCTCATCGCCCGTCACCTGACCGGTGCCACACCTGCTACAAAGGATGCAGAACCGGCCATTGACGGCAAACCAAGAACTTCTTGAAACAGTCGGCGCGGGCTCCTGCCCTTTTAGAGCCCGCGCCCCGGCCCACTCTCCCTTATTTCGTCCAAGGCAATCGACATGACCGACATTCAGAATAAGAACTACATCATTGCCCTCGATCAGGGTACGACCAGCTCCCGCGCGATCATTTTCGACCGCGATGCGAACGTGGTCTGCACCGCCCAGCGCGAATTCGCCCAGCACTACCCGCAAGCCGGTTGGGTCGAGCACGATCCAATGGAAATCTTTGCGACCCAGAGCGCGGTGATGGTTGAAGCACTGGCCCAGGCCGGCCTGCATCACGATCAGGTCGCCGCCATCGGTATCACCAACCAGCGTGAAACTACGGTGGTCTGGGACAAGACCACCGGTCGTCCGGTGTACAACGCCATCGTCTGGCAGTGCCGCCGCAGCACCGAGATCTGCCAGCAGCTCAAGCGCGATGGCCACGAAGAGTACATCCGCGACAACACCGGTCTGGTTACCGACCCGTACTTCTCCGGCACCAAGCTGAAGTGGATCCTCGACAACGTCGAAGGCAGCCGCGAGCGTGCGCGCAATGGCGAACTGCTGTTCGGCACCGTCGATAGCTGGCTGATCTGGAAATTCACCGGCGGCAAGGTACACGTCACCGACTACACCAACGCCTCGCGCACCATGCTCTTCAACATCCATTCGCTGGAGTGGGATTCGAAGATGCTGGAAATCCTCGACATCCCGCGCGAAATGCTCCCGGAAGTCAAAGCCTCTTCGGAAATCTACGGTCGCACCAAGAGCGGCATCGCCATCGGCGGTATCGCCGGTGACCAGCAAGCGGCACTGTTCGGCCAGATGTGCGTCGAGCCGGGCCAGGCGAAAAACACCTACGGCACCGGCTGCTTCCTGCTGATGAACACCGGCGACAAAGCGGTGAAATCGCAACACGGCATGCTCACCACCATCGCTTGCGGCCCGCGTGGCGAAGTGGCTTACGCCCTGGAAGGCGCGGTGTTCAACGGCGGTTCGACCGTGCAGTGGCTGCGCGATGAACTGAAGATCGTCAACGACGCTCACGACACCGAATACTTCGCCAATAAAGTGAAGGACAGCAACGGTGTGTACCTGGTACCGGCCTTCACCGGTCTGGGCGCTCCGTACTGGGACCCGTATGCCCGCGGTGCACTGTTCGGTCTGACGCGCGGCGTGCGCGTGGATCACATCATCCGCGCCGCGCTGGAATCGATCGCCTACCAGACCCGCGACGTACTCGACGCCATGCAACAGGACTCCGGCGAACGCCTCAAGGCCCTGCGCGTGGACGGCGGCGCGGTCGCGAACAACTTCCTCATGCAGTTCCAGGCCGACATCCTCGGCACCCAGGTCGAGCGTCCGCAAATGCGCGAAACCACCGCGCTGGGCGCAGCGTATCTGGCCGGTCTGGCGTGTGGTTTCTGGGGCAGCCTCGACGAACTGCGCGGCAAGGCCGTGATCGAGCGTGAGTTCGAACCGAGCCTGGAAGAAGTCGAGAAAGAAAAGCTGTACAAAGGCTGGAAAAAAGCCGTCAGCCGCACCCGTGACTGGGCGCGTGAAGACGCTGAATAAGCCAGTCTGAAGACTGACTTAAGCTGTCCAAACAGCGTGAAAGCGTAGCGAGCGAAGGCAAGACAAGGCAAAAACAGGCGAGGACGCGGAGTTTACGGGTTTGTAAATGAGCAGTCCGAGCCTGTTTTTAACGCAGGATTGCCGAGCGCAGTAGCTTTCACGTTGTTTGGAAACTGGTCGGGAGGAGATTCCTGCGTCATCATGGGCAAATTTTGCACGGCAGCCCAAAGGAAGCTCCATGAATCTGCCTCCCCGTCAGCAGCAAATCCTCGAGCTGGTCCGCGAACGCGGCTATGTGAGCATCGAGGAAATGGCCACGCTGTTCGTTGTTACCCCGCAAACCATCCGCCGCGATATCAATCAGCTCGCGGAAGCCAATCTGTTGCGTCGCTACCATGGCGGCGCGGCCTATGATTCCAGCGTCGAAAACACCGCCTATGCGATGCGCGCCGACCAGATGCGCGACGAAAAACAACGCATTGGCGAAGCCATCGCCGCGCAGATCCCCGATCACGCCTCGCTGTTCATCAACATCGGCACCACCACCGAATCGATTGCCCGCGCCCTGCTCAATCACAACCATCTGAAGATCATCACCAACAACCTGCACGTCGCCTCGATGCTCAGTGCCAAGGATGATTTCGATGTGCTGCTGACCGGCGGCAACGTGCGCCGTGACGGTGGCGTGGTCGGTCAGGCGAGCGTGGACTTCATCAACCAGTTCAAGGTCGATTTCGCACTGGTGGGTATCAGCGGCATCGACGAAGACGGTAGCCTGCTCGACTTCGATTATCAGGAAGTGCGCGTGTCGCAGGCGATCATCGCCAATGCGCGGCAGGTGATTCTGGCGGCGGACTCCAGCAAGTTCGGGCGTAACGCGATGATCCGCCTCGGTCCGATCAGCCTGATCGACTGCCTGGTGACCGATCAGCAGCCAGTGCCGGCACTCGCGCAACTGCTGAGCCAGCACAAGATTCGTCTGGAAGTCGTTTAAATCCGTTCAACATCCCCTGTGGCGAGGGGATTTATCCCCGATGGGCTGCGAAGCAGTCCTAAAACCACCCAATGCGGTGTGCCTGAGACTCCACGGTAGTTGATTGAGGGGCCGCTACGCGGCCCATCGGGGATAAATCCCCTCGCCACAAAGATCATCTCCACCTCAATAATGTTCGAAAATTTTCTTTTAGCCGCCCTTCGATGAGTTTTTTCAATCGAACGCGACTGGCTGCGCGCGTCTTTATGGGCTACCATTTTCGCAAATGAACATTTATGTTCGATTTCCAAGACAGAAAATCAAAAGAGCCCGAGGCCAGCCGATGTCCACATCTACCTTGCGTACGCCCCCTATCTCCGAGATCTACGACGTTGCCGTAATTGGCGGCGGGATCAATGGCGTAGGGATCGCAGCGGATGCCGCCGGTCGCGGTCTCTCGGTGTTCCTTTGCGAAAAGGACGACCTGGCCAGCCACACCTCATCGGCCAGCAGCAAGCTGATCCACGGTGGCCTGCGCTACCTCGAACATTATGAATTCCGTCTGGTGCGTGAAGCGCTGGCCGAGCGCGAAGTGCTGCTGGCCAAGGCGCCGCACATCGTCAAGCCGATGCGTTTTGTGCTGCCGCACCGCCCGCACCTGCGTCCGGCGTGGATGATCCGCGCCGGCCTGTTCCTTTATGACAACCTCGGCAAGCGCGAAAAACTGCCAGGTTCGAAAAGCCTGAAGTTCGGTGCCGACAGCGCGCTGAAAAGCGAAATCACCAAGGGCTTCGAATACTCCGATTGCTGGGTCGATGACGCCCGCCTCGTCGTTCTGAACGCCATGGCCGCCCGGGAAAAAGGTGCCCACGTACACACCCAGACCCGTTGCGTCAGCGCCCGCCGCGCCAAGGGCCTGTGGCACCTGAATCTGGAACGCGCCGACGGCAGCCTGTTTTCGATCACTGCCAAAGCCTTGGTGAACGCCGCCGGCCCGTGGGTCGCCAAGTTCATTCGTGACGACCTGAAAATGGAATCGCCGTACGGCATCCGCCTGATTCAGGGCAGCCACATCATCGTGCCGAAGCTGTACGAAGGCGATCACGCGCATATCCTGCAAAACGAAGATCAGCGCATCGTCTTCACCATTCCATACCTGAACCACTTCACCCTGATCGGCACCACCGACCGTGAATACACCGGCGATCCGGCGAAAGTGGCAATCACCGACGGCGAAACCGATTACCTGCTGAAAGTGGTCAACGCGCACTTCAAGAAGCAGATCAGCCGCGACGACATCCAGCACAGCTACTCGGGCGTGCGTCCACTGTGCAACGACGAATCCGACAACCCGTCCGCCGTGACCCGCGAT
Organism: Pseudomonas fluorescens; assembly: GCF_004683905.1. Lineage (NCBI taxonomy): Bacteria > Pseudomonadati > Pseudomonadota > Gammaproteobacteria > Pseudomonadales > Pseudomonadaceae > Pseudomonas > Pseudomonas fluorescens. The sequence continues at coordinate 4,822,507 of NZ_CP038438.1, forward strand.
TACACCCTGGCATTGTCTGGCGGTGGCGAAGAAGCACCGCTGCTGTCGGTGTTCGGCGGCAAACTGACCACCTACCGCAAACTCGCCGAGTCAGCGATGGCCCAGTTGATGCCGTACTTCACCCAGATGCGCCCGAGCTGGACCGCCACCGCGACCCTGCCCGGCGGCGAAGACATGACTACGCCGCAAGCCTTGAGCGCGCAGATCCGCGACAAGTTCGATTTCGTCCCGACCGAGATCGCCCGCCGCTGGGCCACCACCTATGGCAGCCGCACCTGGCGCATGCTCGAAGGCGTGGAAACCCTCGCCGACATGGGCGAACACATGGGTGGCGGGCTCTACACTCGCGAGGTCGATTACCTGTGCAGCGAAGAATGGGCCACCAGCGCCCACGACATCCTGTGGCGCCGCAGCAAGCTGGGCCTGTTCACCACCCCGGCCGAGCAAGAGAAGCTGGCGGCCTACCTGGGCAAGGTCGAGCAGAACCGCAAGATTGAAGCGGCGTGATATGAACATCACTTAAAACGGAAGCCCCTGAATTGAGAGATTCAGGGGCTTTTTGCTGCGTGACTTACTTTGCCTGCCACTAACCCTGTGGCGAGGGGATTTATCCCCGATGGACTGCGAAGCGGTCCTCGCCTTTGCGCTGAAAGAAGGCCGCTTCGCGACCTATCGGGGATAAATCCCCTCGCCACAAGGGAATGTGGGCTCGAACGATCATCAATATGAGGGCAGCGATTAAAAGATCGTTCGGATTTCCGAACGCGACCTCCCGGTCGATTCGGATAACCGGATCAGTTTCATCGAAAAACACCGACACAAAACTTTAATCACCTTATAAATCAAGCCATTAGCCACTATCGACTGCTCTGGCACGACTCATGCTCTACACTCTCTCGACGAATGCCTGCCGTGCCAACACTTCAGGAGCCGTCAGGCATTCGAAGCACAAAAGGGCCGACGAACTGGCCCCATAAAAAAAACAATTCGAGGAAAATTTGATGCGCATCGTTCCCCATATCCTGGGCGCAGCCATTGCGGCCGCTCTGATCAGCACGCCAGTTTTCGCCGCCGAACTCACCGGCACCCTGAAGAAAATCAACGATTCCGGCACCATCACCCTCGCTCACCGCGACAGTTCCATTCCGTTTTCCTACATCGCGGATGCTTCCGGCAAGCCAGTGGGCTACTCCCACGACATTCAAGTGGCCATCGTTGAAGCCCTGAAAAAAGACCTGAACAAGCCAGACCTGCAGGTCAAATACAACCTGGTGACCTCGCAAACCCGTATCCCGCTGATCCAGAACGGCACCGCGGATATCGAGTGCGGTTCCACCACCAACAACGCCGAACGCGCCCAGCAAGTCGACTTCACCGTCAACATCTTCGAAATCGGCACCCGCCTGCTGGTCAAGAAAGACAAGGATGGCAACCCGTCCTACAAAGACTTTGCCGACCTCAAAGGCAAAAACGTCGTAACCACCGCCGGTACCACGTCCGAGCGCATCATCAAAGCGATGAACGCCGACAAGCAGATGGGCATGAACATCATCTCCGCCAAGGACCACGGCGAATCCTTCAACATGCTGGAAAGCGGCCGCGCCGTTGCCTTCATGATGGACGACGCCCTGCTGGCCGGCGAAGAAGCCAAGGCGAAGAAGCCGGACGACTGGGTCATCACCGGTACTCCGCAATCGTTCGAAGCCTACGCGTGCATGGTTCGCAAAGACGACCCGGCCTTCAAGAAGGCTGTGGATGACGCCATCGTCGGCCTGTACAAATCCGGCAAGATCAACGAGATCTACAAGAAGTGGTTCGAAACCGCGATTCCGCCAAAGGGCCTGAACCTCAACTTCCCGATGAGCGACAAGGTCAAGGAACTGATCGCCAACCCGAGCGACAAGCCGGCGCCTGACGTAAAAATCTGATTCCTGACTAACCTTATCCCCTGAGGGAGCCACCCTCCCTCAGGCGTCTGTTACCTGCTGGTTTTACAGTGGAACACTCGACCTGGCGGTTTTCGAGCCGATCGCGTGTGCCCGGCGTTCAACGTCGGACGGGAAAGGATCTTCCCCAAGCGGGTGCTTGTACATCGATCGATTTCGAGGGGAGACCCTAATGAATTACAACTGGGACTGGGGCGTGTTCTTCAAGTCCACCGGCGTGGGCAGCGAGACTTATCTCGACTGGTACATCGCCGGCCTGGGCTGGACCATTGCCATCGCCATCGTGGCATGGATCATCGCCTTGCTGCTGGGCTCCATTCTGGGGGTCATGCGCACGGTGCCGAACCGCCTCGTATCGGGCATCGCGACCTGCTACGTCGAACTGTTTCGCAACGTGCCGCTGCTGGTGCAGCTGTTCATCTGGTACTTCCTGGTGCCCGATCTGCTGCCGCAAAACCTGCAGGACTGGTACAAGCAGGATCTGAACCCGACCACCTCGGCCTACCTGAGCGTGGTCGTGTGCCTGGGTCTGTTCACCGCCGCCCGGGTCTGCGAGCAAGTGCGCACCGGCATCCAGGCGTTGCCACGCGGCCAGGAATCCGCCGCCCGCGCCATGGGTTTCAAGCTGCCGCAAATCTATTGGAACGTGCTGCTGCCCCAGGCCTACCGCATCATCATTCCGCCGCTGACCTCGGAATTCCTCAACGTGTTCAAGAACTCCTCCGTGGCGTCCTTGATCGGCCTGATGGAACTGCTGGCGCAAACCAAACAGACCGCCGAGTTCTCGGCCAACCTGTTTGAAGCCTTCACCCTGGCCACGCTGATCTACTTCACCCTGAACATGAGCCTGATGTTGCTGATGCGCATGGTCGAGAAGAAAGTCGCAGTGCCCGGCCTGATCTCCGTGGGGGGTAAATAATGGACTTCGATTTCAGCGGCATCATCCCCGCGATCCCGGGCCTGTGGAACGGCATGGTCATGACCTTGCAACTGATGGTCATGGGCGTGATCGGCGGCATCGTGCTGGGGACGATCCTCGCGCTGATGCGCCTGTCGTCGAGCAAACTGCTGTCGCGCGTTGCCGGCGCCTACGTGAACTACTTCCGCTCGATCCCGCTGCTGCTGGTGATCACCTGGTTCTACCTGGCGGTGCCGTTCGTGCTGCGCTGGATCACCGGCGAAGACACCCCGATCGGCGCGTTCACCTCCTGCGTCGTGGCTTTCATGATGTTCGAAGCCGCGTACTTCTGTGAGATCGTCCGGGCTGGCGTGCAGTCGATCCCCAAAGGCCAGATGGCCGCCGCGCAAGCGATGGGCATGACCTATGGCCAGACCATGCGGCTGATCATCCTGCCCCAGGCGTTCCGCAAGATGACCCCGTTGCTGCTGCAACAGTCGATCATCCTGTTCCAGGACACCTCGCTGGTCTACACCGTGGGCCTGGTGGACTTCCTCAACTCCGCCCGCTCCAGCGGCGACATCATCGGTCGTTCCAACGAGTTCCTGATCTTTGCCGGTGTCGTCTACTTCATCATCAGCTTTTCCGCCTCGCTGCTGGTCAAGCGTCTGCAAAAAAGGTTTGCCGTATGATCTCCATCAAGAACATCAACAAGTGGTATGGCGACTTCCAGGTGCTGACTGATTGCAGCACCGAGGTCAAAAAAGGCGAAGTGATCGTGGTCTGCGGCCCGTCGGGTTCGGGCAAGTCGACCCTGATCAAGTGCGTCAACGCGCTGGAGCCGTTCCAGAAAGGCGACATCGTCGTCGACGGCACCTCGATTGCCGACTCCAAGACCAACCTGCCGAAACTGCGCTCGCGCGTCGGTATGGTGTTCCAGCATTTCGAGCTGTTCCCGCACCTGACCATCACCGAAAACCTGACCATCGCGCAGATCAAGGTGCTGGGCCGTAGCAAGGAAGAGGCGACCAAGAAAGGTCTGCAACTGCTGGAACGCGTCGGCTTGTCGGCGCATGCGCACAAGCACCCGGGGCAACTGTCCGGCGGTCAGCAGCAGCGTGTGGCGATTGCCCGTGCACTGGCCATGGACCCGATCGTCATGCTGTTCGACGAACCGACCTCAGCGCTCGACCCGGAAATGGTCAACGAAGTGCTCGACGTGATGGTGCAACTGGCCCACGAAGGCATGACCATGATGTGCGTGACCCACGAAATGGGCTTCGCGCGCAAAGTGGCTGACCGGGTGATCTTCATGGACGCCGGCAAGATCATCGAAGACTGCCCTAAAGAGGAGTTCTTCGGCGACATCAGCGCCCGCTCCGAACGCGCGCAGCACTTCCTCGAGAAAATCCTGCAGCACTAAAAGCAACACACCGAACTCTGTGGCGAGGGCGCTTTGTGGCGAGGGGATTTATCCCCGATGGGCCGCGAAGCGACCCCAGCATTTCAAAATCAAACCGCATCTGCCGGTTTGACGACTGCTTCGCAGCCGATCGGGGATAAATCCCCTCGCCACAGGTTCCGCGCTCGAACAAACCAGGATGCTGTTAGCCACGCTGGTTGACCCAAGGCAACTGTGATGAAATGCGACCCCAATCTCTATCGCGCAGCGCCGCCATCACTTGCCGTGAAGCCCCGTCTGATTCGCCATCTGTTCCTGCCGCCGCTGATCATCATCCTGATGATCGGACTGGGTTACATCGGCTTCTGGACCAGTGAACATTTCGGCATCCGCAGCCTCAGCGAAAACGGCCAGCGTCAGCTCGAACTGCACGCGCGTACCGTCGAAAGCGAGATCAGCAAATACACCTACCTGCCCAGCCTGCTGGAACTGGAAACCAGTGTCCCGCAACTGCTGGCCGACCCGACTCCGGAACACCGGCAAACGGTCAATGCTTACCTTGAAGGCCTGAACCGGCGCAGCCGCAGTCGGGCCATCTACGTCATGGACACCACCGGCCGCGTAATGGCCACCAGCAACTGGCGCGACGTCGACAGTTATCTGGGGGAAGACCTGTCCTTTCGCGCCTATTTCCAGAACGCCGTGCGCGGCGAGCCCGGACGTTTCTACGGCATCGGCAGCACCAGCGGCGAGCCCGGTTACTACCTCGCCCATGGTCTGGAAGAACACGGCAAGATCATCGGCGTCGCCGTGGTCAAGGTGCGCCTCGAAGCGCTGGAAGAGCGCTGGCAACGCGCCCGCTTGGAAGCCTTCGTCAGCGACGAGAACGGCATCATCATTCTTTCCAGCGATCCGGCGCGGCGCCTGAAATCGGTGGTACCGCTGAGCGATGAAACCAAAGAGAAGCTCGCGCGCAGCCTGCAGTACTACTGGTTCCCGCTCAACGAACTGCAACCGCTGGCCCGCGAAACCCTGGCCGACGGTGTGGAGAAACTGACCTTCCCGGCCAACAGCGAACTGAGCGCCGATGACGACAGCATCAGCTATCTGGCGCAGACCCGGCCGCTGAGCGACACACCATGGAATTTCACCCTGCTCACACCGTTGCAGGACTTGCGCCGTGAAGCGATCAACCAAGGCATTCTGGTGGCCGTGGCCTTCGCCCTGGTGGCGTTCCTGCTGATCGCCTGGAACGAGCGGCGCAAGGTCATCGCCACGCGCCTCGCCGCCCGCGAAGCCTTGCAGGAAGCCAACAATCAACTGGAGCGTCGGATTACCGAACGCACCGGCGACCTGCGCGCCAGCAACGAACGGCTGAAGAGCCAGATCCGCGAACGGCGCCAGGCCGAAGAGACACTGCGTCGCGCTCAGGACGAACTGGTGCAGGCCGGCAAACTCGCGGCCATCGGCCAGATGTCGACCAGCATCGCCCACGAACTGAACCAGCCGCTGGCGGCGATGCGCACCCTGTCCGGCAACACCATTCGCTTTCTGGAACGCGGCCAGCTCGATGTCGCCAGCACCAACCTCAAGACCATCAACGACCTGATCGACCGCATGGGCCGGATTACCGCCAGCCTGCGCTCGTTCGCCCGGCGCGGCGACAACGAAGGCCAGGCCAACCTCGGCAAAGCGGTGGACGCGGCCCTGCAACTGCTCGGCGCGCGGGTCGAGAGCATAACGCTGCAACTGCATCGTCAGTTCAGCGACGTACAGGTGCAGATCGACCAGACCCGCCTCGAACAGATTCTGGTCAACCTGATCGGCAACGCCCTCGACGCCATGCAGACGCAACCTTCACCGCAGCTGTGGCTGGAAGGCGAAGAGTTCAACGGCAAATATCGCCTGCGGGTGCGCGACAACGGCCACGGGGTCGACGCCGAAGCACGCAAGCATCTGTTCGAGCCGTTCTTCACCACCAAACCCGGCGAACAGGGTCTGGGCCTCGGCCTGACCCTCTCCGCCAGCCTCGCTGCCGCCACCGGCGGACACCTGGGTGTCGAACACCCGGTCAGCGGTGGCACCACCTTCGTCCTCAGTTTACCGTTGGTAAGCCCTACTCCTGCCGAGCCAATATGAACCACGACCTTAGTGTGCTGATCGTCGAAGACGACCCCCATGTGCTGCTCGGCTGCCAGCAGGCGCTGACCCTGGAAGACATTCCCTGCATCGGCGTCGGCAGTGCCGAAGAAGCGCTGGAGCGGGTCGGCGACAACTTTGCCGGGATCGTCATCAGCGACATTCGCCTGCCCGGCATCGATGGCCTGGAACTGCTGACCCGCCTCAAGGCGCGCGACCGCAGTCTGCCGGTGGTGCTGATCACCGGTCATGGCGATATCTCCATGGCGGTCGGCGCGATGCAGAAAGGCGCCTACGATTTCATGGAGAAACCGTTCTCGCCAGAGCGTCTGGTGGATGTCGCTCGTCGCGCACTGGAGCAACGCAGCCTGGCCCGGGAAGTGTCTTCGCTACGTCGGCAACTGGCTGAACGCGATTCCCTCGAAGGCCGGATCATCGGGCGCTCGCCAGCCATGCAGAACCTGCGCGAGCTGATCGCCAACGTCGCCGACACTTCGGCCAACGTATTGATCGAAGGCGAGACCGGCACCGGCAAAGAACTGGTCGCCCGTTGCCTGCACGACTTCAGTCGTCGGCATGCCAAGCAGTTCGTCGCGCTGAACTGCGGCGGCCTGCCGGAAAACCTCTTCGAAAGCGAGATCTTCGGCCACGAGGCCAACGCCTTCACCGGCGCCGGCAAACGGCGCATCGGCAAGATCGAACACGCCGACGGCGGCACGCTGTTCCTCGATGAAGTGGAAAGCATGCCCCTGCCGATGCAGATCAAACTGCTGCGGGTGTTGCAGGAACGCACCCTCGAACGCCTCGGCTCGAACCAGAGCGTGGCGGTGGATTGCCGGGTGATTGCGGCGACCAAATCCGACCTCGACGACGCGAGCAAGGCCGGCGAGTTTCGCAGCGACTTGTACTACCGCCTCAACGTGGTGACGCTGGAACTGCCACCGCTGCGCGAACGTCGCGAAGACATTCTGCAACTGTTCGAACACTTCACCCAGCAGTCGGCGCTGCGTTTCGACCGGGTATTGCCGGAGCTGGACAACCAGACCCTGTCGAACCTGATGAGCCACGACTGGCCGGGCAACGTGCGTGAGCTGCGTAACGTCGCCGAGCGCTTTGCCCTCGGCCTGCCGGCATTCAAGAAGTCCGGCGCCAGCAGCGGCGGTCAGGGGCTAGCGTTCGCCGAAGCGGTGGAAGCCTTCGAGCGCAACCTGCTCAATGACGCCTTGCAACGCAGTGGCGGCAACCTGACCCAGGCCAGTCAAGAACTGGGCATGGCCAAGACCACGCTGTTCGACAAAGTGAAAAAGTACGGGTTGAGCCACTGATGGATCTGATACTCAAAGCGGCACTCGGCGCGGCGGTGGTGCTGATCCTCGCCGCGCTGTCGAAGACCAAAAACTATTACATCGCCGGACTGGTGCCGCTGTTTCCGACCTTCGCCCTGATCGCCCACTACATCGTCGGCAAGGGCCGCTCGATCGACGATCTGAAGGCGACGATTGTGTTCGGCATGTGGTCGATCGTTCCGTACTTCATCTATCTGGCGACGCTGTACGTGATGGTCGACCGCATGCGGCTGGAGGCGTCACTCGCGGTGGCGGTTGTGGCGTGGTTGATCGCCGCGACCGTGCTGGTCACGGTGTGGGTGCGTCTGCACGCCTGAGACAACGGCTGGCCCGTCCCTTGCATTTACCCCCGAAAGCCCTGCCCGGCTGGCGCTCATGCTCGATGAGGCCGGTGTCTGGCAGGGTCTGCCAAGGGTAAATAGCGACCTTGAATATTTTAGATCTCGACCACAGCCTGACCGCCCAGGCGCCGATTGCGCGGCTGCTCGACAGTGGCCGCGCCAGACGCCTGGACCTGCTCGACCTCGGCCCGAAACTCCGGCTCTGGTCCAGCGAACGCACCTGGCGACGCTTCGCCGAACGCTTGCAGCAGCGGCCGCGGCACACCGGCCCGGCACCGGAAATCTTCTTCGTCGGCTCCGGTGACTATCACCACCTGACCCCGGCGTTTCTCACCGACCTGCCCGAGCCGGTCAGCCTGATCCATTTCGACAATCACCCTGACTGGGTGCGGTTTGCGCCGCGTCGGCATTGCGGTTCCTGGGTCAATCAGGCCCTGAAACTGCCGGACATCCGCCGCATCGTCACCCTCGGCCCGTGCAGCGATGATCTGCAAAATCCACAACTGAAGGGCGGCAACCTCGCAGCGCTCAAACGCGGGGTTCTGCAGCTGTTTCCGTGGCAGCACGCGCCCTCCCGAGTCTGGGGGCGAGTCGGTGATGGCGCCGGCCATGAACAGCAGGAAAACATGCTGCACTGGCGCAATTTGTCCGAGGTCGACTGGACCCTGTTCCTCGACAAAATGATCGCCAGCCTGCCGACCGATGCGGTGTGGATCACTATCGACAAGGACGTGCTCGCCAGCGAAGACGCCGCGACCAACTGGGATCAGGGCGGCATGCGCCTGAGCCATATGCTTCAGGCCCTGCGCGCGCTGGCGGCGAGCAAGCGAATCATCGGCATCGACATCTGCGGCGAATACGCCCGTCCGGCCTTCAGCAACGTATTCAAACGCTGGGAGGCGAAGACTGATCAGCCGCCGGCCGAGCGCTGGAGCGACACCGATATCCTGCGCAACTCCACCACCAATCAAGCCTTGATCGACCTGTTCGAGGAACTGTTTCCATGACTTTCACCGTGATTGTGCTGGTGGCCCTGTCCATCGTTCTGGATGTGATCGGCCAGCTGTGTTTCAAACTGGGCCTGGATCGATTACCGGAGCTGGAGGGTGGTTTTCGGCTTCAGGTGTTCTGGGGCCAAGTGTTCAACGCACCGCTATTGTGGTGCGGGATAGGCGCTTACGCGATCGAGTTTTTCGTCTGGCTCGGCGCCCTGTCGCGGGCACCGCTGAGTCTGTTGTTTCCGGCAGCCGCGCTGGCCTATTGCGGCGTGGTGCTGGCGGGCAAACTGGTGCTTGGCGAAACCGTCAGTCGGCGGCGCTGGCTGGGCACGCTGGTGATTACGGCGGGCGTGATGCTTGTGTGTGCCGGCCATGTCTGAAGCTCGCCTGGAACTGCAAAGGAACGACGCAATGCATTGGCTACACGGGCGCGTGGGCACCATCGTGCTCTGGGCGCTGTTGATTACTCTGGAAAGTGGCGGACAGATCGCGAGCAAAGTCGGTGGTGATCAACTGGGGCAGATGGACCTCAGCCTGCAATGGCTGCAAGGCATCGTCATGACGCCCGGGGTGTGGGTGGCGGTTGCCTGCTACATCGGCGCGTTTTTCGTCTGGATGCTGATTCTGCGACGCAGCAGTCTGTCGCTGGCGTTTCCCCTGAGTTCGCTGGTGTTTGTCGGGGTGCTGCTGGGGTCGTGGCTGGGACTGGGCGAGCAGATCAGTCTGCTGCACTGGGTCGGCGTGGCGGTGATCATGGGCGGGATAGCCTTGCTCGCCGAGGGCGAAGAGCACTGAAATGCTCCGTGTAGGAGCTGCCGCAGGCTCGGGCCGCGATCGGACGATCTTTGCTTTTCAAGATCAAAAGATCGCAGCCTGCGGCAGCTCCTACACAAATCGGTCAGGCGTCAGGCTTTTGGTGGTTCAGCAGGAAGCCCAAACCGTGCGCCAGCGGAATATCCTTCACCCCCGCTTCCTGCTGTTGCCGGGCGATCTGCCGGTGATAGGCCTTGACCTGAGTCCAGTGCATTTTCGGCCGGTAGTGGTGCTCGGCGTGATAGCCGTTGTTCATCCACAACAGGTTGTACAGCGGGCTGTAGGCACTCACGCCCCAGGCAATCGGCAAGTCCGGGTTGCCGCCAAAATGCTCGTAGTAACCGTTGAGCGATGACAGCGCCTGGCCCAGATACCAGAACGGCAACAACACCAGCACCGCCTGCCAGTCATACACCGCCAGCAGCAGATAAAACGCCACCGTCACATAGATCTCGACCTGAACCCAACGCGCATCCTTCGGGCGTTTGCGGCGCATTTCGTTGTAGATCGGCTTGGGGTCGTCGCGGAAAAAACTCAGGAAGGTGTAGGCCCAGGGATTCTCCGGCTGACCGTTCTTGCCGCGCAGATAGATCGACAGCGGATCAATGGTCTTGCCGTCCGGCCCCGGCAGATCCGAGTTGCCGCGGTGATGGCGGTTGTGGATATCGCGATAGAGGGTTTGCGAAAAACCGATGGTCACCGACAACAACAGATCGAATGCCCGGTTCAGCCACGCCGGGGTGAAGTAGGCGTTGTGAATCTGGTTGTGGGAAATGCTGTTGATGCTCCACGACAGGCTGATTGCGTAGCCCAGCGCCAGCGGCACGAAAGCCCACCACGACAGGTCGTGGAAGGCCGCAACCAGCCACAGGACGAAAGCGAAATGGGCCAGGCCCAGAGCGATGGGGATCAGGTCCCACAATGAATGAGCCAGCAGACGGTAAGCAGGGCGAGCCATGAAGAACATCCTGAAGGAATGGATTCGACATGGCTGTCTGCAAACCGCAGACCAATTTGCCCGCGCGCGTAATCAGTCGAATTTGTAGGCGATGGCCGCCTGCACTTCGCCCTGATTGGTATCACCCACCGCTTTGACGATGCTGCTGTCCGCCGCCGAGCGAGTCAGGTGAATCCAGCTCGCGCTGGTGACCAGCGACCAGTGTGGCGCCAGAGGGAACTCGAAGCTCTGGGTCAGCGCCACGTTCTGCAAACCGCCGCCGGCGTTGTACGCGCGGATGCCCGAGGCCTGCGCCTCGCGATCACTGACACCGAAGAAGGTCTGGGTGCCCTGCGCATCGGCAAAATGCGCGGTCAGGTTGCTGCTGCCGATCACCCCGCCGCCCAGTGGATAGCCAATTTCACCGCCCACTTTGCCAAACACGCCGCCCTGCCCGCTGCCACCGCCGACGGCCTGGCCAACGAAGGCGAATACGCGCCAGAAATCGGCCGGAGCGTATTGCACGAAGCCGCCAGCCTCGGCCATGTCGGGCACATCACGCAGGCCGCGCAACTCGCCGTTGGCGGTGCGCCCGGAGAGGTAATTGACGTACGGCCCGGCGCTGAAACCGTTGCTTTTCAAGGCGCTCCAGGTCAGGCCATCGTCGGTACCGAGGCTGACATCGCCCCAGTCCAGATCCAGATACGGGATCGGTCGGGTTTCGTAGCGGCTGCCGCTCGGATCATGCGGTTGGTACCCCACCCCGATTCCTGCTTCACCTGTAATGCCATCCGCCAGGGCGGGCCCGGAAAAGCAGGCCAGTGCGGCCAATAACGCCAGTGTCTTCCTCTGCATGAGGTCATTCCTTTTCTGAACTTGCGCGCATCAATCCCCGGATACCGCCCTTGGCGCAAGCACTCATGTTGTTTGTAGCAAGCTACAAAAATTGTAGCTCCACTTTTCGAAAACCGCGCATCGCCCCCGCCAGCACGGGGCTTTGGTCAATTGGCACAGTCCCTGCTCCCACCCTTGCCAGGCGCAGACCGCGCACCCTGACAACTGCCTCGACCCAACAGGTACTGCAGATGATTGACTGGCATATCGTGTGTGATTTCGACGGGACGATCACCCGTACCGACGTAATCGACAGCATCCTTGAACGCTTCGCCGACCCGAGCTGGGAAGCCATCGAAAATGAATGGCTGGAGGGCAAGATCGGTTCCCGTGAATGCCTCAGCCGTCAACTGGCGCTGATCAAGGCCACGCCGGCACAACTGCTGGAATTCTTCGACAGCATCGACATCGACCCGGACTTCCCCGATTTCGTCGACCACGTGATCGGCCTCGGCGCTTCGCTGGAAGTGGTCAGCGACGGCATCGAACAAGGCATCGCGCGGATTCTGGCGCGCAACTACGTGACGCTGCTGCCGATCCTCGCCAACCGCCTGCGCCAGATCGATCACGACAAATGGCGCATCGATTTTCCTTACGCCAGTGACGCCTGCCGCGCGGCCTCCGGCAACTGCAAATGCAAATCCACCCCCGGCAGCAAACGCGTGCTGGTGATCGGTGACGGGCAGTCCGACATGTGCGTGGCGTCCACCGCCGATTTCGTCTTCGCCAAGGATCGCCTGGCCGAGCACTGCGAGCGCAACGGCATCGCCTACGCGCGCTTCGACAGCTTCGCCGAACTGCCACAACTGCTGGCCCGCCTGCCGCTGGCCCCGGCCGCCAACGCCGTCACGTTCAGCACCGAATCCACTTCTGAAGCACAGGAAACCCTGCACCATGTCTGATATCCGCATCGCGACAGCCGAAGACCAGGTCCTTCTGGAAAAAGAAGCCAGATACTGCTCCTACGGCGACACCGTTCACTACATCGAACCGCCGCGCATCTTCAGCCGCTGCGAAGGCTCCTACGTCTGGGACACCGAAGATCAGGCCTACCTCGACCTGCAAATGTGGTACTCGGCGGTCAACTTCGGTTACGCCAACCCGCGTCTGAACAATGCGCTGAAACAACAGATCGACACCCTGCCGCAAATCGCCAGCCAGTACCTGCACAAGGGCAAGATCGAGCTGTCGGAGATGATCGCGGTCGACGCCAAGAAAAAATTCGGTCTCGACGGCCGAGTGCACTTCAACGTCGGCGGTTCGCAGTCGATCGAGGACTCGCTGAAAGTCGTGCGCAACGCCAGCAACGGCAAGAGCCTGATGTTCGCCTTCGAGGGCGGCTACCACGGGCGCACCCTTGGTGCTTCGTCGATCACCTCCAGCTACCGCTATCGCCGCCGCTACGGTCACTTCGGTGAGCGCGCGCAATTCATCCCGTTCCCGTATCACTTCCGCGGCCCCAAAGGCATGACCAAGGAAGAATACGGCAGCCACTGCGTGCAGCAATTCGCGCGACTGTTCGAGACCGAATACAACGGTGTCTGGGACCCGAAAGTCGGGCAGAGCGAATACGCCGCGTTCTACGTTGAGCCGATCCAGGGCACCGGCGGTTACGTGATCCCGCCGATGAACTTCTACAGTGAACTCAAGCACGTGCTGGATCAGCACGGCATCCTGATGGTGGTCGACGAAATCCAGATGGGTTTCTACCGCACCGGCAAGCTGTGGTCGATCGAGCACTTCGACGTCAAACCCGACGTGATCGTCTTCGGCAAGGCGCTGACCAACGGCCTCAACCCGCTGGGCGGCATCTGGGCCCGTGAAGAACTGATCAACCCGAAAGTCTTCCCGCCAGGCTCGACCCACTCGACCTTCGCCTCCAACCCGCTGGGCACGGCAGTGGGTCTGGAAATGTTCAAGATGACCAGCGAAGTCGATTACGGCGCAATGGTCATGGCCAAGGGCAAATACTTCCTTGAAGGCCTGCAGGATCTGCAAAAACGCTACCCGATCATCGGCGATGTCGACGGCCTCGGTCTGGCGCTGCGCTGCGAGATCTGCACCGCAGACGGTTTCACCCCGGACAAGGCCACCCTCGACTTCATGGTTGAAGAAGGCATGAAGGGCGACATCGAAATCGACGGTCGTCGTCTCGGCCTGATCCTCGACGTGGGCGGCTACTACAAGAACGTCATCACCCTGGCACCGTCGCTGGAAATCAGCTATCCGGAAATCGATCTGGGCCTGGCCCTGCTCGACCGACTCCTGCATCGGGCGATGAAACGATGATCGACGCTGAGATCGACATGGGCGAAGGCAACGCCGGTTTCGTTCTCGGTGACGGGGAGGTCGCGGTGCTGTTGATCCACGGCCTCACCGGCACCCCGACGGAGCTGCGTCGGGTGGCCGTGGGCCTGGCGAAAGCCGGACACACGGTCTATGTGCCGACCCTGGCCGGGCACTGCGGCGGCAATGCCGACCTGCAAGCCACCGGCTGGCGCGACTGGTACGAAAGCGCACGCAACACCTTCGTCGGCGTACGCCGCAAACACCGCAAAGTGTATGTCGGCGGCCTGTCCATGGGCGCCGTGCTGTCGATGTACCTGGCCGCCGAACACCCGGGACAGATCGAAGGTTTGCTGCTGTATTCGACCACCCTGCGCTACGACGGCTGGAGCATCAACAAACTCGCGTTCCTCACCCCGTTGCTGATGAAAATCCCGTTCGGCGTGCACCTGTGCAGTTTCGAAGAAAAGCCGCCCTACGGGATCAAGAACGAGCGCCTGCGCGCCATCGTCGAACGCCAGATGAAAGAAGGTCAGAGCAGCCAGGCCGGGTTGCTGACCATGGAAGGCGTCACCGTGCGCGAACTGCACCGGCTTAACGCCGTGGTGAAAAAACGCATGCCGTCGATCACCACGCCGGCGCTGGTGCTGCACTCCATCGAGGACGACATCACCAGCCGCTGGAATGCCGATTACGTCGAACGCACACTCGGCGGGCCGGTGACCAAGGTGCTGCTCGACGACTGCTATCACATGATCACCGTGGATTTGCAGTACCGCCGGGTCGTGGAGTTGAGCGCCGATTTCATCGAGCGCGGCGTCACGCAACCGGTCGCCATAGCCGATACGCCATCACTGGAAACCCGGCAACTGGCTTGAGCAGTTGCAGTCCGACTCGCCGACACAAGGAACCGACGTGATCACCGCTCAAGCCTTTTCAACGATCGAAGCGATCGACCGCTGCGCCTGGAATGACTGCTTCGTCGATGAGCTGGAGGACTGGGATTACTACCGCGCCGTGGAACGGGCCGGCATCGACGGCTTTCACTGGCGCTATCTGACGCTGCACGAGGATGGCCGCCTGATTGCGGCCACCGTGGCGTTCACCACCGCCTATTCGCTGGACACCACCCTGCAAGGTGCGGGCAAACGGGTCAGCCAATGGCTGCGCCGGCGTCTGCCCGGACTGTTCGATATCCGCCTGTACGCCCTCGGCTCGCCGGTGGCGGAGCAATGCCATGTCGGCAGCGCTTCGCACATTGCCTCGACACAGCGCCCGGCACTGCTCAGGCAATTGCTCGAGCTGGCCCGGCAAGATGCCGAGCAGGCCGGGATCGGCCTGCTCGCGGTCAAGGACGCCTCGCATCGCGATCGACAATGGCTCGACGTCTGCCGCCAGGCCGGCCTGCAAAGCATGCCCGGTCTGCCCGGCGCCGAATTGCCGATCAACTTCGCCTCGGTGGACGCGTATCTGGGCAGCCTCGGCAAATCCACGCGCAAGGACCTGCGTCGCACCCTGCGCAATCAGGGCCCGCGCACGGAATGGCGGCGCTCGGTGCACGACCTGCTGCCGCGCATGATGGAACTCTACGAAGCCACTCTGGCCCGCAGTGATCTGGCCTTCGAATGCCTGCCTGCGGCGTATTTTCGCGAAGTGCTCAATCACCTCGATGACCGCGCAGCCTGTGTGCTCTATTGGGTCGAGGATGAACTGGTGGCGTTCAACCTGCTGTTGCTCGACGGGCAACGGATGGTCGACAAGTTTTTCGCCCATGATCTGGCCCGCACCCGCCAGTACAACCTTTACACCCGTAGCTGGCTGGAAAATGTCGACTACTGTATTGAACACAAACTGGCGATCTATGTGTGCGGGCAGGCCGGCTATGCCAGTAAGCTGCGTCTGGGTTGCTCGTTTGTCGGTAACACCGTGTTCTTCCGCCATCGCAATCCACTGCTCGACCAACTGTTGCGTCTGGTGAAAATATTCGTCCGCCCGGATCGCAGCGATCCGGCCCTGGCCGCTGCAATAAGCGAAATCCAATGATCAATGACCGACGCGCCACGCCCCGACCTTTCGCCCTCTCCGGCTGGAGCCTGCAACGCAAACTGGTGCTGGCCTTCTGGCTGGTCAGCGTGATTCCGACCATGATCGCTGCGGAACTGGCGGCCACTACGCTGTCGCAGATCTTCGACAGCAACGTGCGCATCTGGCTGCAGGAATCCTCGAAGATCGTCGAGGATGAAATCAGTGAAATCCTCCGCGAAAACGCCCGGGCCGCGAAGCTGTTCATGCGCCACGCCCGCCCGCCCACCGACCGCCAGTCCGCCAGGCACGACAAGCTGACCGCCGATATCGCCGACTCCATGGGCATCGATGTGGTGACGCTGATCCGCAACAGCGATAACAGAGTGATGTTCAGTACCGCCGCCGACGATATCGTCAGCCAGATCAGCACTGCGCCAAAGGCTGTGCTGCAGACCCTGCAAGTCGGCGGCGTACCCACCGGCACGGTGATTTCGACCTTCGAGACCGATCAGGGGGGCGTGGACTACAAGATGATCGTCGGCACTTATCTGGACAACAGCTTCCTGACCAGCGTCGCCGATGTGCACTCGCTGGACCTGCGCCTGTACCTGGCCAAGGGCGAGGACTTTTCCGAGATTTTCTCGACCCAGCGCTTCCAGGATCACCCCTCGCAAGTGCCGAAGAAAATCGAGCAGATCCTGCGCGAGACCAAAGGCCCCTACGAACAATTCACCAATAACTACAGCGGTATCTACCGGCCGATCTTCAATGAAAACGGCCAACTGCAAGGCGTCATCTTCAGCGGTCTGCTGCGCCACACCAGCCTGGTCGGCCTGGTCAATCAGAGCAACCTGTTCATTCTGATTTTCCTGCTCAGCTCGGCAGCGTCGCTGGCGGTTGGCTGGCTGGTCTCGCAACGCCTGACCAAACCATTGCGCGGTCTGGCCCGTGGCGTACAGGCGGTGATCGCCGGCGATTATCATCAGCGCCTGAGCGTGAATGGCGGCGACGAACTGGCAGAACTGAGCAGCACGTTCAACCACATGAGCGAACGTCTGGAAGAGTTGCAGCATCTGGAGTCGCAACTGCGCCGCCGTGATCGCCTGCACGCGCTGGGCGAAGTCGCCATGGGTCTGGCCCATGAAATCCGCAATCCGCTGGGCATCATCAAAACCGCCACGCAACTGCTGCATCGCCGTGCCGATCTGCCGGAAACCGACAAGCGTCACCTGGAATACGTGGTCAAGGAAGTCAGCCGTATCAACGACCTGATCACCGAGTTTCTCGACTTCGCCAAACCCAGCGCGCCGATCCGCGCTACGCAATCAGCACGCACCCTGGTCGACGAACTGGCCGGATTCTGCGAGCCGGAACTGGCCAGCCACAACATCGATCTGCACATCGCCGATCACGCGCCGGGGGCGACGATCTACGCCGATGCCAAGCAACTCAAACAGGTGGGCCTGAACCTGATCGTCAACGCCATCGACGCAATGCCCGACGGCGGTCGCCTGACCCTGAGCATCGCCAACGCTGGAAAATTCACCATCATCGGCGTCGCGGACACTGGTCAGGGGATCGAAGCCGACATGCTCGAACGCATCTTCACCCCGTTCGTCACCACCAAGGCTTCGGGCACCGGTTTGGGTCTGGCCAAGGTGTTTTCGGTCATGGAAAGTCATAACGGGCGCGTAGAATGCGTCAGCGAAAAAGATGCCGGCGCCACCTTCAGCCTGTACATTCCGGCCAATGGCGAAGACTTCGACGAGAGCGACGATGACGCATAACATTCTGGTAGTGGACGACGAACCGAAACTCTGCGACCTGCTGGCCTCGGCCCTCGGGCAGAACGGCATCAGCGTGTTCACCGCCGGCAATGGCCTGCACGCACTCAAAGTGCTGGAAAGTGAAGACATCGATCTGCTGATCAGCGACTGGCGCATGCCCGGCATGGACGGCCCGCAGTTGCTGGCTGAGGTGAAGACCCGCTATCCGCAGTTGCCGGTGATCGTCATGACCGCCTACAGCACGGTGAAAAACGCCGTGGAATCGATGCGCAACGGCGCGTTCGACTACATCGCCAAGCCGTTCGACATCGACGAGCTGGACATCACCGTCAGCAAGGCCCTGCAGTTTCGCGACATCCTCAAAGACAACCAGCGCATGCGCGCCGAGCTCGACGAGCATCAGCAGATCGACAGCCTGATCGGCGACAGCCCGAGTTTTCGCAGCGTGCTGCAAGCGGTGGACTCGGTACGCGAAAGCGCCGCCACCGTGCTGCTCAGCGGCGAAAGCGGCACCGGCAAGGAAATGGTCGGCCGGGCCATCCACAAGCATGGCAACCGCGCCGACAAACCGTTCGTGGCGGTGAACTGCGCGGCCATCCCTGAAGGGCTGCTGGAAAGCGAAATGTTCGGTCACCGCAAAGGCGCGTTCACCGGCGCCGTGGCCGATCGCATCGGACGCTTTCAGCAGGCCGACAAGGGCACGTTGTTTCTCGATGAAATCGGCGAAATGCCGCTGGCATTGCAGGCCAAGATCCTCCGTGCCCTGCAGGAGCGGGTGATCGAGCCGGTGGGCGATACCAAGGAGCGCAAGGTCGATGTGCGGGTGATCGCCGCCACCAACAAAGACCTGCTGCAAGCGGTGGCGAATAAGGAGTTTCGCGAGGATCTCTACTACCGCCTCAATGTCTTTCCCATTCCTCTGCCGGCATTGCGCGAACGGGTCGAGGACATCGCGCCGCTGGCCCGCCACTTCGCCCACACGCTGGGGGCCGCTGCCGGCAAACGCATCAGCGGCTTCAGCGCGCAGGCCTTGCAGGCCATGACCCGCTATTCATGGCCGGGCAACATCCGCGAACTGCAGAACTGCGTGGAGCGCGCGACCATCGTCGCCTCCGCCAACATCATCGAGGAGCACGATCTGCCGGCTTACCTGTTCGCCGCACAGGCCTCGGACAGCAGCGGCCCGCTGAGCGAAATCAACGGTGTCCCGGCGGATCTGGACGCAGCACTCGCCGAAGTCGAGAAGGCCTACATTCTGGCGGCCCTGCAACAGAGCAATGGCGTGCAGGCCGCCGCCGCGCAGTTGATCGGGATCTCCGAGCGCAGCTTCTGGTATCGCCTGAAGAAGCTCGGGATTCACGTCGACAAGATCGTGCGCTGACCCCGCAAGGTCAGTTGACGGTGCCGCCGCGGGCTTCACTGATGATCTGCCGGATCGCCCCGACAAAGGTGTCCACCGGTTGCCCGCCCGTGACCGCGTACTGACCGTTGAACACCACGGTCGGTACCGAACTTACGCCGCGTTGCAGCCACAGCTGCTCTTCTGCACGCACGTCATCGGCAAACTCGTCGGAGGCCAGAATAGCTTGCGCACGCTGCCGATCCAGGCCCACGCTTTCAGCAATCTGCGCCAGTTGCGCGTGATCGGACGGATTACCGCCATCGGTGAAATAGGCTTTGAACAGCGCCTGCTTCAACGGCAACTGCCCCCCCTCAAGCCCGGCCCAATGCAACAGACGATGAGCATCAAAGGTGTTGTAGATGCGGCTGTTGCCATCGGTGCGAAAGGCAAATCCGACCTCGGCGCCACGGGCACGAATCGCCTCGCGGTTCTTCTGTGACTGCTCCGGAGTCGAGCCGTATTTTTCGCTGATGTGTTCGGTGATGTTCTGCCCGTCCGGGCCCATCTTCGGGTTCAGTTCGAACGGCTGGAAATGAATCTCGGCCTGCACTTCATCGCGCAGAATCTCCAGCGCCTGCAGCAGGCCATTCAGGCCGACGACACACCACGGGCAGGAAACGTCGCTGACAAAATCGATTTTCAAAGCGGAACTCATCACACACCTCGCGGGCGGAAATCGTGCGGGAAAGTTTGCACGATACACCTGCCTGCTCTTGCGATGACAGTGATGGCCCCTTCGCGAGCAAGCCCGCTCCCACATTCGGAATACGGTTCCCCTTGTGGGAGCGGGCTTGCTCGCGAAGAGGCCCGAGTCAACACCGCCAAAACCTCAGCTACAGCAGGTTGCCGCTCGCCACCGGCTCGATCTGCGCCCAGTGCGAGGTGTCTTCACGGTGCGCCTGCAAATACGGCAACACCGCCGCCAGCAAGGGCGCCTTGAACGCCTCCTGAAAACGATGAGCCAGCCCAGGAATCAGCTTCAACTGACTACCGCGAATGTGCGCCGCCAGATGCACCCCGTGCATCACCGGCAACAGCGGATCGGCCGTGCCGTGCACCACCAGCGTCGGCACCCGCAGTTGATTGAGCAAGGCCACCCGGCTCGGCTCGGCAAGGATCGCCATGATCTGGCGCTTCACACCTTCAGGGTTGAACGCCCGGTCGTAAGCAATCGCCGCCTGATGCAACAACGCTTGCCGGTCATCGGTCACCGCGGGGCTGCCAAGCGCCGCCAGCAGATCGGCCTGCTGTTCCAGCGCCACCTCGCGATTCGGCGCGCCGCGCCGCGCCAGCAGTTGCACCAGCGCCGCACTCGGTGCCGGCAAACCTTCAGCGCCGGAACTGGTCATGATCAGCGTCAGACTCTCTACCCGCTGCGGTGCCATCGCCGCCAGATGCTGGGCGATCATCCCGCCCATGCTCGCGCCCAATACGTGAAACTGGTCGATGTGCAGCGCGTCCATCAAGCCCAGCGCATCGTCGGCCATGTCCGTCAGCGAATAGGGCGCCGACACCGGCAAGCCGAGTTTGTAGCGCAGCACTTCAAAGGTCAGGTTGGCGTCGGCCGGGGCCTGACGCCAGGTCGACAGGCCGACATCGCGGTTGTCGTACCGGATCACCCGAAAGCCTTGCTGACACAGCGCAACCACCACTTCGTCCGGCCAGTGGATCAACTGACCACCCAGGCCCATGACCAGCAACAGCGCCGGATCCGAGGCACGGCCGATGCTCTGGTAGGCAATGCTCACTTGTTGCAGATCGACATGCGCGGTCGGCACATTCACATCGCAACGCGCCGCCGCGAACGCTGACGTACCGAATAAAAACGCGACCAAAACGGCCGCGAGCGAAAAAAATCCCTTGCTCATGAAAAACACCGAAACGCAGAACCCCAGTAGAGCGCGAGTCTGATGAAGTTTGTTCAAGCGCGCTGCCACAGTTGCGTGACAGTTTAATGAAGATTGCCGAGCGGTCATTTGTGCAGGCCGTTGAGCAGGCGGACACACTCTGCAAAACAGACCAGCGCAAAGCGATACCCCAGTACCACACCCACCTCCGACGTCTGACCTCTAATGGCTTGAAATCCGGCTCAGCCCGGTCTTTCAAGCCATTGGAATCCTTTCATCATGTTCGACCTCCCCACCCCCGCCACGGTCGATTTCGGCCTGCCCCATTCGTTGCCGAAAAATCTCGATCAGAACCTCCACCAGCAGTCCAGCGCGTGTTTGCGCGATTGTCATCGGCAGTGGCGGGCATTGATGGCGCAAGCCGCGCGCGACGATTGGGATCAGCGCGCAACCGGCACGCCGTTTTCGCGTCGGGATCAGGCGCTGCTTATCTATCGCCAGCACTTCGAGGCGAGCTGCCTGAATGCCCATGCACAAGAAACGCTGCAGGCCGCGCCCCTGCAGAGGCTGCTGACAAGCGTTGACCAGCAGACCACACACAGCGACGTTGCCATCCGCCAGCCACGACTCGCACGCCGCGATGACAGCCAGGTCACGTTGCCCGGTGCGCTGCTGATTCGTCTCGACCCGACGCGACATTTACTGTATCTGCCCTCGCACGACCCGGCACTGCAGCTGTTCCGGCAACACGCCGATCTGCAGGACTGGCTGATCAGTCATTGCCGACAGAGCGGGCAATACTCACGGCTGGAGGCGGTGACACTGGTCGAGCCGGTGCTCGGTCAGGATCCGCTGCGCCTCAACCTGCAAATGCTGTTCACGGGTTCAGCGTCGACGAGTGACTTCCACGAGCTGATCGGCGCACCGTCCGAACTTGCGATCGACGCGTTGCCTGCCTCCGATGACGTCGCGCTGTTCGGTCTGCTGAGTCCGGACATTCCCTTCAACCAGCGCAGTCGGGCGCTTGATGTTGAGCAGCGGGCCCTCGAGCGCTTGCTCGGCGAAGCCGCTGCAGCAGAGCTGAACAACCCGCAACGCCAACAACTGGCGCAGCATTTCGACGCACTGAGTGAAGCCCGGCAAGCCAGCCACGCTGCCGCTTCAGCACTGCTTGAGAGTCGCGATCCGCTGAAAATGCTCGAGCTGCGTCATGCCACGAATGTCCATCACCACGCCCTGCTTCAGGCCCGTATCGCAGGGCTGCGCGCCGAGGTCGAACTGCAAAGGGCGCTGGATCATCTGACCGTCGAGGAGCATCGGCGAATCATCGCGATGCTGGACGCACCGGGGCGCCATCTGCCGACAGCGGACGGGGTTATCGCCCGCCTATCGATGGCGGCGGCAGATCAGAACATGACCGCCGTCGAGGAGCTGCATGGCGTACTGATCATAGCGACGACC
Organism: Pseudomonas fluorescens; assembly: GCF_004683905.1. Taxonomy (NCBI): domain Bacteria; kingdom Pseudomonadati; phylum Pseudomonadota; class Gammaproteobacteria; order Pseudomonadales; family Pseudomonadaceae; genus Pseudomonas; species Pseudomonas fluorescens. The sequence goes on from NZ_CP038438.1 coordinate 4,845,029, forward strand.
GCCGCACTGGAGCCTGACTCGAGCGACAGCCTGCTGCTTTACTGGCCGGGCGAGTTCGGCGGGCTGCAACGTTTTACTTCACGTACAGCGCTGGCACAGGATCTGTTCAAACATTCGCCGAACGACGGCGGACTGACCTTGCACCTGACGCCGCTCACGGGGGACCCTCTGGCCTGGTCCCTTGATCGACAGCTCTATCAATGCGAACAGCAGGCCGCGCAGATCCTGCGTGACAACCCGCTGCCCGGCCGGGCCGACGAGCGCCGGGCCGAGATGGAAAAGCTGCGCGAACAATATCTGCCACGCCTGACCGTAGCGGTCGCGCAAGCCCGTGAACGGGCATTTACCGAACGTCAGGCGCAAGACCGCAGCGCGGCGCTGGCCGGCAACCTGCCTGCATGGTTTGAAAAGCTGGACGACGCGCCACGTGCACGGATCAAAACGCTGATCAGCCAGTACCTCGACGCCATGCAACGCGCTCATGCGTTGCTCGAACGGGAATTACCGCCGCGTCAGGCCTTCGCCGAACAACGCATCGACGCCCGCTTGCGCGCAGACTTTGCGCTCAAACAAAGCGCGAGCGTGAGCCTCGACCTGCCCGATTCGACCTTCTGGCAAAAAACCGTGATGGAAGGCGCCGCGCCTGGCACACCGCAACGCATTGTCCTGACCGCGAGCGACAAGCGCGGCGACCTCACCCTTGAACAACTGGCACAGGAAAACATCGATCAGGAGGTGCAGTGGCGCCTGTCCTTCATGCGGGCCAGGATCCGCGCCGAGAACCCCACTGATCGACGGCGCCTCGAAGCCGGGATCACCCCGGCCTATTTGCGCAATCTGGTAACAGAGCTGGATCTGCCCGGACGTTACGAAGAACTGATTCGCCAGGCATTTTTCGGCGTGCCGGGAGAACCGGCGTTTCAGCAGGCCTGGCGCCGTGAATGCCTGAGCGAACCGTGGCGGCTGATGCTCAGGTTGCAAGGTGAGTTCGCGCTGCTGCAACGGCACATCGACAATGCCGGCCATGCCGTGCTGAAAGTCGCCATCGAGGCGAATACACCTCAGGCGTATGCCGTGAATGGACAACGCATCGCGCTGCTGCCGGTGCACCTGACCGTCGGTGGAGAGGACACCGCGCATCAAGGACCGAGCACGCTCGCGGGTGTCACGTTCATTGTCGAGCAAACCAGTGGCCTGACCCTGCTCTACTTGCCCGACAGCCCCGACGCGATCTTCCTCCGTCAATTCGAAACGCTGGAGCAGGCGCGGGTGGATCTGTTCAAGCGTTGTGTGGACAGCAAAATGGTCAGCTACTTGGCGGGACGCGCGGTAAGCGGCGAGTTTGCCAGCCATGTCAGCCGGATCAACCAGGCACAGCTGCGCAATTTCGATGCGCTGATCGGCGTCGGGATGGCCTGGCCGGCGACCACATCACTGGCCATTCATTTACTGAACGTGCACATGGGCCGGTTGCTGGAGGCCCATCGCAGCAGTTCACGTTCCAACGATGCGTTGTATCTCGAACGCTGTGCACTGAAGTCCGGGGCGTTGTTCAACTATCTGAAAATGGCTATCGGCATGTTGCCGTTCGTGGGCGCGGCCGTGGCCCTGTATGACGCCTGGAACAGTGCCAATCTGGCGGTCGCGGCGTTCTTGCGCGGCGAGCTCGGACATGGTCTGGCGGAGGTGGAAGCGGTGCTGCTGTCGCTGATCGACGCGGCAATGGATGTGCTTCCCGGAACCGTTTCGGCACCCGCAGCCGCTCGTCTGGCCAGCCGCCAGCGGCAACGCGCGGCATTGGGCAGATCCGCCGCGATACCAACATCCTGGCAATATGCCAGGCAGTCGATCGAGCGCTTCACGGGATACGAGTACGAATTCGACATCTCCCTCGCCGGCCTGCACCCGGCCACCCACGGTGTCTATCGCAACGTCTACCGCCACGCCGATGGTGACTTCATCATTCGTCAGGGCCGCATCTATCGGGTTCAGCTCAGCGACGCGCCACGTGGCTGGAGGCTTTACGGCTCACGGCTGCGCAGCTACAAACAACCGATCGCCCTCGACGAAAATGGCCAGTGGAACACCCATTACGCGGTGTACGGCACCGTTATGGACGGTGGCGGTGCAGGCGGTGGCGCCGTGCTCGGACATCTGGCCGACGGTATGGACCCGCTCTGGCCCGCGCCAATTCGCCAGTGGTTACCGCGCTGGTGGACCGATCGGCAACTGCGCAGGCAATTGACCCTGACCAACACCGCCGACGCCTATACCCGGCGCCTTGATACCCAGACACGCGCTTCCAACCAGTTGCTGGAGAACTACCAGAAACTCGACGTTGCCCAGCGCAAGCCACTACACACAGCAGTCGACGCAGCATGCCTGAATGACATCGACCTCGCGATCGCCCAATACGACAACCTTGCCGAACTGTTGCCCTTGAGCCATGGCCGCAAGCGTCTGCAGATCGAAGACATCCGCAGCCGCTGTGCCTGGATCGTGGTCGACCGCGCCGTGCAGCGCGTCACCGTCGCCCGCGACCGCTTGCTGGAACACCTGAACCGGATCGACGCACTGGTCGCCGAATCCGATGCCACCCCTTTCGGCAATACAGCGGCCCATATAAAACTCATGGCCCGGCGCAAGCAGGTACGCAAGGACTTCCTCAAGGAGTTCGATCAACTGCACGCAATCACCGAGCAGGCCAACCTGTGGAACAACCGCATCAGCAATCGCGCGCAGAAAACCCAGATGGCGAAAGACATGACCGCGCTCAACCGCAACCTGGGCGACAACACGCACCACTACCTGAGAACCGCACATCTGCTGGAAATCATTACTCGCTACGATGCGGTCAGCGACCTGTCCTGGGTGTATTTTCATACCCAGCTCAAAGACGCCCGGGTCAAGGTCGGGCGCGCACTGCTGACCCAGCATCACTTGCCAGAAGTCAGCGCCAGCCTGGTCGAGCGCAAACAGGTGATCGAGGATTGCCTGCAGATCTATGCCGGTTTCCGTCGTCAGCTCAACGCCTGGACGCTGGGTTATGCGCAGCATCTGGATCTGGAACAGGTCGGGCCATTCCTCGATGGGCTGACCAAGGTCGAAGCACACGCGCGGCACTCGATCAAACAGCGCCCGCCGATCAAACCGCGAGAGCCGGGCGGCAGGCAACTGTTCGAAACCGAGGACAACCAGTTGCTGATCGGTACCGAAAGCATTGACCCCGGCACCCGGGAAAAACGCTTCACCGTCGAAGGCATCGACGGTTTCCGCGAAACCTGGCTGCCGCGCTCCAGCGGCAAATATCATCTGCAAGCCCGCCCCGCACCTGCCACAACACCGCTGCCAACCGATGTTCAACCATTGCTCGCGGAAGCGCGAAAACGTCTGGAGGCGGTTGCGGCCTACAGCGCCAAGGTGCAGGGCTACACCCGTCAGGACATGTTGCCGGTGGATCTGGAACACATGTTCAGCAGCGAAGCGACCGAGCTGAGCATCCGCGCCCAGGCCATCGAACGGTTATCGCCGACCGAACCACTGGTGGTGCAATTGCGCGCCAAGGCCGGTGAGCTGCGACGTACCGGTCGTACCCTGCGCATTGATCAGTCACTGCGCAGCAAGACACCCACCGAAGGCTATCTGGACTATTTGCTGCAACAGCAAGTGGTGGATATCCGCCGCGAAGGTTCATTGCGGGCACTGGGCAAGCGCGCTGACGGACGCAAGGATTTCCTTCAGGAATACCAAGTGCGCGACCTCACCAGCACCCCACCGCGCACGCTGTGGTTCGCCCACTTTCACTACACCTCGGACAAGGCGCCGTTCGCCGACTTCGTCAAAGCCCACCTGAAATTGCCGGAACAACGCAATCTCGGCATGCAATGGCAGCAGGCCCAGGCCGCCGGCGGTGCGCAAGTCGAGGCAATCTGGCGTGGCGATATCGGCAAACCGCTGGGCATTCGGCATTTCGCAGATCTCTAAGGCAAAAAACAGCGGGGCACTGGCTGTGCCCCGCTGCTTGAGCGGTCGACAGCGTCGTCAACATGAGACAAACTCACTGTTTTCGTCCTGATCACAAATTTTCCTCATGGGGCCAGCAGTGCTTGAAATCCGTCATCTGAAAACCCTGCACGCCCTGCGCGAGGCCGACAGCCTGGTCGATGCCGCCGACCGTCTGCACCTGACCCAATCGGCGCTGTCGCACCAGTTCAAGGAACTGGAGGAACGCCTGGGCATGCCGTTGTTCGTGCGCAAGACCAAACCGGTGCGTTTCACCAGCGCCGGCCTGCGCCTGCTGCAACTGGCTGACGCGACCCTGCCGCTGCTGCGCGCTGCCGAACGCGACATCAGTCGTCTGGCCGGGGGTACCGCCGGGCGTTTGCACATGGCGATCGAATGCCACAGCTGTTTCCAGTGGCTGATGCCGACCATCGACCAGTTCCGCGACGCCTGGCCGGAAGTCGAACTCGACCTCGCCTCGGGCTTCGCCTTCGCCCCGTTGCCGGCACTGGCCCGCGGCGATCTGGATCTGGTGGTGACCTCCGATCCGCTGGACATCGCCGGCATCACTTACGTGCCGCTGTTCACTTACGAAGCGATGCTCGCGGTGGCCAACCAGCACCCGCTGGCGAGCAAACCGTACATCGTCCCCGAAGACCTGCTGACGGAAACGCTGATCACCTACCCGGTGGAACGCGATCGGCTGGACATCTTCACCCGCTTCCTCGAACCGGCCGACATCGAACCGGCGCAAGTGCGCACCTCGGAGCTGTCGGTGATGATGATGCAACTGGTCGCCAGCGGCCGTGGCGTCTGCGGCATGCCGCACTGGGCGCTGCACGAATACAGCTCGCGTGGTTACGTGAAGGCCAAGCGCCTGGGCGAGAAGGGTCTGTTTGCCACGCTTTACGCGGCGATCCGTGCGGACATGCTCGATGCGCCGTACATGCGCGATTTCCTGCTGACCGCCAAGGACACATCATTCTCGACGCTGGATGGGGTCAGCGCGGTTCGCTGACACCAAGGTGCCTCATGACTGACGGTAAACCGAGAACATTTGCGAGACAAAAAGATTCATTGTGGTGAGGGGATTTATCCCCGATGGGCTGCGCAGCAGCCCTGAGACCTGTGCACTCGGTGTTTCAGATAGCCCGCGTTTGTAGGATTTGGGGCTGCTTCGCCGCCCATCGGGGATAAATCCCCTCGCCACAAAAACCTCTCACTTAGGGGGACGATCAGAGTTGTCGCCACATGTGAATCTTGTCGAAGTAGTCTTCGCCGACCCGCACCGCCAGCGGCTCAAGGCCGAACTGGATGAAGCCGCAGCGTTGGTACAGGGAGAACGCGGCGTCGTTGCCGGCGGTGACGGTCAGTTGGATGAGCTTCAGTGCAGGATGGGTGTGTGCTTCGGCGATGGCGGCCTGCACCAATGCATGGCCCAGGCCGTGCTGGCGAAAATCGGCTGAGACGTACATGCCGAACAGGGTCGACTTATGGCGGGCCTTTTCTCGCGGCTCGAATGCCAGGCCGACGATGCCGGCCAGTGTGCCTTCCTCGAACGCACCGAGCACCACGTCGAGCTTGCTGGTCAGCCGCGCTTCCCACCAGCTCAGCGGCATCACCGCGCGCTCGCGCACGCTGGAGGTGAAGGCCTGCGGATGGCGGTCGTAGGCTTCGAGCATCAGCTCGCGATAAGCCAGGGCATGACTGGCGTCGAGGCGTTCGATCCACATGCTCAGGCGGTCCTGCGTTGTTCAAGCATCAGGCGCACCGCCAGAGCGGCGAGTACAAAACCCATGAAATAACGCTGCAGCGCCAGCCATGTCGGATTGCGCACGAACCACGACGCGATGCCCGCCGCGAACAGCGCGATCAGCAGATTGACGCTGAAACTGACACTGATCTGGGTCAGACCAAGAATGATGCTCTGGGTAAACACCGAACCGTGTTCAGGGCTGATGAATTGCGGAAACACCGAGAGGTAGAACACGGCGATTTTCGGGTTCAGGGCGCTGGTGAGAAAGCCCATGGTGATCAGTTTGCGCGACGAATCCGCCGGCAGTTGCTGGGCTTCGAACGGCGAGCGCGCACCGGGTCTGACCGCTTGCCAGGCCAGCCACAGCAGATACAGCGCACCGGCCCACTTCAGCACTTCATAAGCCAGCGGCACCGCCAGAAATACCGCGGTCAAACCGGCGGCCGCGGCAAACATATGTACGAAAAATCCCGCGACCACACCGAGCAACGAGGTGACTCCGGCCTTGCGTCCCTGACAGATCGAACGCGAGATCAGGTAGATCATGTTCGGCCCCGGCGTCAGTACCATCAACAGCGCGGCGGCGGCGAAGATCAGCAGGTCTTGAAGCGGGATCATGGCAATGTCCTTTGCGTGAATGATCAGGCGAGCGCCGTCAGTGAGCTGCGATAAAACGGCAGGATCAGGTCGCGTGTCAATGGCGCCAGAACCACAGCAGGATCAGTGGCGGGATCAATCCAGATCACTTCCTCGATTTCGGCCGCGGGCTTCACATCGGCGTCGATGGTCAACTGAAAAATCTCCGCTTGCACGACGAATCCCGGCTCGTTGGCGGCCGGCGCCGAGAACTGGCCAAGGAAGCAGGCCTGCGCCGGCTCGATCTGCAGGCCCAGCTCTTCTTCCAGCTCGCGGGCCAGTGCGTGCACCGGCAACTCATGGGCTTCGATCTTGCCGCCCGGTTGCATGAACGCCGTGGTGCCGCGCTTGCGCACCAGCAGAGTCTGGCCTTCGGCGTTGAGCAACAGCGCCGCGGCGATACGGATGAGGTTTGGAGCGACAACGGATGCAGAGGTCATGGGTCAGCCACCGGCCTGGAAAAACCGCAAGGATCCCATGCCCGGCCTGATTCAGTCACCTCACAGGTCACTCCCCCTGAGCCTTGAGCGCGGTTTCATCCTCCTCGGGCAGCTTGACGAATATCTTGTATTTGCCGCCCTCCATGGCTTCGAAGGCAATCAGCTTTTCCACCAGCAGCGCGCTGAGCACCTTGCCGGCGTTGAGCAGCAGCATGCCGTTATCGGCATTCAGATTACGCGCCAGAATCATCCCTGCCGCCAGGTCCCGGGTGGTCAGCACCTTGACCGACGGGTCGGCGAGGGTGACGTCGCCCAGAAATGCCGCGCACACCTGAATGAAATCTTCGACCAGCTCGGGATCATACAAACGCCCGGCGTACTGCCGCAGATAGAGCAACGCTTCGTCGCTGTTCAAATGCCGTTCGAGGATCAGGCCGCGTTGCAACTCGACGAAATCCACTGCCAGTTTCAGCAACCGCGACCCCAACGGAATCGCCTCGCCCTTGAGCCGGTCAGGAAAACCGCTGCCGTCCCAGCGCTCCTGGTGATGCAGGATCAGGCGCGCCGCGTCCTTCATCGGGTCCAGCGTCATCAACAGCGATTCGCTCTGCTTCGGATAGCTGCGATAACGCTCGCGATCGGTGTGACGCAGCAGATCCGAAGGCGTGGTCATCATACCGTCGGTCCAGCTCAGTTTGCCGATGTTATACAGCGCGGCGGCCATGGTCAGATCGCGGCTGGTGGCCTCGTCCAGACCGTGCTGTTTGCAGTAGCTGCGCACCAGTTCGATGATCTGCCGATTGGTCTGCTTGGCAGGTGGCAGACGCAGATTGGCCAGCAGCGAGAACACTTCGGTGCCGGTGACATAGCTGTGTTTGAGTTCTTCGTAGGCCAGGTCAAGCATGTCGGCGGTCTGCTGCAGTTCGGCGGTACGCGCCGCCACGTGCTTTTCCAGGGTGCTGTTGAGCAGCTTGAGCTGGTCGTTCTGCACCTGGGTCAAGCGCTCCAGACGTAGGCGCTCCTGCTCGGAATGCTGATGTTCGAGGGCTTGACGCAGGATCAGCAGCAACTCCTCGTCATTCCACGGTTTGCTGATGTAGCGGTGAATCTGCCCGTCGTTGATCGCTTTGATGATTGCCGACGGGTCGGCATAACCGGTGAGCATGATGCGCACGGTTGCCGGATAGCGCTGGCGGACATGCGCCAGTAACGAGGCGCCATCCATGTTCGGCATGCGCGCATCGCTCATCACCAGGTCCACGGGCTGCTGCTCCAGCATCTCCAGCGCTTGGGCACCGCTGGTCGCCAACAGGACGTCATAGGGTTGTCCCCGCAGCAGACGACGCAGGCTGTTGAGGATCGATTCCTCGTCATCGACCAGCAACACCTTGGGTCGATGTACCGGCAAAGGGGCGGATTGCTCTTCCATGGCTTGGCCTCAAGAAACAGGGTTATCGACACATCGACCGACCGCCTCACTGGCCCGCGCCTGAGTCCAAGGCTAGATGATTTTTGACTGCATTCACGCAAATCTTCGCTCACAGGCCACGGCGTCGCGCCGGGACGACTATGCTGAACACGGCGCAATACTCCATCGGTCGAACCGACAAGTTGCGAGGGAAAAGGATGCCCCGGATGACACCCGCCAGCGGCCTCATGGGCGGCGCGGCATGAACCAGCCAACAGCGCAGATCAATCGCCGAGTGCTCATCGTCGACGACAGCCCGTCGATTCATGGCGATTTCGCCAAGATTCTCTGCCCGCTCGTCCCCGCTGACGACGGCCTGGGCGAAACCGAGAATCTGTTGTTTGGCACCCCATCCGCCACACCGTCCCAGCATTTCGAGCTGGACTCGGCCTTTCAGGGCCGCGAAGCGCTGGAAAAACTCGAAGCCGCGCTGGCTGAAAACCGCCCCTACGCCATGGCGTTCATCGACATGCGCATGCCGCCAGGCTGGGATGGCCTGGAGACCATCGAACGGCTGTGGCAAGTCGACCCCAAGCTGCAAGTCGCGCTGTGCACGGCGTATTCCGACTATTCCTGGGAAGACATCGACCAGCGTCTGGCACTCAATGACCGCTTGCTGATTCTGAAAAAGCCGTTCGACGCGATCGAGATCCGGCAGATGGCCAGCGCGCTCACGGTCAAATGGCAGATGACCGAAGACGCCGAGCTGAAAATGAACCAGCTGGAACAGGCGGTTCAGGAGCGCACCCGCGAGCTGTCCGACGCCAACATGATTGTGCAAAACAGCCCGACCATCCTGTACCGGCTGCGCGGCGATCCGTCGTTTGCCCTGATGTACATCTCCCACAACATCACCCGCTACGGCCATGTCGCCGCCGACCTGCTGCGCTCGCCCAACTGGGCGCAGGAACTGATTCACCCGGACGATCAGGCCAGCGTCGATGCCGCCATGGCGCGGGTGCTGGATCGGCATGCGTCGGGCGCGTCGATCGAATTTCGCCTGAGAACCGGCCAGGGCACCTGGCGCTGGGTGGAAAACCGCTACATCCCGGTGCGCGATGATGACGGCCGTCTGCTGGAAGTCGAAGGCATCATCCTCGACATCACCGAGCGCCGCGTGGCCGAGGAAAAACTGGCGTTGCTGGCGCGCTCCGACGGCCTCACAGGCCTGGCCAATCGCGCCACGCTGATCGAACGCCTGCATCAGGCCTTCGCCGCCGCTCGTCGGGGGGCCGCGCCGTTTGCGGTGTTTTATCTGGATCTTGACCACTTCAAACGGATCAACGACACCTTGGGCCACCCGGTGGGCGATCTGCTGCTGCAGGAAGTCGCCCGCCGCATCAAATCAGGCGTGCGCGAAAGCGACGTGGTGGCGCGCCTGGGCGGCGATGAATTCGCGATCCTGCAACTGGACGTCGGCGATCCGACCCAATCAGCCGCCATGGCGGCCAATATCCGCGACACGCTGCTGGCGCCCTACAACCTGGCCGGCAATGCGCTGCACATTTCGGTGAGCATCGGCATCAGCAGTTACAGCGAGCTCAGTCTCGACGCCGACAGCCTGCTGGGCCAGGCCGACATGGCGCTGTACCGCGCCAAGGAAATGGGGCGCAACCAGTATCACTTCCACTCCGAGGACATCTCGCGGGAAGTGGCCGAACGCATGACCCTGGTCGACGAATTGACCAGCGCCCTTCAGGGCAATCAACTGTTGCTGCATTACGCACCGGAGATTGACCTGCACAGCGGCAGGATTCTGGGCATGGAGGCGCAAATCCTCTGGCAACATCCGCGCCTCGGCCTGCTGCCGGCCTCCGCTTTCGTACCGATAGCGGAGAAAACCGGCGCGATCATTCCGCTCGGACGCTGGGTACTGAATCACGCCTGCCACCAGATGCACCTGTGGCGAAATGACGGGGTCGCCCCGCCGGTGATGGCGATCAAGATTTCCCTGGCACAGCTCAAGAGCGGCCCCGAACTGATCTATGACGTGCTGCGCACCACCGCACGCTGGGAACTCGCCCCCTGGGACCTGCGATTCGATGTCACCGAAGCCACGCTGGCCCAGACCAAATGGACCCACAACGATGCATTGCCACGCCTGCGTGAGCTGGGCGTGGCGATTGCCATCGATGATTTCGGCACCGAATATTCCTCGTTCGATTACCTGAAAACCTACCGGGTCAATCACCTCAAACTGGCCCAGAGCTTTATCGCCAGTGCGTCCCAGGATGTGGCCGGAGCCAACGCCCTGCGAGCGATCGTCAATTTCGCCCGGGATCTGGACATCGGCATCATCGCCGAAGGCCAGACACCCCTGAATCGACCCGATGTACCCCGTGCCGAAGCACCGCTGCCCAGCGCACAGGGGTTGTATTTCAGCGAAGCGGTCAGCGCCGAACAGGCGGGCCGGCTGCTCCGGGACGTGCCCCGCGCGGCGCCCTCCCCCAAGGAGGATGAGGCATGAAAACGGCCTTCCCCCAGACCAACCGGCGCATCCTGATCATCGATGACACGCCAGCGATTCATGAAGACTTTCGCAAGATTCTAGCCCCGCAGGCGCAGGACGACGTCGACTTGCATCAGTTGGAACAGACGCTGTTCGGTACCCGCCAATCGCCGCACCTGACCTTCCAGCTCGACTCCGCCTATCAGGGCCAGGAAGCCCTGGCCCTGGTCAAACAGGCGCTGAGCCATGGCAACCCGTATGCCCTCGCCTTCATCGACATGCGCATGCCACCGGGCTGGGATGGCCTGGAAACCATCGAGCAGCTATGGCGTGTCGATCCAAATCTGCAGGTTGCCCTGTGCACCGCGTACAGCGACTACAGCTGGGAAGCGATGGCCGAACGGCTGGAATTCGGCGACCAGTTGCTGATCCTGAAAAAGCCGTTCGACAGTCTGGAAATCCGCCAGATGGCCAACGCCCTGACCTGGAAATGGCAACTGGCGCAGGACGCGGCGCTGAAGATGCTCAGCCTTGAGCAGACCATCGAGGCGCGGGTTCACGAATTGCTCAAGGTCTCGCATCTGTTGCAATACGACAGCCTCACGGAGCTGCCCAACAGCACCCTGCTGGGTGATCGCCTGAGCCAGGCCATGGCTGTCTGCCGGCGCCATGACAAGCAACTGGTGGTGATGTTTCTCGGTCTGGATCGCTTCAAGCGCATCAACAACGCGTTGGGCCATCCAGCGGGCGATGAAATGCTCAAACGCACCGCCCGCCAACTGCTGTCATGCGTGCGTGATTCCGACTCTGTGTTTCGCTATGGCTCGGACGAGTTCGTGGTGATCCTCGGCGACATCAACCATCCCCAGCAAACCCACGGCGTCGCGGAAAAACTGCTGGCCGCCATTCGCCTGCCGCAGACGATAGCCGGGCATGACGTCAGCGTCACCGCCAGCGTCGGCATCAGCGTCTACCCCGATGACGGCCTCGAAGCCACCGAGCTGATCAAGAAAGCCGAGACGGCGATGCGCAACGTCAAGGAACACGGCCCTGACAGCGTTGGCTTCTTCATCGAAGCCATGAACCAGCACGCCCGCGAGCAGCACAGCATCGAGTCGGGCATTCGCCGCGCTCTGCACGAGCACGAGTTTGTCCTGCACTATCAGCCGAAAATCGACCTGCGCAGCGGCACCGTGGTCGGCGCCGAAGCGCTGATACGCTGGCAGAAACCGGGACACGGCTGGATCTACCCGGCGGAGTTCATTCCGGTGGCCGAAGACACGGGGCTGATCGTTCCCCTGAGCAAATGGGTACTGGGCGAAGCCTGTCGCCAGACCCGTGCCTGGCAAACAGCCGGTCTGCCGCCGATCCGCATGTCGGTGAACATGTCACCCATCGATTTTCGCCAGCGTGACTTCGTTGCGGGCGTCGAACGCGTGCTTGAGCAGACAGGCCTGGCCCCTGACTGGCTGGAGATCGAGATCACCGAAGGTGTGCTGATGCAGAACGTCGAAACAACGATGGTAGCGCTCAATCGTTTGAAGGCGCTGGGCACCCGCCTGGCCATCGATGACTTCGGCACCGGCTATTCCAGCCTGAGTTACCTGCGCCGGTTTCCGATTGATGTGCTGAAGATCGACCAGTCGTTCATTCGCGGTCTGTGCAACGACAGCAACGATGCGGCACTGGTCAGCGCCATCATCAGCTTGGGCAGGAGTCTGGGGCTCAACGTCATCGCCGAAGGCATCGAAACCGCCGAGCAACTGGCGTTCCTCAAGGCCCACGACTGCGAAGAAGGTCAGGGCTACTTTTTCAGCAAGGCACTGCCGGCTGACGACTTTGCGCACTGGCTGGCCAGCGCAGCCCCGCCACCGTGGACGGCGCGATGAACGCCTCGATACCGCCTTGAGTCAAGGAGACGATTGCCGATGAACCTGTTCCGTCCCGCCATGACACTGCTGTGCGGACTCTGCGCCGGGGCCAGTGCCGACCCGCTGGACGAGCCGCTCAAACCGTTGCCCGCCGTGCCACAGCAGGACGCCCGGCGCGTGGAACTGGGACGTCGGTTATTCCACGAGCCACGCTTGTCGATCAACAACACGCTGTCCTGTGCCAGTTGCCACCAACTGGACAAGAACGGTGCCGACAGCCGGGCGCTCTCGCTGGGGTTCGACGGCAAACCGGTGGCGGTCAACACACCGACCGTGTTCAACGCCAGCCTCAATTTCCGCCAGTTCTGGGACGGCCGCGTCGAGACGCTGGAAGAACAGAGCAATGTCGTCATCACCAGCCCCCATGAAATGGGCAGCGACTGGAGCACGGTCGTCGAGCGGATCGCCAACGACGCCGATTACCGCCGCGATTTCGCCGCCACCTACCCGGACGGCGTGACCAAGACCAACATCCAGCAGGCGCTGGCCAGTTTCGAACGTACCTTGCTGACCCCCAACTCACGCTTCGATCAGTACCTGCTGGGCAATACCGACATCCTCACGCTGGACGAAAAATACGGTTATCAGCGCTTCAAGGAGTACGGCTGTATCTCCTGTCACCAAGGGGTGAACATCGGCGGCAACATGTTCCAGAAGTTTGGCGTGTTCGGTGATTACATTGCCGATCGCGGCAACCCGACCGTGGCCGATCAGGGCCGCTTCAACGTCACTCGAGACGAAGCGGATCGTGAATTTTTCAAAGTGCCGAGCCTGCGCAACGTCGCGCTGACCGCACCGTATTTTCACGACGGGTCAGCGCCTACCCTCGAACGAGCCGTGGATGTGATGTTCCAGTATCAGTTGGGACGCACGCCGACCGAAGACGACAAACGGCTGATTGTTCTGTTTCTCAAGACCCTGACCGGCCAAAGGGAAGGCAAGCCATGATCAACATTTCCCGTCGCCGTAGTCTGTTGTTGCTCACACTGGTCGTCCTCGCGTTGGCCTCGATCCTGCTGTTTCTGTACTTCAAGTCCAGCTCCGACCAGACCATGACATACACTGAGTCGCGGGATCTGATCCGGCAGATCAAACAGCAGAATTCGCTGTGGGAAAACGAGATCCTCAAGGCGCGGGTGGCGCTCACCCACAACTATGATCCGCTGGTGTCGCCGATGAACGAGATGAACCGGCTCTGGGAGCGCTTCGACGCCATAGAATCGGGGCATGGTCGAAACGATTCGACGCAGTGGAACGAGGCCTATGAGAGTTTCCTGCAAGCGATGCAGGAAAAAACCCGGCTGGTCGAACAGTTCAAATCGCACAACGCCTTGCTGCGCAACTCTCTGGCGTTTTTGCCCACCGCCGAAGACGACATTCAGCAACAACTGGCCAACCTGTCGGACTTCGATAAATCCCAGTTGGAGAACATCACCACCGATACCTACGACCTGCTGCTCAGTGCGCTGGAGTTTGCCCAGGTCACCTCCGATGACCGGGCCGCCGACATCGAGGTGGGTCTGAACAAACTGACCGTCAACGCACAGCGCCTGCCGCAGGCGTTTCAAACCCCGGTCAAAATCCTCAGCAACCACATCAGCCTGATCGCTCGCGAGCAGCCACTGGTCAATCAGTTGCTCGAAAGCATCGAAAACATTCCCGTCGCCGAACGCCTCGACAACATCACCACCATGCTCGATCGCGATCAACAGCGTGTCGATCAGGTCGACCGCCAATACCATTTCTACCTGCTGCTGTTCTCGGTGCTGCTGATGTTGTCGCTGGTGTGGCTGGCCATCCGCCTGATCGGCAGTTTCGCCGAGATCAATCGGGTCAATACGGCCCTGCAAACCGCCAACGATGCACTGGAGCAACGCGTCGAGGAGCGCACCCGGGAACTCAAGAACGCCCAGAGCGAGCTGCTCGACGCTGCACGTCAGGCCGGCATGGCGGAAATCGCCACCAACGTGCTGCACAACGTCGGCAACGTGCTCAACAGCGTGAACATTTCCAGCGATCTGATCGCGCGCAAGCTGCGCAGCAGCAAGACCCAGGGCCTGGGCAAGGCGATGCAACTGATCAACGAGCACCCGCACGACCTCGGCGCCTTTCTCAGCGAAGACGCCAAGGGCAAATTGCTCCCCGGTTATCTCAACCAGCTGGTCGGCGCGATTGCCCAGGAACAGCAGGAAATGGTCGACGAACTGAACCAGATGAACAAAAGCGTCGATCACATCAAGGACATCGTCGCCACCCAGCAATCCTATGCCGGCGCCAACAGCATGACCGAGCCGCTGTTTATCAACGAGCTGCTCGAAGATGCGCTGCGCATGAACGCCGGGGCCCTGACCCGGCATCACGTCACGGTGGTCAAGGAGTACGCCGAGGTGCCGCAGGTGATGGGCGACAAACACCGTTTGCTGTTGATCCTGATCAACCTCATCAGCAACGCCAAATACGCGATGTCTGACCTCAGCAACCGCCCCCGCACCATGACCCTGGCGGTAAGGATCGTCGATGAAAACTTCCTCGAAATCAGCGTCAGGGACGACGGCGAAGGCATCGCGCCGGAAAACATGACGCGGATCTTTGCCCACGGTTTCACCACCCGCAAGGAAGGTCATGGCTTCGGTCTGCACAGCTGCGCGCTGGCGGCCATCGAGATGAACGGGCACCTCACCGCGCACAGCGACGGACCGGGCAAAGGCGCGCTGTTCACCTTGCAGATCCCCCTGATCAGCGTCACGGAGAACGCATGAGCGAGTTGTCGAACCGCCGCATTCTGCTGATCGACGATATGCCGTCGATTCATGAAGACTTCCGCAAGATCCTCGCGCCACCGGCAGCTCAGTCAGTGGAACTGGACGAGATGGAAGCTGCACTGTTTGGCGCTCAGATTCGCGCCGAACGTCCGCCGTTCGAGCTGGACTCGGCCTACGGCGGCGAGGAAGGTCTGGGCAAACTGATGCAGGCCTTGCAGGAACAACGCCCTTACGCGCTGGCCTTCGTCGACATGCGCATGCCCGACGGCTGGGACGGCGCGAAGACCATCGAACACCTGTGGCAGCAGGATCCGCAGTTGCAGGTGGTGGTGTGTACCGCCTACTCGGATTATTCCTGGGATGAACTGCTCGAACGTCTGCAGGCGCATGACCGGTTACTGATCCTGAAAAAACCGTTCGACAACATCGAAGTGCAGCAGATGGCCAACACCCTGCTGACCAAATGGCAGATGACCGAACGCGCCTCGTTGCAGATGCATCACCTGGAACATCTGGTGGATCAGCGTACCGCGCAGTTCAAGCAGGCCAGCGAAGAACTGCAGCGCGAAATAGATGAACGCAAGCAACTGGAAAGTCAGTTGGTGCAGTCGGAAAAGCTTGCGTCACTGGGGCAAATGGCGGCCGGAGTGGCCCATGAAATCAATAACCCGATCGGCTTCATCTCCTCCAACCTCGGCACCCTCGACGGCTACTTCAACCAATTGTTGAGCGTACTCGATGCCTGGCAGACGCTGGGCCCCACGCCGGACAGCGAATCCGTGGCCCGGCTTGAGCAACTGCGCAAAGACGCCGATCTTGATTTTCTGCTCGAAGACATCCCGGTGCTGATCCGCGAATCCAAGGAAGGCATTGGCCGGGTCGGACAGATCGTCAAGGATCTGAAGGATTTCTCCCGGGTCGATACCCATCAGCAATGGCAGTGGGCCAATCTGCAACAAGGCATCGACTCGACGCTGAACATCGTCGCCAGCGAACTCAAGTACAAGGCCGATGTGATCAAGGAATATCAGCCGCTGCCGGACATCGAGTGCCTGCCCTCGCAAATCAATCAGGTGATCATGAATCTGGTGGTCAACGCGGCGCAGGCCATGGGCCCCGAGCGCGGCACCATCACTCTGCGTACCGGGCAGCAGCAGGACACGGCCTGGGTGGAAGTCGCGGATACCGGCGCGGGGATCGCGCCGGACATCCTGCAGAAAATCTTCGATCCGTTTTTCACCACCAAACCGGTCGGTCAGGGCACCGGGCTGGGCCTGTCCCTGTCCTACGGCATCGTGAAAAAACACGGTGGAGACATTTCAGTCCGCAGCGAACCGGGCGTGGGCACAACCTTTCGCATCGAGTTACCGATGCGCCAGAGCCGACCCGCAGCCTGAGGTGTCTCAGGTCGCTTCCTGAAAATCCATCTCCGGCGGCTGACGACGAAAGCCGCCGGTGAGCACCGCCAGATACACCACGCCAATCGCCAGCCAGCTCAGGCCCAGATACACCGCCAGGTGATCCAGGCTGACCATCAGCCACAAGTCCGCCACCAGCCCGATGAACGGGAAGACCAGAAACAGCACCAGCTCACGCGGGCCCTTTTTCTCGCCGCCGATCCAGTAGTGAAAGATCACCGACAGGTTGACCAGACTGAACGCCAGGAACGCGCCGAAGTTGATGAACGAAGTGGACGTGGTCACGTCGAGTTTCAGCGCCAGCAACGCCACCACTGCACACAGCAGGATGCTGTTGACCGGTGTGCCAAAGCGCGCATGCAAGGTGCCGAAAAATGACTTGGGCAACACGCCGTCGCGGCCCATCGCAAACAGCAGACGCGAACCGCTGGCCTGGGCCGACAACCCCGAGGCGAACTGGCCGACGATCAAGCCAATGAGGAAGATCGAGACGAACAGATCGCCGCCGATGTTGCGCGCAATTTCATAGGCCGCCGAGTCGACGCTGTCGAATTCAAACGACGGATGTGCGATCTGCACAAAGTACGACACCCCGACGAAGATCAGCCCGCCAATCAGCGTAATCAACATGATCGCCCGTGGAATGGTGCGGCGTGGGTCGCGGGTCTCTTCGGTCAGCGTACTGACCGCGTCGAAACCGAGGAACGAATAACAGGCGATGGCCGCGCCACTCATGATCAGCGGCATCTGCATGTCGCCATTGAAGAACGGTTTGATCGACCACAACGGCGTGCGCGCATCGCCGCCGACGTAGTGCACGCACAACGCGACGAAAGCGATCAGCACCAGAAATTGCACCAGCATCAGCAAGGCGTTGATGCCGTTGGCCAGTTTCAGACCGATGATGTTGATCGCGCTGGTGATGCCGATGAACGCCAGTACCCAGATCCACTGCGGGATCGACGGGAAGGCCGAAGCGAGGTACGCCGCGCCGATCAGCCAGATCGCCATCGGCAAAAACAGATAATCGAGCAGCACCGCCCAACCGGCGATGAAGCCGAGCTTGGGGCTGATCGCCTTGCGCACGTAGCTGTAGGCGGAACCGGCGACGGGGAACGCGGCGGCCATGCGCCCGTAGCTCATGGCGGTGAAGAACATCGCCACCAGTGCCGCCAGATACGCGGCCGGGACCATGCCGGCGGTGGATTGCGCGAGGATGCCGAAAGTGCCGAGGACAATGATCGGCGTCATGTAGGCGATGCCGAACAGCACCACCGACCCTAATGACAGGGTGCGTTGCAAACGAGCCATGGGCGACTTACTCCGAATGTTATTGGATTTATGGCAGAGCCGAGTTCGGCGAATATTTCGGGTGTGGCTTTGTTGTTTTTTGGATCAAGCAGGTGTGTTGTCTGGACTGGTCTCTTCGCGAGCAAGCTCGCTCCCACAGTGACCGCGCTCCCCTGTGGGAGCGAGCTTGCTCGCGAAGGCGTCAGCCCGACCGACACAGAACCCGGATCAGCGCGCAGGAATCAGCAACTCACGCAATCCAGAAGCGTGCTCCACCACCTCCCCCGGCAGTTTCAAACGCTGATCATCCAGGTAACGGTAATCCTTGCGCGCAACCTCCAACCGGTCGAAATCCAGCTCGACGCTGAACTGCCCCTCTTCCCGCCCCGCTTCGAACAGCAATTCCCCCAGCGGATCCACCAGCGCACTGCCACCGGCAAACATCAAACCGTCATCCCCGGCCTCGACGCGGTTGACCATCAGCGCAAACGCCTGGTTTTCCTGGGCGCGGGCCATGATTGCGGTGCGGTGAGTCGGGGCGTACGGGTCCATGTTGCCGTTGGTCACGATCAGCAATTCGGCACCCAGTTGCGCCAGTGCGCGGGCGGATTCGGGGAACTCGATGTCGTAGCAGATCAGCAGGCCGACGCGCACGCCGTTCCACTCGCAAGTGGCATAGCGGTCGCCGGGTTCGAACACGCCGCGATCCGAAGCCCAGAGGTGGGTCTTGCGATATTTGAGCGCGATGCCTTCGGGGGTGATCAGCAGGGTGGTGTTGTAGAAGCGACCGTTGTCGTTTTCGGCCATGCCGATCACCACAGCGATGTTGCGCTCGCGGGCGGCGGCCAGCACCGCGCGGACGGTCGGGCCATCCAGCGGCTCGGCGATCTGCGCCACAGTGTCGGCGCTCGGAAAGCCCATCAGGTGGGTTTCCGGGAACACGATCAATTGCGTGTCGGCCGCGCATGCGGCAATCGCCGCGAGGGCACGTTCGAGGTTGTACGCCGTGTCTTTGTCACGGCCCGCCAGTTGGGCGAGTTCGACTTTCATGAGAATTCCTTGTGATGGGCAGCGGGCGCCGAAAGATTGCCCGGTGGCTGTCTGTGGGCCAGTATGCGCAGCAAGCAACCGGCCAGGGAATCACGCGGCCGGGGTAACCCGATAGGGGTAGATCCATGACCGTTTCGTTTGATGACATCACCTGGCACCGCGCCGTCGGGCAACTGATCGACGCGCTGGACAAGCCGAATTTCTGGGCGCAACTGGTGCGCCTGCTCGACCAGTACGTGGCGTTCGATAGTTGGGTGGTGCTGCTGTTCAGTGCCGATCAGCACCCGCAGGTCTTCGCCGAATGCCCCGGCGAGGACGGCAGTCCCGACCCGCTGTTTCAGGATTATCTGCGCGGGTTGTACCTGCTCGACCCGTTCTACATCGCCTGCCGCGAACAGTCGCGCACCGGGTTGTACCGCCTGTCCGAGGTGGCGCCGGAGCATTTCGAGCTGACCGAGTATTACCAGCGATACTTTCGTCTGAATGTGGTCGCCGACGAAATCCAGTTCAATTGCCAACTCGAAGGCGAGCGCACGTTGTGCCTGTCGCTGGGCAGTGAAAAACGTTTCACTGGCGAACAGATCGCTTTGCTGTCTTTGATCCAGCCGTGGGTGCTGGGCCTGTTGCGTCAGCGCCTGCCGTACGAGATCAACCAGACCGTGGCCCTCGCTGCCGCGCCAGCTGCGGCCGACTGGCGAGTGCAACTGGAAGCCTCGGAGCAACAACTCAAGGGTGCGCAACTGACCGCCCGGGAGCTGGATGTCGGGCGTTTGATGCTCAGCGGTTGCTCGAGTAAAGAAATCGCCCGTAAGCTGGAAATCTCCGTAGAAACCGTGAAAGTCCATAAGAAACACATGTACAGCAAGCTGGGGATCAAATCCCAGTCGGAGCTGTTTTCGATTTTTCTCCAGGCGCAGAACGCCTGATAACGCGTGGAAATGCTTTCCTGTGTCGACAGATTCTCTGTGGTGAGGGGATTCATCCCCGATGGGCTGCGCAGCAGTCCCAAGTCTATGCATGCGGTCTTTCAGTTAAACCGCAGTGAATGGTTTTGGGGCGGCTTCGCCACCCATCGGGGATAAATCCCCTCACCACAATAAATCTCATCAACAGGCCCGCCTGCTGCCACAGGTTTGCAAACCATTGAGTCCGAACCAAGGAAACCGTATGAGCCTGTCACTCCTGAGCCGCTACGCCTTCTTTGCCGTCTGCGTGATTTTCACCCTCGCCAGCCTGCCCTTTCTCGAACACGACTGGCTGTGGCCGATCACCGCCGTCACCGGCGTGCTGAGCCTGCTCGGTCTGTTCGACCTGCTGCAGAGCCCGCACGCGGTGCGCCGCAACTACCCGATCCTGGGCAACATCCGCTATCTGGTCGAAGGCATCCGCCCGGAGATCCGCCAGTACCTGCTGGAATCCGACAGCGACGCCCTGCCCTTCTCCCGCGCCCAGCGTTCGCTGGTCTATTCACGGGCGAAAAATGAAAGCGCCGACAAACCCTTCGGCACGCTGATCGACGTGTATCAATCGGGCTTCGAATTCATCGGCCACTCGATGCGCCCGGCGCCGTTGAGCGACCCGAGCGGTTTCCGCGTCACCGTCGGCGGCCCGCAGTGCACCCAGCCGTATTCGGCCTCGGTGTTCAACATCTCGGCGATGAGCTTCGGCTCGCTCAGCGCCAACGCGATCCGCGCGCTGAATCAGGGCGCCAAGCTCGGCAACTTCGCCCACGACACCGGCGAAGGCAGCATCAGCCCGTATCACCGGGAACACGGCGGCGACCTGACCTGGGAACTGGGCAGCGGCTACTTCGGCTGCCGCACCAGCGACGGCCGTTTCGACCCGGAGCGCTTCGCCACTCAGGCACAGAATCCGCAGGTGCGGATGATCGAAATCAAGATGAGCCAGGGCGCCAAACCCGGCCACGGCGGGATCCTGCCCAAGCACAAGGTCACCCAGGAAATCGCCGACACCCGCGGCATCATGATGGGCGAAGACTGCATCTCGCCGTCACGCCACAGCGCGTTTTCCACGCCGATCGAAATGATGCATTTCATCCAGCAACTGCGCGAACTGTCCGGCGGCAAACCGGTGGGCTTCAAGTTCTGCCTCGGGCATCCGTGGGAGTTCATGGGCATCGCCAAGGCCATGCTGGAAACCGGGATTCTGCCGGATTTCATCGTGGTCGACGGCAAGGAAGGCGGCACCGGCGCCGCACCGGTCGAATTCACCGACCACATCGGCGTGCCGATGCGCGAAGGCCTGCTGTTCGTGCACAACACCCTGGTCGGCCTGAACCTGCGCGACAAGATCAAACTCGGCGCCAGCGGCAAGATCGTCAGTGCCTTCGACATCGCCAGCGTGCTGGCCATCGGCGCCGACTGGGCCAACTCGGCGCGCGGCTTCATGTTCGCCATCGGCTGCATCCAGTCGCAAAGCTGCCACACCAACAAATGCCCGACCGGCGTCGCCACCCAGGACGCTCTGCGCCAACGCGCCCTCGTCGTCCCGGACAAGGCTCAGCGCGTCTACAACTTCCACCGCAACACGCTCAAGGCGCTGGCAGAAATGCTCGCCGCCGCAGGCCTTGAGCATCCGTCGCAACTGTCGGCCAAGCACCTGGTGCGCCGCATGTCGGCGACCGAGATCAAACTGTTTTCGCAGTTGCATGTGTTTCTGAAACCGGGGGAATTGCTCACGGGTGAGGTGAATGGCGAGTTCTATTCGCGGATGTGGCAGATGGCGCGAGCAGACAGCTTTGAGCCGCAGGAAGTGGCGGCAGCCTGAGCGTCGTCACCAACTGAGCAGGCGGTGAGGCGGCGGCTCTTTCATGACGATGAAACCGTAATCGCCAATCAGGTAAATCCGGTAATACAGGCTGTCCACCAGCGCTGGAAACCCCTGATAGCCGACGCGGGTGGCATTGCGCCGTTCGCGTTCGGCGACCACGTTGGTAATGCCTGCTGACGGCAGATTTTCCGCGAGCATGAAGTAGTCGACGTTGAGCAAATACTTCAGAACCGGTAGCCGTTTGAATGAACCGGTCGCACTGGCCAGCCAGCGCTCGGAGTAGCTCACCGAGAGATAGATCCGCTTGGCTTCACGCAACTCGCGATGGGCGGCGATGTCGTGGCTCAGGCTGTACAGCGCGCTGTTGGCGAAGGTTTTCTGCAGGCTCAGCACCCGGCCATACGCGAAGGACAGCGAGAGAGTCGCCAGCAGCGCAATGATCAGCAGCAAGGGCAAGCGACGGTGCGCGGATGCCAACGCAACGTGAGACAGATAGAACAACCCCAGCAACAACACGCCGAACCCCATCAGGGTGCGCGCGCCCTCATTGAAGTCACGGAACAGCAGCGTGATCCCCGGCACCAGCAAGACCAGCACTGGCAGCGTCAGCAAGCACAGCAACAGGGTTGACCAACGGTTCTGGCGGTACTGAATCAGGCGCACACAGCCGGCGATCGCACACAACACCAGCGCAGCGAAAACCCACGGGTAGCCACCGTGAAACAACAGCGCAACTTTATCCAGGATCCGAGCGAAATTGATGCCGATCTGCAACAGCGGATCGGCGTCCAGGTTCAACAGATCCGTTTTTCGCAACGTTTCCATGAATGGGTACGCCGTGGCGCTGTAGATCAGGATGCCCAGGCCCGCTTGTGCGAGTTTCCAGCCCAGCATCCGCAGAATCTCCGGCCACTGAGTTCGCCGCTGAACAGCCCTGATCAACTCGACACAACACAGCCCGAGAAACACATTGAAGCTGATCTGATAAAGACCGATTGCCAGCGCCAGCAACGCCGCCGGCACCAGCCAGCGCTGCACCCGCGATGAACCTTCGAACGTGATGGCGTAGATCGCCGCGACCATGCTCAGGGCCATGATCGGGCCGTCGTATTGATAGGACAGATTCTGCAACAGGAACGGGTTGTACCAGAGCGGCAACGGCACCAGACAGCAGGCCAGCGTCGGTTCTGCAAAGTAGTGAAAGGTCAGGCGCGTCAGGGCCAGGCTCATCGCTACGACGGCGAGCAACAGCGGCAACGGAAAGATGTTCGGCGCGGCGCCGGTGAACGTCAGCGCTTGATAAAACCAGTCGGCAAACAATCGCCCCTGCCCGGCCCAGGCATTGCCGGCGGCCAGCGTGCGCCAGTTGTCGTCGATGTAGGGGAAGTCGGCGAGGATCAGGGGCAGGACGTACAACGCGGTAGCCAGCAGGAAGAACAGCGCGACCTGACGCTGACTGAGTTCTCGTTGGAGAAATGCGCTCGTTCTCATGTGCGCGCCTCGGTTCACTGCCGCGCGGGATTGCTGAGTGATACAGGTTTGAGCCTTGCTTCTGGGTTTGTATCGCGCTTTCAGACCGGCGGTTACAGCTTCTGAAGCGCCCATGAAAAAAGCCCCGACCAATGGGCCGGGGCTTGTGTATCACCGTACTGTCGACTTACGAAACCGAACGCACCGCACCCTGCGTTTCACCGGTCGGCTGCAGCTTGAACACGTAGAACAACACAGTCAGCAGCACCAGGAACACCGGCCCCACATACAGCGCCACGCGGGTGTCCGGGAAGTACGCCATCAGGCCGACCACCAGCACCAGAAACGCCAGCGCGAAGTACGAGCTGACCGGGTACAACCACATCTTGTATTTCAGGCCGGCACGTTCGCTGGCGCTCAGGCCTTTGCGGAATTTCAGTTGCGCCAGCAGGATCATCACCCAGGTCCAGATCGCGCCGAAGGTGGCGATCGAGGTGACCCAGACGAAGACTTTCTCCGGCACCAGGTAGTTGAGCAGCACGCCGATCAGCAGCGCGAAAATCGACAGCAGCAATGCCCGACGCGGCACGCCGTTGGAGGTCTTGGCGAAACCGGCCGGGGCCTGGCCGTTCTGCGCCAGGCTGTAGAGCATGCGCCCGGTGCTGAAGATGCCGCCGTTGCACGACGACAGCGCCGCAGTGATCACCACGAAGTTGATGATGCCGGCGGCGGTCTTGATGCCCAGACGCTCGAAGGTCATCACGAACGGGCTACCCTGAGTGCCGATTTCGTTCCACGGGTAGATCGACAGGATCACGAACAGCGCGCCGACGTAGAACAGCAGAATGCGCCAGAACACCGAGCCGATCGCATCGGGAATGGTCTTCTGCGGGTTCTTCGCTTCACCGGCGGTGAGGCCGATCATCTCGACACCGAGGTAGGCGAACATGACCATTTGCAGGGACATCAGCACACCGGTCACGCCGTTGGGCATGAAGCCGCCGTGGGCCCACAGGTTGGAAATCCCCAGCGCCACGCCGTCGTTGCCGAAACCGAAAGCAATGATGCCGACGCCGCCGATGACCATGGCGATGATGGTGACGATCTTGATCAGGGCGAACCAGAACTCGAATTCACCGAAGGCTTTTACCGCGATGAGGTTGATCGAGCCCATGCTGATCAGCGCCGCGAGGGCCCAGATCCAGCGCGGTACATCGGGGAACCAGATGCCCATGTACACGGCAACGGCGGTGATTTCCGCGACGCAGGTCACTAGCCACAGGAACCAGTAGTTCCAGCCGGTGAGAAAGCCCGCCAGCGGGCCGAGGTAGTCCTGGGCATAGCGGCTGAACGAGCCGGCCACCGGGTTGTGTACGGCCATTTCGCCGAGGGCGCGCATGATCACCAGGATCGCCAGACCGCCGAGAATGTAGGAAAGCATGATCGCCGGGCCGGCCATTTCAATGGCCTTGGCCGAGCCGAGAAACAGGCCGACGCCGATACAGGCACCGAGTGCCATCAGGCGAATATGCCGTTCGCCGAGTTCGCGTTTAAGCGGGCCGCCGTGAGCGGTCTCGCCATGGGGCAGGTGATTGCCGACTGGCATAGGGATACAACCTCGTCTTGTTATTGGATATGACCACCGTGTGTCGAAGCCTCGACCGATAGGCCTCAGCTTCCCGACACCGCGCCTGCTTCGTGGGCAGACACGTCATGCAGGACCCTGCCTGCAAGATCAGCGGGGCGTGCAGTATAGAAAGCTTGTCACAGGGCTTTTCACTCTATAAGTGACAACATTCAGCTAGAAGTCTCGGCAAAAAGCCGCTTTGCGGAGAGATATTACCTGATATGCGTAGGAATATTCACCACAAAAAATCCCGGCGAGTATTGCACGATGATGGTGCACCGTCATGGCCCTGCTTTGGTGGTATTGAAGATTAAAGAGCTCTAAACCGGTACTCCTCAGTTCATATGGCCTATTGCGTTGAAAGCTTTCTGTGGTGAGGGGATTTATCCCCGATGGACTGCGCAGCAGGCCCAAGCTCTTAAAATGTGATCACCCTTGGTCAGGGCCGCTTCGCGCCCCATCGGGGATAAATCCCCTCGCCACACGTGACGTCAATATTCCCCGCCCCGCCTGAAAAACGAAAATTCCTACGGCATTTACAGACCCGGCTCAAGTAATCCGCCACTAGCCTTCAGGCCTTGATGACTGAACGCAGGGAGCGAACATGCCAGTCAAACCAAATACTTACCGTCTTCGTTTAGGCCGACATTCCGAAACAGACCGAGCCTATTTCGTTACTTCAGTTGTATATGACCGCCAACCCGTATTTTCCGACTGGCGCACAGGCCGATTATTGGTTACAGAGTTCCGCCACGCCCATGAACAAGGCTTAGTGGAGTCCATCGCCTGGGTGGTCATGCCTGATCACTTTCATTGGTTGATGCAGTTGAAAAGCGACAACCTTGGCACAGTCATTGGCGCGGTAAAGGCGCGCTGCACCCAAGCCGTTAACAGGAAAACCGGTCGGCGCGGTCGATTGTGGCAAACCGGTTTCCACGACCGCGCTATCCGTGATGGTGAGGACTTGAAACCATTCGCCCGGTACATCATCGCCAATCCGCTACGGGCGGGATTGGTAGAGCGGATTGGCGACTACCCGCTTTGGGACGCCTGCTGGCTCTAGGTCCATTACCTAAACTCAATCATGTCAATTCATCTGTGGTCAGGAGATTTGAATGTGGTGAGGGGACTTATCTGTGGCGAGGGGATTTATCCCCGATGGACTGCGCAGCAGGCCCAGCTATTAAAATGCGTAGCCCCTTGTTCAGGGGCCGCTTCGCGCCCCATCGGGGATAAATCCCCTCACCACAGTTAACCTCCACTCAAAATAGCCAGCGACTCCAGTTTTGTTCAGATGGCTTCCCCGCACTTTTTTTTCCCCATCACCAACCACCGTCTAAGCTTCAGTCAAGTCCGATCAATCTGCGTGAATGGATCAATCGACTATGGGCGCTTTGTGGCAAACCGATTCGAGTAAAGCCGTGGTTCCGACTGAACGTGTGGATGAAGCGCCTGTCCCCCCAAAAAAACGCCGCAGCCGACATGGCTGGAAGGCGTTCTGGTTATTGCTGCTGATTATCGCCATCGTGGTGGGTCTGGCCGCGAGTAAGGAGATGCGTACCTCGCGTTTCCAGTCCCGGGAGCTGAGCCAGTACGCCGCCTCGCTCAAATATCAGTTGGAGCCCGGTCCCAGCGAAGCGATCCGCTATCCGGGCAACGGGCCGTTCGATCTGCGTCTGGGCTACAGCTCTCTCGATGAATTCCTGCCACGCCTGCTCAAGCGCAATTACGTGATCACCGAGCAGACACGATTTTCACCCGCGCTGCTGAGCTACACCGACAAGGGCCTGTTCGTGCCCTATTCGGAAAAGATCCAGGCCGGGCTGTCGATCACCGATTGCCGCGCTGCGCCGTTGTATCAGTACAAGTACCCGCAGCAGCTGTATTCGAGTTTTGCGGCGATTCCGCCGGTGGTGGTCAGCAGTTTGCTGTTCATCGAAAACCGCTTTCTGCTCGACCCCAAACAACCGCTGGCCAACCCGGCGGTGGACTGGCCGCGTTTCGGCATGGCCGCGTGGTCGCAGGTAGCGAAGTTGCTGCACCTGCCGGGGCAATCGGCGGGCGGCAGCACCCTGGCGACACAGCTGGAAAAGTACCGGCATTCGCCCGATGGCCTGACGGTGTCTGGCGCCGAGAAGATCCGCCAGATGATTTCCGCCAGCGTGCGCGCCTATCAGCCCGGCCCGGAAACCCTCGGCGCGCGGCAGAACATTATCCGCGACTACCTCAACAGCGTGCCGCTTTCCGCTGTGCCGGGGCACGGTGAAGTACACGGCATGGCCGAAGGTTTGCGGGTTTGGTACGGCAGCGATTTCAACCAGGCCAATGCACAGCTGAACAGCCCGGCCACCGATGCGAAAACCATGGCCGACAAAGGCCTGGCCCTGCGCGAAATGCTCTCGCTGATGATCGCCCAGCGCCGCCCTTCGCATTACCTGACCAAAGGCCGCGAAGAACTCGCCGACCTCACCGACAGCCACTTGCGCCTGCTCAAACAGGGCGGCGTGATCGACAGCGCGCTGGCCGATGCCGCACTGGCGAGCAAGGTCACTTACCGCGACTGGCAGACCCAGCCGACCCTTCAGCCGATCGAAACCAACAAGGGCATCAGCGTCGCCCGCAGTCGTCTGGCGAGTATGCTCAACCGTCCGCTGTACGACCTTGATCGCCTCGACCTCTCAGCCACCAGCACCTTGCAGGGCGAGTTGCAGACCCAGGCCACCGATTACCTGAAAAAACTCGCCGACCCCACGTTTGCCGGGCAGATCGGCCTGATTGGCGAACGCCTGCTCACCCCCACCAGCACCACCCAGGTGCGCTACAGCTTCACCCTGTTCGAACTGACCCCGGACGGCTCGCGGGTGCGCGTGCAGACCGACAGCACCGACCAGCCGTTCGACATCAACGAAGGCAGCAAGCTGGAGCTCGGCTCGACGGCGAAGATGCGCGTGCTCACCACTTACCTGCAGATCATCTCCGAACTGCACGACAAGTACGGCGCCATGAGCGTGCCGGAACTGAAGAAGGTCGAAGTACCGGATCAGGACCGCCTCAGCCAGTGGGTGATCGATTACCTGATCCAGAACAAGGACCACGACCTGTCGAAAATGCTCGGCGCTGCGCTCGACCGCAAATATTCGGCCAGCCCCGGCGAGGCGTTTTTCACCGGTGGCGGCCTGCATGTGTTCCACAACTTTCGCAAGGAAGACAACGGCCGCCTGCCGACTCTGCGCGATGCGCTGCGCGAGTCGATCAACCTGCCATTCATTCGCCTGATGCGCGACGTGGTGCGCTACGTCACCTACTCCGGCCCCAACAGCAGCGCCGAACTGCTCAAAGACGACCGCGATCCGCGACGTCAGGAATACCTGGCCAATTTCGCTGACCGCGAAGGCACCTCGTTCCTGCTCAAGTTCTGGAAGAAGTACAAGAACAAGGACACCCAGGCGCGCCTCGACACCTTCCTCGACAGCATGCGCCCGACCCCGATCCGCATGGCCGCGGTGCATCGTTATCTGCTGCCCAATGCCAGTCAGGAAGACTTCAACAGCTTCGTGCGCGCCCACCTCAAAGGCGCCAAGCTCACCGAGAAACTCACCGACGATCGCCTGATCCGGTTGTACGACGCCTACGGCCCGGGCACCTACGATCTGCCGGATCAGGGCTTCATCGCCAAGGTCCATCCGCTGGACCTGTGGTTGATGGGCTATCTGCTGCACAACCCGGACGCCACCTTCAGCCAGGTGGTCAAGGCCAGCCAGTTCGAGCGCCAGGAAGTCTATAGCTGGCTGTTCAAGAGCAAGCACAAGGGCGCCCGTGACAGCCGCATCCGCACCATGCTCGAGATCGAAGCGTTCCTGGAAATCCACCAGCGCTGGCAGAAAGTCGGCTATCCGTTCGACCATCTGGTGCCGTCGCTGGCCACCGCCATCGGCAGCTCCGGCGATCGTCCTGCCGCGCTGGCCGAACTGATCGGCACCATCCTCAACGACGGCGTGCGCATGCCGACCCTGCGCATCGACAGCCTGCACTTTGCTGCAGACACCCCGTATGAAACGCGTCTGACCAACGACCCGCATGTGGGCAAACGGGTGATGCCATCGGAGGTCGCCACAGCGATGCGCGAGGCTCTTTCACAAGTGGTGGACTCGGGTACGGCGAAACGGGTGTCCGGCAGTTTCAAAACCGCCGACGGCACCCCGCTGGTGATGGGCGGCAAGACCGGCACCGGCGACAACCGCATCGAAGCCATCGGCTCCGGCGGGCGCATCCTCAGTTCGAAGTCGATCAACCGTACCGCGACCTTCGTGTTCTACATCGGCAACAACCACTTCGGCACGCTCACCGCGTTCGTCCCCGGACGCTCGGCGGAGAACTTCAAGTTCACCTCGGCACTGCCGGTGCAAGTGCTCAAGGGCATGGCGCCGATCCTTTCGCCATACCTGCAACCGGGCACGCACACGATGTGCCAGGCGCCGGAGGTCACCGCCGCCCGGTAAGCCACGAAAGCAGCGTGGCGTGGTGGTAACTGTGTATTTTTCCCTCCGTGTTTTTCGAAGGCTCCGTACGCAACCCCGGCGCTTTCAACCGGGTATTTGCGCTTTTTTCACCCACTGTCCTTGCCTAGGCTGATCGTTCCATTTTTGATCAAGGACGATCCAGCAATGCCCACCCTTTCCCCGCAGGGGCAACCGCCACGCACGGCGCACCTCGTCTCACCGGATGTCAGTGTTCATTATCAGACGATCGAAAAAGCCATCCCGGCCTGGCTGCGCGCAAGCTCAGCAAAGCGGGTCAATGAATTGCAGCTGCACCGACTGAAACTGCCGGCCTGGTATCAAGAGGTATCGGACGCCGAACATCGGCGTCTGCAACAGCAGATGCAAAATGCCTGGAAAGCACAAAACGACGTGGACAAGGCCTTGAGCAGTCTGCAAGACGTCTACGCCTTCGCCAAACCGTTATTACAGCAGGCGTTGCGACAGAGCTTCGGCGTCGAGGACGACGTCGAGAACACCTGGTTGCGCCTGTACGCCCCCGTCAACAGCGCGTGGTGGGCCCATGACTTTGCCGGTGCAACCACCAGCCGGACCGTCTCGCTGCTCGACGCTGCATTGCATAATTTTTCCCGTGATGAAGCGTTCAGCCCGGCCTCGGAGTTCATTACCCGCCCCGATGCCAACGGCCACTTCACGGTCAGGCCGCTCAAGCACAAAGTGAGTATCGAGCAGTTCAAGTCACTGTGCCGCGAGCTGAATATCGGCGCCCGATACGAGCAGCATCTCAACGATTTTCTGCGCTCGGGCAACCGTGTGGCCCGCCAGGTTTTGCAGTACCGGGTCATCTTCAGTCAAAAAAGTACATTGAGCGTCTGTGCCCAGTTGGCTCTGGCAAAAAAGGACATTGACCGCGACGCCTACGAGGTCATTCAGGGCATGCTCGATGACCGGCGCAACCTGCGCTGGCGCGGGCGTGCCATCAACTACTACAACCTCGCCATGATGGATACGGCGCTGACCGGTATCACCCTCATCGCCCCTGACGTGGACACCGCCAACGCCCCGGTCCCGGTGATTGCCTATGTGCCCCACGACCCGGAACACTCGCTCAAACAATACCCCTCGGCGCTGGACTTCATGGCGGAACTGACGCGGCAACTGCGCGACCGCGACGCTGCCGGCAGCTATCAGCGGTTTTTCAGCCAGTTCGTCAACCATCAGCAGCGCGGGCATTTTTTTGCAGGGTTGAACGCCCGCCTGAGCACCGTGAAATGGCACGCCGTACCGCCGGGAACCCACCTGCCCAGTTGGCGCGAAACGCCTGTGGATCACCCCGACCTGCGCTTTCGTCTGACGAAAGTCCAGGACGACCGCGATACCCGCTACACCGGCAGTCTCTGGGCTTACTTCCACCAGCAGAAGCTCAACAAGATTTTCAATGACGCCCGGGAGATCGCCATTTCCACCGAGTATGCCGACCGCATGGCCCGCTGGGCCTGGTGGGACAATCTGGGGAAAATCCTCTCGGATATTTTCAACGTGGCGCTGCTGGTGGTGACCCCGCTGGTGCCGGGGCTCGGCGAATTGATGCTGGCCTACACCACGTATCAACTGCTCGACGGCGTCTTTGAAGGCATCGTCGACATGGCCGAAGGGCATTTGGCCGAAGCGGGTGAGCAAGCCATTGGCGTGCTGCAAAGCATCGTCCAGCTCGGCGCCTTCGCCGCTGGCGCCAGCCTGGGACGTGTCGCACGGGTCAAGCTGTCGTCGTTTGTCGAAGGCCTGAAACCGGTGCAGTTGGCCGATGGCCAGACCCGCCTGTGGAATCCGGATCTGGCGCCCTATCGCCTGCCGGAACAGACCCTGCCGAGCCCGGCCCGCCCCGATGCGCACGGCGTTCATACGCTGGGGGACAAACACCTGTTGCGCCTGGATCAACACCTGTTCGAGGTGACCAAGGATCCGGTTTCCGGGAAACACCGCCTGCGCCATCCGCGACGTCCCCGGGCCTACGCACCGACGCTTGCGCACAACGCCGACGGGGCCTGGGTCTGTGAAACGGAAAACCCGCGTCTGTGGGACGGACCAAAACTGATGCGACGCATCGGCCATCGCACCGATGGTTTCAGCGACGCGCAACTGGAGCACATGCGCCTGCTGACCGGCACCGACGACGACATGCTGCGCCGCATGCATGTGGACAACACCCCGCCGCCGCCATTGCTCAGCGATACGCTGGATCGACTTGGCCCGGCGCGGCCGGTGCAGCCCGACGCGCCACTGTCGCCGGCGGCCAGCCAGGTGCTGGTGGATTGTCCACAGTTGACGCCGGTTCTCGCCGAACGGGTGGTGTCTCATGCCCGGCCGCT
Source organism: Pseudomonas fluorescens (assembly GCF_004683905.1). NCBI lineage: Bacteria > Pseudomonadati > Pseudomonadota > Gammaproteobacteria > Pseudomonadales > Pseudomonadaceae > Pseudomonas > Pseudomonas fluorescens. The sequence continues at coordinate 4,876,986 of NZ_CP038438.1, forward strand.
GGAACAGCAGCAAGCCACGGCGCAACGTCGTTTGCCCTTGCGTTTGCGCACGACCGCCCGCGAGGTGCAGTTTGAATTGCAGTCCGTGCGCGCCGCCCAGGGTTTGCAGCAGGAAGCCCTGAGCAATATCGACAGCGAACGGCTGATCCTCGGCGCGCTGCGGCATTACAGCGATACTTTCGGGGCGCTGCGGATTGAAATCCGTGAAGGCACGTTCGATGGCGAGTTGCGCTGCGAAGCCGGTGCTGCGGTCGCCGAGCGCGTCCGGGTGCTGGTGCGGGTCGCTGCCGATCGCTATCAAGTGCGCGATGGCGCGGACCTGCCGATCCACCCTGCCAGTGGCCTGTACGAGGCAATCCTGCAGGCGATCAATCACGATGGCCGCAGTGCCCTGGGGTATCGAACCGACGACATCGAACCGTTCAAACAGTGGATCATCGCCAGAACCCAGGCCCCCAGCGAGCGGCGCACGCTACTCGCCAGTCCGCCGATCCGCCCGATCGCTGAATACAACACCCTGTTTCTGGTACGCGGGCCGGGCCTGAGCCGCAATGCCGCCACGCTGGAGCAACGCATCCAGGATCTGCATCCGCATTTCAGCCCGAGCGAGGTCGAAGCGTTTGCCAATGCCCTGACCGAACGCGGCGAGCCGCTCAAGGCCATCGAGGCACATGAAGATGAACTCGATGAACTGCGGGTCATCGTCCATCGCTGGCGCTATCAGCAACCGGAGAGCTGGGGGCCGGGTAGTCAGGGGTTCCGTGACGGTGGCGGGCTGCATATCTACGAAAGTCTGCTGAACTGCTTCGAACGCAAGAACGCGCACCTGGGCAACCGCACCGATCCGTCGGCCTATGCGCTGGACCTGTCGCTGGAACTGCTCTCCACGGATCTGGAAACCTGGTGGGCGAAACGTCCGCCGCTGAAGAAGTTTCTCGACAAGGTCACGCTGCTCAATCTCGACAACGCGCGGTTTTCCCCCGACGCCAACGGCCTGCTCAAAGACTTTCCGAACGTGGTCGAGCTGAGTGCCAAATACTGCGAGCTGACGCGCTTGCCGGACCGCATCGGGAGCACGATGCCCCGCCTCGAACGTCTGCGTCTGAACAATAACCACATTGTGCTGGACCGTGCCGCCGTCGAGCGGCTGGGCAGCCTGACCTACCTCGAAGTGCTGAGAATGGACGACAACCCGCTGGGGCTGTCGCCTGATCTGTCACGCATGCCGCGCCTCAAAGTGGTGGCGCTGAAGAACACCGGCCTGACCACCTGGCCGGACGGCATTCTGGCCAAGCCTCGGCCACGCGGTCTGCTGCTCGATCTGCGCGGCAACCCGCTGACGGTAATCCCCGACGTGCCGAGCGGTTCCGATGGGCAATGGCTGGTGGCGCGCACACGTCTGGACGTCGCGGCCCTGTCTGATCTCAACCAGTTGCGTTACCAGGACAGTCGCCGTTCGATGGCACTGCCACCGGAGCCGATCATGCCGGTCGCCATCCCGGGCACCTCGATCATCTCCAACTATGGCGCCGACTACTGGTCCGACGTGCCGGGCTGGGGCATTGATCGCGAAACACCGTGGACAGAGCTGGTGGAAGATCCCATGGCCGCACCGTTCATGGCGACGTTGCTCAGCGTGCGTGAGTTTGCCGATTTCCGCGCTGGCGGAACGGCGCGCGAGCAGTTGATGCAACGCGTCTGGCGCATGCTCGACGCCGTGCACGTCGACAGTCGCTTGCGCGAAAAACTGTTCACCATGGTGGTGGCGCCGGTGGACTGCGCCGATGCCGGTACGCAGCTGTTCAACCACATGGGGGTGAACGTGCTGGCCTACGAGGCGCATGCCTATTCGGTCGAGCCGAAGGAACTGGAACTGAAACTGGTGACGCTGGCCAAAGGCGCGGCGCGCCTGGAACAGGTCAACGAAATCGCCCGGGCCGATGTCGCCAGCCGTGGCGGCAATCCCGACGACGTGGAAGTTTATCTGGCCTACCAGACCGGCCTGGCCAAACGTCTCGGCTTGCCCTGGCAGTCCGAGGGCATGCTGTACCGGGCGGTGTCCGGCGTCACTGACGCGATGATCGATCAGGCCTGCGACACGGTACTGGCGCTGGGTGAAGGTGATGGCCTGGTCAACCAGATGCTTGAGCTCGACTTCTGGAAAGAGTATTTGAGCGAGCGCTATCCCGTGCGCCTGGAAAGCAACAAGCGTCTGTTCCAGCACCGCTACGAAGCCCTTGAATCGCTGCGCGAGATCCAGCGCCAGTGGGTGCAATCGACCGTGGCCGAGGAACGCGCAGCCTTGCGCGAACAGCTCAAGACGTTGATGAACGATCTGCCGGCGCCGGCAACCGTGGTGTTCAATGAAGAACCGATCAGCGACGCGCTGTTCGAGCGGCTGCTGGTCGATCTGGCGGATGACGAAAAAGAGCTCGCGCGTCGCCTGACCCGTGAAGCCCTGACCCGCGCCGGGCTTTGATAACGGCGTGCCGGCCTGCCCGTTGCACATCGGGCAGGCCGGGCAACCTCAGGGCGCCGCCGCATTGAAGATCAGGTGCACGTTGCCATAGTAATTCCCCGGCTTGTAGCCGCCGGCGGGCGTGATCGGCTGGATCTCCAGCGCATAACGCCCGCCGGCCCTGGCCTGCTCTGCAGAAACCACCTGACGCGGCGTCTCGTGAGTCAGCACGGTATCGGCGAAGCTGACGCGCAGATAAATGTTCTGCTCCTCGCGACCATTGGACAGAAACGCGGCGTTCTCCAGGCGGGCCTCGATGGCACTGGTGTCGTGCCTGAGGTCGAAGTGTTTGCGCATTCCGCCGAGGCTCTTGGTGCTGATATTCCACGGCAGAATCTGTTCACGATGAATCCAGTCCGTTTCGGCCGGTATCACATAAAAACCCAGCGTCGGAATATCCACCGACACCTCGAACCGGTGCTCTTCGCGTGCCGCAAACGATTCTGCACTGAACAGGGTCAGAACGCCCGCGCACAGGATCATCAACGATGGCTTGATCATTTCAGGCCCCCCCTGATGATTGGCCGGCTACGCGCAGGGACTTCTTGCTGTCGCCTTCCACCAGATTGAAGCGGTATTCACGTCCGGCCTGCTTGTCGAACTCGAAACTGTTGCCTGCGCGGATATGGTGTTTGGTGGTTGGCTCGCAGGCGGTTTCGTCTTTCAGCGCACAATTGCGGAACTCGTCGATCAGCACCACGGTGTTGCCGTTATTGCGCACTCGATAGCTTGTCGGGGTGTCTTCGATCACGCTGTCGAAACGGCTGTCTTTCGGGCGCACAAAGAACACCGTACCGAAACCGGTCATGACGTTGACCCCGGCCGACAAGGTGGTTTTGTATTGCTCACGCTCCTCGGCGGACACGGCGAATTCGTCTTCCTTTTCCGGGACAACGGGGATGAACCGCACGCGGAAATAGCGCTCCCGGTCACGCTCACCCATCATCAACAGACGCGTACCCTGCATGCCGTTGGCCGGCACGATCAGCCGCGCGGGGCTGGCCATCAGGCCGTCTCGACTGCTCATGTCGGCCTGGCTCCTGACCTCGATTTCCCGTGAGGTGCCGTCGGCGTCATAGAGGATTTCGAGAATGTTGACCTTGACGAATGCAGTGCTGTCGCCGCTGTTGAATACCCGTTTCAGGTACGTGCTCTTGTCACCGTCGAGATAGTCGTAGACCGTCCCGACATTGATCTGCGGGCCGGCCTGCAGGGCAAAGGGCAGCCCGCTCAAAACCATTGCTAACACCAGACGCTTCATCACCTTGATTCCTTGGTCGTTGAACACAATGCCGACTCGACTCATCGCTGAATGGCCCATCAGATATCCGAATCCCAGATCACAATGACAGTGCCGGAATAGCTGTCGCTCACACCGGGCTGCAGCATCTCTGCCATCGAATGCGGCCGAACTTCGAAATGCAGGGTTCCCGGTGCTCGATCCACATAAAAACCGGGCTTGAAATACAGGGCATTCCCGGCGCTGGGCTTCAATGGCATGCGCCGCACCGGCTGGCCGGCAAGATCGGTTATGCCATTGGGCATGCTGACGCTGACGTACAGCTCGACTCGACGGTAATTATTACTGTCCTGCAATCCGCACTCGGCACCTACTCCGGGACCGCAATTGATCAGCATCTTGAAACGCGATGACGCCGAGATGTTGAAAGTCTGGTCGCGAAACAGGCTGACCGGCCGCCGTCCGGCCTGCAGCCAGCTCTGCCAGCCACCGTTGGGAACCAGGCGGACTTTCTCGCCACCGGGAGGAATTTCGACCTTGAGGGTGTGCTGTACATTCAGATTGAAATTCAAGGTCAGAGACGAACTCGACGGCAACATCACATCGCCAAAATCGAAATCCGCATTCGGCCCGACGCTGTAGGTCAGCGAACCGCTGTAGTCCCCCGACGACATGCCCAGCGGGTCGGGGGTGACCAGTTCATAGGCAAAATCGAGGTGTTCCAGACGCAACCACGGCACATCGAACTTCGCCTGTTTGGTACAGGCAGCAGCCGCTGGCGTTTTCCAGAAAAACGAGTATGAATCGGGGGAGTACCAACCCACACCGCTGTACTGACAGGGCGCCGGAGCATAGACCCAACTCAAGCCCCACAACAGGTTGTGGGCGCTGCGATCGTCTTCGGCGCCCTCCACCAGTTTCATCACATTCTCGGTCACATAGCGCGAACCGATACCGACGATCCGCACCTTGACGATTTTTGGCTCGCGGGTGGTCTCGTGATAGACCGTCAGCTCACGCCACTGCACGGGTACCTGAAACGTTGCCCCTTGCCGCGGCGAAGGATGATTCGCCGCAATCGGCGCACGAGCGTTGAACTGAATCGGCACCTGCAAGCTGAATATTTCGTGCTGCTCGCACTGCGCCGGATCGTAGGTGCAGTAACCACTGGAAGGCGTGGTGTTGTGGAACTTGTTGCGGTGCGGATAAGACGAGTCCGGCTTGAACTCGGCGGTGATCGACACCTGTTCGGCGTGAGCCGCAGATACCGTGCCGGCGACCAGCACAACAGCGGCCAGCCCGCGACGCAGGTATGTAGCCAAGGGTGAGACGTTCATGTCTGCAAATCTCCTGAAGCAGGCCGGATCAACCCGCGGTGTGAGCCTTTTGGGTGACGTCGGCCAACGTGTCCGGCGAGCAGCGCAAATCGCCGATCATCAGCACGTTGTTTTCGCTACGGTGTTGGTCGGGGTCGAGCCGGAACTGGCACAGCAGTTGATCGGCGTAGCGCACTTCGAGGGTCGGTGAGCCGGCGTGCATCTCCATCGAGAAAAACCCGTCGACTTCGCTGACCCCGCGACTGGCGTGATTGATCACGTGATGGCCTTTGAGCGGCTGGCCCTGGGGGTCGAGCAGGCGTCCGAGTACGGTGACGGTTTTCATCACCCGCACCTTGCGGTACTCCACGCCGCCCTTGTTCAGGTGATAGCGGGCGCGAGACGGTTCGATGTTGGCGGCCGGAACATGATTGCCTTCGAAATCGAAGCCCACCGAACTGTTGCGGTACGCCGTGAGCGGGATGAAATTGCGCCCCGGCCGCAGCGCTGAACTGCCGCCGCTGAGGTCGTCGGCGCGCAGGGTGATGTCGGCGATATCCGACTCGACATCGACGATCATTCCGGCGCCACGGCCCTGATGCTGGCTGGTCATGACCAGTTGCTGACCGCCGACGATCACGCTGCTGTCGAGGTTCACGCCACCGGTGAAGTTGCCGTTATAGGACGAGCGCTGCACGAAGCCGTCGCCATTGACCCAGTCGGTACGGAAGTTGGCCAGGCTCGAAAGACCGACGCCGTAGGTGTCGGTCAGCGCCGTGACCGAAACGCTTTGCAGAAGGTGATTCTGCAGATCCTTGCGATAGCCGATCGAGCCATTGTTGTCGCGCCCGCCATCGCGGGCGGTGCGGCTGCCGATGCTGCCGGAAATCTGCTGCCCCGGCCCGCCCAGCGCCATGTTGATGCTCAGGTCGATCCCGCGATTACGCGCTTCGCCACTGCTGTAGCTGCCCGGCCGGTCGAACAGCGACAGCCGCCAGTTAGCATCGCTGCCAAACAGCTCGGTGCGCTGCGTCCAGCCCAGGTCCATGCCCACGCCTTCGACGTTGCCTGTGCTGTGCGAGACCCGCGCACTCAGCGAATCCTTGCGGCTGATACGGTGGTTGAGCGCCAGCGACGAGTTACTGGTTTCGCCGGTGAACACATTGCGCTGCCGCACCCGGGTGCCGTCGGGCAGCGTGTCGTAACTGTTACGGGTATCGAGCCAGCTGCGGTTGTGGCTGACCACTAGACTGCCGGCGCCATAGTTGTACAGGCCCTGCACATCGGCGCCGGTGCCGTGGTCTTCGGTCTGATAGAGATTGGCGAAGAGGCTGATGCTGTCGGCCAGGCTCCAGTCGATCGAGGTGCCGTACTGCAAGGTGTCGCGTACCTGACGCGCCGACAGGCCAAGGATCACGCGCGGGTGCAGCAGGTAGTTGAGCGCAGCGCCGGCGGCGAGATCGCCGCTTTGCTGTTCCTCCCAATTGCTCAGCAGTTTGCTTTCCTGCCCGGCGAACACGTTATAGCGCCAGCGCTGGTCGAGGTTTTGCCAGTTCACCGGTTTGTAGACCAGCTCCTGAGTAGTCGCGGTGGTCTGGCCATCCTCGATCAGGCGCACTTCGACTTCATAGATGCCACCGGGCAAGGGCCGGGTATCCAGCGTCTGCAACCCGGCCGGCACGGCTTGCGTATTGATCAGCAGGCCATCGCGATAGATCTCCACCGACGCCTGGCGATTGGCCGTGACGAAAATCGGGTAGACGCTGGGTCGCGGGCTGTCGACCGCCAGGCTGTCGGAGCTGCCATACATCACACCCACCGCCGTATCGGGGCTGGTGCCGAACGAACGGGGCTGGCGGGTCAGGCCTTCGGAATTAGGGGTGAAATAGCCCAGGCGGAAAAAACTGCCCTGCAGTTCGCGCTGGGTGTAAAGCTCGTGTACCGCATGATAGGTCTTGGTGTCCGGCCCGCCGAGGCGCGCCAGTTGCATATTGAAGGCCTGGCTCCAGTTGCCGAGACTGGCACTGGCTTCCAGACCGAAACGTCCGCCCAGATCCTGGTTCTGGCCGCCATTGAGGTTCAGCTGATTACGCAGCATCAGACCGCTGCTGCCCCCCTCGGGCTGCTCATGGAAGCGTTGCGTCTGCAGATCGCGCTCGGCGTTTTCGGTGGCGATCGAGAGCAGTGAATTTTCCAGGTTGTAATGCACCGCCATCAGTTGCTCGGGGCATTGCCCGCTGCAGTTGCCCAGGGCTACGCCGGATTTGAGGAGACTGGCCCAGGTTTCGCGCTCGGCGGCACTGATACGGCTGTCACTGGTGTCGGTGAAGTCGAGCAAGGTAATGCGATCATCACGCGACAATACAATCATTGCCTCGCCCAGCGGTTGTTGATCAAGTTCGACACGAACCGCCAAAGGCACATCAAAGAAATGCTCTTCAAAGTCCGCCGGAAGACCTTTCGCCTGAGCCAGCAAACTTCGCGGGGTATTATCGACTGGAGGCGGCGCCGCCAGTACGCTGCTGCTCAAAAGCAATGCAAGCGCAGCCGCGATGGGCGTCATCGGATACATGGATTAATACTCTGATTACCGGAAGTAAAAGCCCGGCCGGGCAACTTCAAAGTTGCCGGCCGGTTACGTTACTGGACAAGTAACGTCAGGTATTGCCGTTATGACTCAAACCGAAGGTTCGACGACCAGCATGACCACACCGGTGTAATCGCCAGCGGCCGGTTTGGCACCGGTAGCGCTGATCTTGAAGGGCGCGCGATAACGCGTATTGGACTCGGTATCACCGACCACTTCCTGCGAAGTGGTGGTCAGCGTCTTGCCGTTGAGTTCGACTTTCAGGTCGATGGTGTTGTTACCGCCAATCAGCTTCGGCACACCTTCCAGACGTGCATGAACCTTGCCGGCCGTGTGCAGCACGTCGAAGTGCCCGTTGACTTCGCGCATCGAATTGGTGGCCGGGTTGTAGCTCATGTCCTGATCCTTGTTGACCAGATCGGCATCCACCGGCACCGCATAGAAGTCGTCAGCCGGCACGTGCGCCACGAGACTGATGGAGTGCTTGGCTTCAGTGGCGGCAAACGCCATCGAGGCGCTCATGGCCAGGACAGTCAGAGGGGCGGCAAAGGCGAGTTTCTTGAGCATCATTGAATACCTGTCTTATATAAATTAGTTGAGTCGTCGAGCAGTCAAGGCGAACTGAACAGTCACGAGCAGTCAGTGCTCACCGTTAACTTTCAACGCCGAAGAATGTTCAACCAATTTATCTTCAAAGTAAGCAGGCAACGTCCTGCGACCTTGTAGCCTGGACGCTATTAGATGAGAAAGAAAAAACCGCGAAATTCAGGAAAGTTCCTGTTCAACTGTAAGAAGCAGGCTACAGCGCGCCAGCCGAATGACTGCATGCGCCACAACTTGGTAGCAACTTCCGTAAGACATGTACCACACTTTCCCGGAAACAAAGGGCGAAACGGAATATTAGAGAATCAGCACTAATCTGCGCCTTTGCCGGGGGATTTAATACTGCGTTTTCTTGATCATTTTCCGGTTTTTTCGACCGCAGATTCGATCGGTCAGGTGAGCGCCGTTGGTCAGGAACCCTTGTCAACGCCTAAAGATATATCTTAAGTTGTATCTAAACACGACGAGAGAGCAGGAAAATGAGAGACCATCATTCCCCCCATCATCACCGCGAACACGGCGACGGCCGTGACGGCTTCGAAAAACGCCCCGGCCGCGAACGCGGTGGACGCGGCCCACGGGTCTTCGCCCCCGGTGATCTGAAATTGTTGCTGCTGGCGCTGATCGCCGAGCAGCCGTGCCACGGCTATGACCTGATCCGCCAGATCGAAGGCATGTTCGACGGCGCCTACAGCCCAAGCCCCGGCGTGATCTACCCGACCCTGACCTTCCTTGAAGAAAGCGACTTGATCAGCGGCGACGCCGAGGCCGGCAAAAAACGCTACAGCGTGACCGACGCCGGTCGTTTGTCCCTAAGCGAACAAGCGGTAGCGCTGGACGGCGTGCGCATGCGCATCGACGTCAGCAAACGCTCGTTGCGCGGCCATGATCGGCCGCCGGAAATCCACGAGGCGGTGCACAACCTGCGCCACGCCTTGCAACTGCACCACGGACGCTGGAGCGCGGAAGAAATCCAGCGGGTTGCCGCGCTGCTCAACGACACCGCCAAAGCCATCGTCGACGGCCCTGCCGTTCAATCTGCCCCGGAGAAAGCCGAATGACTGCAGTCGATACGCAAACCATTCACCGCGTGATGCACGAAATCAAACGCCGCAAACTCGAAGTCCTGCGCGTGGTCGACCTGACCCCGCGCATGCGCCGCATCACCCTCGGCGGGCCGGAACTGGCCGGGTTCATCAGCCTGGGCACCGACGATCACGTCAAGCTGCTGTTTCCGCAGAATGCCGAACAGGCTGCGGCGCTGGAAACCATGGTGCTCGGCGCCGGCAAGGACAACGGCCCGCTGCCCGAGATGCGCGACTACACCCCGCGCCGCTACGACCTGGAAAAACTCGAGCTGGACATCGACTTCGTCCTGCACGGCGACGGCCCTGCCTCGACCTGGGCTGAACAGGCCAGACCCGGGCAATTCCTGCACATCGGCGGGCCACGCGGTTCGATGATCGTGCCGGACATCTTCGACAGCTATCTGCTGATCGGCGACGAAACCGCCCTCCCCGCCATCGCCCGCCGCCTTGAAGGCCTGGCGGCCAATCGCAAGGCGCTGGTGGTGATCGAAGTGGAGAACGGTGCCGAGCAACAAGTGCTGGAGAGTGCGGCGCAGGTCAATGTGATCTGGGTCCTGCGCGACGGGGGCAAGGACAACCTGCTGACCACGGTCAAAGAGCTGCAGGTGCCCAAGGGCAATCTGTATGCGTGGGTAGCGACCGAGACCAAGGTTTCGCGACAGATTCGCCGGGTGCTGCTGGATGAGCATGGACTCAATGAGCAGTTCGTCAAAGCCGTCGGCTACTGGCGGGCTGAGGGTTCGGCAGAAGAGTGATTTACCCTTGTGGGAGCGGGCTTGCTCGCGAAGGCGGTCGATCATTCAACCATGATGTTGACTGACCTGACGCCTTCGCGAGCAAGCCCGCTCCCACATTGACCTTTTAACTTCGTCCTGACTGCCAGCGGTCGATCCCGATCACCAGCAAGCCAATCAGCACAAACCCCACCAATATCCCTCCGGCATTGATGAACACCTGTGCATAACCCAGCAGCGCCACATCGATGAACGGATACGCATACGCGCCAAGCAGATGCCCGCGCAGCAACGCGTAAATGAAATACACCAACGGGTAAATCAGCCACAGCGGCAGGTGCCAAAGGCGCAACGTGCCTTTGGGTACGCAAAACCACCAGTAACCGAGAAACAGCAGCGGCATCAGGTCGTGCAGCAGTTCGTCAGCGATAAACTGCCAGCCCTGCGGGTGCCACAAATGCCGCAGCAGAATGCTGTAAGCCAGACCGACCACCGCAATGCTGACCGCAATCCCGCTGCTCACCCATGGCTGGAGAAACCAGCGCTGTGCGGCGGATTCACGCCCGGTGACAGCGCAGGTCAGCACGGTCGCCACCAGGGTGTTGGTGAGTACCGTGAAGTAACTGAAGAAACTCACCAGCCCGCCCAGCAGGCTGGCGTCGACACTCAGCCGCGCAAGGAAAATCAGGTACAGCTGGATACTCAGCCCGGCCCAACCGAGCGTGGCGATGAGCGTGATCAGGCGTCGCCGCGTAACGGCGTCCATCTCAGAGCGGACGCTTGGTGCGCATCAGTTTCACGTACAAGCGCTCGACCTTCTCCCGCGCCCACGGGGTTTTGCGCAGGAAGGTCAGGCTCGACTTGATGCTCGGGTCGCTCTTGAAGCAGCGGATATCGATGCGCTCGGCCAACCCTGACCACTCGTAATGCGCCACCAGCGCATTGAGGATCTGTTCAAGGGTTACGCCATGCAGCGGATCGGGAGTGTGGTCGTTCATGCCAGGCCTTTGGACGGAGGGAAAATGCACAAGCCGCGCACCTTAGCCGAGGGGCCGGTCAGGTGGAAGGCCTTGCATCAAATGTAGGCCAACCCGAGAAGATCGCAGCCTGCAGCCATCGCCACAATGCGCCCGTTTGCCGCACTGTTACCGAATCAGAAATGCTGCATGTCTGCAAAAGCCCTTTGTCTTTTTGTTACAGATCATTATCCTGCCGCCCTTCAGCTGAATCGCTTCACTGCCTGCGTCAAATTGAAGCGCTCGGTTTACCCCCGTAAAACACCAAAAAAGACTGACCCATGCCTGATTTTTCCTTCTCCCGAGACAGCGCTATCTCAGCCCTGCGCCTGCTCGGCGGCTGCACCGCGCTCGGCTTCGCCACCTACGCCCAGGCGGCCCCCGCTTTCGACAGCGACTCACCGTGGATGCTCGGTGACTGGAACGGCACGCGTACCGAACTCGCGGAAAAAGGCTACGACTTCAAACTCGACTACACCGGCGAAATGGGCAGCAACCTGCACGGCGGCTACGACCACGATCGCACCGCGCGTTACAGCGACCAGTTCGGTCTGGGCACGCACCTGGACCTGCAAAAAATCCTTGGCTGGGACGACGCCGAGTTTCAGCTGACCATCACCAAGCGCAGCGGCAACAACATCAGCAACGACCGGATCAACGATCCACGCGTTGGCGGCTTCACCTCGGCCCAGGAAGTCTGGGGCCGTGGCCAGACCACGCGCCTGACGCAGATGTGGTACCAGCAGAAATTCTTCGACCAGAAGCTCGACATCAAGGTCGGCCGCTTCGGCGAAGGCGAAGACTTCAACAGCTTCCCGTGCGACTTCCAGAACCTGGCGTTCTGCGGCTCGCAGGTCGGCAACTGGGTCGGCGGCATCTGGTACAACTGGCCGGTCAGCCAATGGGCGCTGCGGGTCAAATATCACCTGACCCCAGAGTTGTACGCGCAGGTCGGCGCCTACGAGCAGAACCCGTCAAACCTCGATCGCGGCAACGGCTTCAAACTCAGCGGCAGCGGTACCCAAGGCGCCGTGTTGCCGGTGGAACTGGTGTGGACGCCGAAGCTCAACGGCCTGCCGGGCGAATACCGGGCCGGTTACTACTACAGCAGCGCCAAGGCCTCTGACGTCTATAAAGACCAGAACGGCCAGCCCGCCGCACTGAGCGGCGAAGCCTACCGCAGCGCGTCGAGCAAACACGGCGTGTGGTTCGGTGCGCAGCAGCAAGTCACCAGCCTCGCCAGCGACCACTCGCGCGGCTTGAGCGTGTTTGCCAACGCGACGATGCACGACAAGAAAACCAACGCGATCGACAACTACGTGCAGGCCGGCGTGGTCTACAAAGGCCCGTTCGATGCCCGCGCCAAGGACGACATCGGTTTCGCCCTGGCCCGCGTCCACGTCAACCCGGCCTTCCGCAAGAACGCCGAAGCGAGCAATCAGGCGCACGCCGTCTACGACTATGACGACCCGTCCTTCCTGCCGCCGCAGGACACCGAATACAGCGCCGAACTGTATTACGGCGTGCACGTTGCCAACTGGCTGACCGTGCGCCCGAACCTGCAATACATCCGCCATCCGGGCGGCGTGAACGAGGTCGATGACGCACTGATCGCGGGGATCAAGATCCAGTCGTCGTTCTAAAGATTTACGCGAATCCCCAAGGTGGGAGCGGGCTTGCTCGCGAAGGCGGCGTGTCAGTCGATGCATCAGCCTTCTGACACACCGCTTTCGCGAGCAAGCCCGCTCCCACAGGGGATTTATGAAATTCGTTAGCTAGACAAGTTTTTATCTGAACCATACCTGCGCCCAATCGTCATCTAGAGTGACTAAAGCGCGGGACTAAATAAACGTCACGGAGAATCACACTATGAGCACCGAAAGTGCTTCGAGTCGGGGCCGTCTGTTACCGAGCCTGCTCGGCATTCTGCTTCTACTGATGGGCCTGGCCATGCTGGCCGGGGGAGTCAAGCTGAGCATGCTCGGCGGCTCGCTGTACTACCTGCTGGCCGGTATCGGCATTGCGCTGAGCGGCATTCTGTTGCTGCTGCGTCGTCGTGCAGCGCTAGGCCTGTATGCGATCGTGCTGTTCGCCAGCACGGTCTGGGCCTTGTGGGAAGTCGGTCTGGACTGGTGGCAACTGGTGCCGCGTCTGGCCCTGTGGTTCGTTCTCGGCATCGTGATGTTGCTGCCGTGGTTCCGTCGTCCGCTGCTGCTCAATGGCCCGGCGCCGATGGGCACAGGTGGCCTGACCGTGGCCGTGGTGCTGGCCGGCGTCACTGCCCTGGCCAGCCTGTTCACCCACCCGGGCGAAACCTTCGGCGAACTGGGCCGCGACACCGCGGACATGACCAGTACCGCACCGCAAATGCCTGAAGGCGACTGGCAGGCCTATGGCCGCACCGAATTCGGTGACCGCTACTCGCCGCTGAAGCAGATCACCCCGGCCAACGTCGGCAAGCTGCAAGAAGCCTGGCGCATCCAGACCGGCGACCTGCCAACCGCCGATGACCCGGTCGAGCTGACCAACGAAAACACCCCGCTCAAAGCCAACGGCATGCTCTATGCCTGCACCGCGCACAGCAAAGTGCTGGCGCTGGATCCGGACACCGGCAAGGAAATCTGGCGCTTCGACCCGCAGATCAAAAGCCCGGTGGGCTTCAAGGGCTTCGCCCACATGACCTGCCGTGGCGTGTCGTACTACGACGAAGCCGCTTACGCGAAAGCTGATAACGCCGCCTCGGCCGTTATCTCCGAAGCCGGCAAAGCCGTTGCCCAGGCCTGCCCGCGTCGCCTGTACCTGCCAACCGCCGATGCCCGTCTGATCGCTCTGAACGCCGACACCGGCAAGATCTGCGAAGGCTTCGGCAAAAACGGCGTGGTCGACCTGACCCAAGGCATCGGCCCATTCACCGCCGGTGGCTACTACTCCACCTCGCCAGCGGCGATTACCCGTGATCTGGTGATCATGGGCGGTCACGTCACCGACAACGAATCGACCAACGAGCCATCGGGCGTGATCCGCGCTTTCGACGTGCGCGACGGTCACCTCGTATGGAACTGGGATAGCGACAAGCCGGATGCCACCGAGCCATTGGCCCCGGGCGAAACCTACAGCCGCAACTCGGCCAACATGTGGTCGCTGGCCAGCGTCGACGAAAAACTCGGCATGGTCTTCCTGCCACTGGGCAACCAGACTCCAGACCAGTGGGGCGCTGACCGCACTCCAGGCGCCGAGAAATTCAGCGCCGGCATCGTCGCCCTCGACCTGGCCACCGGTAAAGTGCGCTGGAACTACCAGTTCACCCACCACGACCTGTGGGACATGGACGTTGGCAGCCAGCCAACCCTGCTCGACATGAAAACCGCCGAGGGCGTGAAACCGGCGCTGATCGCCCCGACCAAGCAGGGCAGCCTGTACGTCCTCGACCGTCGTGACGGCACGCCGATCATCCCGATCAAGGAAATCCCGGTTCCGCAAGGCGCCGTGAAAGGCGACCACACCGCACCGACCCAGGCCCGTTCGGACCTCAACCTGCTGGCCCCGGAACTGACCGAAAAAGCCATGTGGGGCGCCAGCCCGTTCGACCAGATGCTGTGCCGCATCCAGTTCAAGGAACTGCGCTACGAAGGCCAATACACGCCTCCGTCGGAACAGGGCAGCCTGATCTATCCGGGTAACGTCGGCGTGTTCAACTGGGGCGGCGTCTCGGTCGACCCGGTTCGCCAGATGCTGTTCACCAGCCCGAACTACATGGCCTTCGTTTCGAAAATGGTGCCACGCGAGAAAGTCGCCGCCGGCAGCAAACGCGAGAGCGAAACCGCTGGCGTGCAGCCAAACACCGGCGCGCCATACGCGGTGATCATGCACCCGTTCATGTCGCCACTGGGCGTACCGTGCCAGGCCCCGGCCTGGGGCTACGTCGCCGGTATCGACCTGACCACCGGCAAAGTCGTGTGGAAACGCAAGAACGGCACCAGCCGCGACAGCTCGCCAATCCCGATCGGCTTCACCCTGGGCGTACCAAGCATGGGCGGTTCGATGGTCACTGCAGGCGGCGTCGGCTTCCTCAGCGGCACCCTCGACCAGTACCTGCGCGCCTACGACGTGAACACCGGTAAAGAACTGTGGAAATCGCGTCTGCCGGCTGGCGGCCAAGCGACCCCGATGACCTACACCGGCAAGGACGGCAAGCAATACGTGCTGCTCGTTGTTGGCGGTCACGGCTCGCTGGGCACCAAGATGGGTGACTATGTGATTGCGTACAAACTGCCGGAATAAGTTTTAGCGGCGGTAAAGGAAAGGCGATGCTCCGTGAGGGGCATCGCCTTTTTTGTGCCCACACTTTCTGAGTCCACCGGACAAACCTGTGGGAGCGGGCTTGCTCGCGAAAGCGGTGTATCAACCAATGAGTTTGCCGGCTGACACATTGCCTTCGCGAGCAAGCCCGCTCCCACACTGGACGGTGCCCGTCCTACAGAAGCGCGTTATACGCGGGAGTTTTCCGACAAGTCGCGTCGGTTGTGCCTCGGAAGTTGGCTGGATAGGCTCTGGTGGTCGCTGGAAATTCAGCGAACGGGCGTCGCGGCCTGATAACTGATGCATAATCGCCAACCTGACAGCACCTCGGATGCCTGTTGGTTGTGTCATGGCGGCTGTGCGCGGGATACCTTCTTTGGGGGTATGCCGATTCCTCAGTTATCGGTCCGCGAACCCGCGTACAGCTGCCACCTCAGATTGCGTCGCGGCAATTGAAGGTAGCTCCACTTCACCAACTGAGAACTCATCATGATCAAACCCACACCCAATCCCCCAGAAACCTCGCCCTACGAATCCCTCGATTCCAGAAAACTCCACGACGCCGCCGAGCGTGCGCTGGATCACTACCTGAAGCCCTCCGCCGCCGCGGTGAGATTCCACAAACCCAGCAGCATTTTCCAGGTCGCCCCGGACATGGACAACGAAAGCCTGCTGGTTCACGCCTGCGAATCACTGGCCCAAGCCAGCCTCATGACCAGCGACATCGCCGCGTACATCGACATCCCGCAGCGCCGGACGATACTGGCCATTCAGCAAATCATCATGCTCGCCGAACTGGCGGTGAATCGGGTGCTGGATAATGTGGAAATCACCCAATCTGCGGCACACAGCTGAGCCATAGTGGGAGCGGGCTTGCTCGCGAAAGCGTCAGCACATCCAACACTTGCGGTGACCGACACACCGCTTTCGCGAGCAAGCTCGCTCCCACAGTGGAATTGGGTGAGTCAGGTGGAGATGGGTCGGCTCGTAGGCCGCCATCGCGAGCAGGCTCACTCCCACAGGTAAATTGAGTGCATTCAGCCAGAACATGGTCGGCTGTCAGGCCGCCATCGCTGGCAAGCCAGCTCCCACATTTTTGATTCGTGTATGCCCCATGCGGCGCAGCCGCCCCACTCAAAACAATGAGCGCAAGCTCGAGTACCGCTTTTGATCTTGATCCACGGGCGACGTCGGAAGGCTGAGTGGAGGGATTGATCCGGGGGTGGGAGCGCAGCGACCGTTTGGCGCAGCCAAACACAGCGAGAGGAGGTGCAGCGAAGCAAACCGGAGGCGCTGCCCCACGGATCAGTCCCGGAGCGAAGGAACCCCGAGCCCCAGCGAGCGGGCCGAACGCAGGAGCAAGCCTTTTCGGTTACCTTTTCGGCGTCTGGAAAAGGTGACTCGCCGTAAGGGCGAAACCGCCAGCCGCCACACCCAAAAAAACGGATATACCCCCAAAACCCCAAGAACCTGGTCGGCCCAAAGGCCGCCAAGTCCAAAGCGTGACGCCTGTCAAAACCCTGAACGCACAAGCAGAAACACCGCCCCCCATTGAAACCACCCAAAGCCTGCCCCATCTAAGACCCATACCCCATTGCGCAGGTGCCCCATGAGCGACCAGCAAGAATTCCCGGACAACCCCGACGACTACACCGAAGCAGAACACATCGAACACACCTCATCCGGCAAAGGCCTGGCCCTGCCCGGCCAGAACCTGCCGGACAAGGTCTACGTCATCCCGATCCACAACCGCCCGTTCTTCCCGGCCCAAGTGCTGCCGGTCATCGTCAACGAAGAACCCTGGGCCGAAACCCTCGATCTGGTGAGCAAATCCGACCACCACTCCCTGGCCCTGTTCTTCATGGACACGCCCCAGGAAGACCCGCGCCACTTCAACACCGGCGCCCTTCCCGAATACGGCACCCTGGTCAAAGTCCATCACGCCAGCCGCGAAAACGGCAAACTGCAGTTCGTCGCCCAGGGCCTGAGCCGCGTACGCATCAAGACCTGGCTCAAACACCACCGCCCGCCGTACCTGGTCGAAGTCGAATACCCGCACCAGCCGACCGAGCCGACCGACGAGGTCAAGGCCTACGGCATGGCGCTGATCAACGCGATCAAGGAACTGCTGCCGCTGAACCCGTTGTACAGCGAAGAGCTGAAGAACTACCTCAACCGCTTCAGCCCCAACGATCCGTCGCCGCTGACCGACTTCGCCGCCGCCCTCACGTCGGCGACAGGTAATGAGCTGCAAGAAGTGCTCGACTGCGTGCCGATGCTCAAGCGCATGGAAAAAGTCCTGCCGATGCTGCGCAAGGAAGTCGAAGTCGCGCGCCTGCAGAAAGAGATCTCCGCCGAGGTCAATCGCAAGATCGGCGAGCATCAGCGTGAGTTCTTCCTCAAGGAACAACTCAAGGTGATCCAGCAGGAACTCGGCCTGACCAAGGACGACCGCAGCGCCGATCTCGAACAGTTCGAACAACGCCTGGAAGGCAAAGTCCTGCCGGCACAGGTGCAGAAACGCCTCGAAGAGGAAATGAACAAACTGTCGATCCTCGAGACCGGCTCGCCGGAGTACGCGGTCACCCGCAACTACCTCGACTGGGCGACCTCGGTGCCGTGGGGCGTGTACGGCGAGGACAAACTCGACCTCAAGTACGCGCGCAAGGTACTCGACAAACACCACGCTGGCCTCGACGACATCAAGGATCGCATCCTCGAATTCCTCGCGGTCGGTGCCTACAAAGGCGAGATCAGCGGCTCGATCGTGCTGCTGGTCGGCCCGCCGGGCGTGGGTAAAACCAGCGTCGGCAAATCCATCGCCGAATCCCTTGGCCGACCGTTCTACCGCTTCAGCCTCGGCGGCATGCGTGACGAAGCCGAGATCAAGGGCCACCGCCGCACCTACATCGGCGCGCAGCCGGGCAAACTGGTGCAGGCGCTGAAAGACGTCGAAGTGATGAACCCGGTGATCATGCTCGACGAGATCGACAAAATGGGCCAGAGCTACCAGGGCGACCCGGCCTCGGCGCTGCTGGAAACCCTCGACCCGGAGCAGAACGTCGAATTCCTCGACCATTACCTCGACCTGCGCATGGACCTGTCGAAAGTGCTGTTCGTGTGCACCGCCAACACCCTGGATTCGATTCCCGGGCCGTTGCTGGACCGGATGGAAGTGATTCGCCTGTCGGGCTACATCACCGAAGAAAAAGTCGCCATCGCCAAGCGTCACCTGTGGCCGAAACTGCTGGAAAAGGCTGGCGTGTCCAAGGGCAGCCTGAGCATCAGCGACAGCGCACTCAAGGCCTTGATCGACGGTTACGCCCGCGAAGCCGGGGTGCGCCAACTGGAAAAACAGATGGGCAAACTGGTGCGCAAAGCGGTGATGAAGCTGATCGACGACCCGAAAGCAGTGATCAAGCTCGGGCCGAAAGACCTCGAAGCCTCGCTGGGCCATCCGGTGTTCCGCAATGAACAAGTGCTGTCCGGCACCGGCGTCATTACCGGTCTGGCCTGGACCAGCATGGGCGGCGCGACCCTGCCGATCGAAGCCACGCGAATTCACACGCTCAACCGTGGTTTCAAACTCACCGGGCAACTGGGTGACGTGATGAAAGAGTCGGCGGAGATCGCCTACAGCTACGTCAGCTCACACCTGAAACAGTTTGGCGGCGATGCGAAATTCTTCGACGAGGCCTTCGTCCACCTGCACGTGCCGGAAGGCGCCACACCGAAAGACGGCCCGAGCGCCGGCGTGACCATGGCCAGCGCCCTGCTCTCGCTCGCCCGCAATCAGCCGCCGAAAAAAGGCGTGGCGATGACCGGCGAACTGACCCTGACCGGGCATGTACTGCCGATTGGCGGGGTGCGTGAGAAGGTGATCGCGGCGCGGCGGCAGAAGATCTTCGAACTGATCCTGCCGGAGCCGAACCGGGGCAACTTTGAGGAGTTGCCGGATTATCTGAAGGAAGGCATTACCGTGCACTTCGCCAAGCGCTTTGCGGATGTAGCGAAAGTTTTGTTCTGATTTAGACATTGGTCGTTATCAATCAAACAACGATAACGACCAATACTTCTTCGCATAGCCGAGCACTTCATAATTGCCAAGCGATATAAAAAACTGACATTTCTGACAGTTCCGAAGTTTTCTATCTTGAATAAGCTCTACCTTGTTTCTCCCCCCAGGTTAGACACAGGAGCTTCAAGATGAATAACTCAAAAGATGCAAGGACGTTTGCTCGCGGTATTTTGACAGCCTACATTCCAGAGGACGTCAACTTCTCGACCGATAAACTAATCATAAGTACTCATAAAGAAACCCTAGCCCTGGAAGGAATCTACCGCCGTCCTGACCAACCGAACTTTTCAAGAAACGTCAGGGTTTTCCTGACAAAAAAAGACCAGAAGTATCCGGACAATGGCAGGCATGACTTTCCTGCAGAAAATATCAGAGTCGAATATGACGGAAATTTTAACGCCGATTTTTTTAGGACCATTCCGGGAGAAGGCGTTATTTTTCTCAACCTTGACCCTGTCACCCATCGCTACTCCTGTGCGATGGATATAAGTTTCACAAAAGAGGGCAGTGACGAAAGTTTTCCTGTTATTTGCTCATTTACCATGATCCATCAATAGTCTGCTGCTGATCAAAGTCAGCATTTTTGCATCGGCCGACGCTAAGTTGCCGGATTATCTGAAGGAGGGCATTACCGTGCACTTCGCCAAGCGCTTTGCGGATGTGGCGAAAGTGTTGTTCTGACAGTTATCCAGAGCCTGACACGCCGCCTTCGCGAGCAAGCCCGCTCCCACAGGGTTCTGTAGTGAACACAGCATTTGTGGTCACCACACAACTACTGTGGGAGCGGGCTTGCTCGCGAAGGCGTCTGTGGCAACACCACAGAACCGCCTCACCGTCACACTTTGTCTCATCTTCAGTTATGCTCGCCGTTCGTCGTCAACGCCGGAGCCACTGAGCCTATGTCCGCCACTCGCCTGTTTGTCCCTCTCGCCCTCTCTTTGCTGGCCGCCTGCGCCACGCAGCCAAAACAGAACGTGACCGTGGAAAACCAGAGCGAATGCCCCGTGCAGTTGACCAACGGACAAAACCTGATCGTGATGCTGCCGAGCAACCCGACCACGGGCTATCGCTGGGCAATTCAGGATTCCGCCGGCGGCGTGCTACATGCACTCAGCCCTGAGGTTTACAGCAGTCCGAAAGATTCCGGCATGGTCGGCGCGGGCGGTTTTTCCACCTGGCGCTTCCAGGCCTTTGCCACCGGCAACGGCCGCTTGCGCCTGACCTCGCAGCAGCCCTGGGAACCGGAAGTTGAACCGGCAGAAACCTTCGACTGCGCCATTTCGGTGAACTGATCGTGGGCTGGCTGATTCTGGCGCTGATGGGCGCGGTGACGTTTCTCTACGGTGTGAGCACGCATGCGGCGCTGCTCTGCCTGCTGGTCAAACCGTTACCGGTGCTGGCGCTGCTCGGCTGGCTGCACGATGCGCCACCCAGCGACTATCGACGCTGGATCAGTCTGGGGCTGATTTTCTCTGTGCTCGGTGACGTGTTGCTGGCGTGGCCGGGGGATTTGTTTGTGTTTGGTCTGGGTGCGTTTCTGGTTGCGCACCTGGCGTACCTCAAGGCTTACCTCAGCGATTGCAAGCGTTTGGCGCTCTTGCCGCTGGTGCTCGCGCTCGGCGTCGGCGCGGTGCTGCTGGGGATTTTGATTTCCAGTGGCCTCGGGCCGTTGCTAGTGCCAGTGGTCGTCTATGGCACCGCGATCAGCGCCATGCTCTGGCGCGCCCTCGCCCGCCTCGGCACCGATGTGCCCAAGCGTTCGGCGCTGCTGGCGGCGGCGGGTGCGCTGGCGTTCGTGTTCTCCGACAGTGTGATCGGCATTGATCGCTTTGTGGCGCCGTTTCATGCTGCGCCGTACGTGATCATCCTCAGTTACTGGCTGGGCCAGTGGGGGATTGCCGCTTCGGCGTTTTCCGTGAAACACCGCTAATTTTGTAGTGAGGGGATTCATCCCCGATGGGCTGCGCAGCGGCCCTGAAACCGGTCAATCAGGTATGTCAGACAGACCGCGGGCACAGATCTTGGGGCTGCTTCGCAGCCCATCGGGGATAAATCCCCTCGCCACGTCGGACAACCCAAGCATCCCGACGCCACTTTGGCTAAAATGCCGGCCTTTTCATCAACACCGCCGGAACCGCCGTGAGCAAAGAACCCGATCGCATTTTCGCCCAGCCGATGGCCCAGGTGCCTGACTTCGCCTTCAACGAGGACGTGGTGCGGGTGTTCCCGGACATGATCAAGCGCTCGGTGCCGGGTTACCCGACCATCGTCGAAAACCTCGGCGTACTCGCGGCGCAATTCGCTCAACCGAACAGCGTGCTTTACGACCTCGGCGCTTCGCTCGGCGCCGTGACTCAAGCCTTGCGCCGTCACGTGCGCACCGACGGTTGCCGGGTGATCGCGGTGGATAACTCGGCGGCGATGATCGAACGCTGCCGCGAGTACCTCAACGGTCAGGATTCGATGTTCCAGGAGCTGCTCCCGGTCGAGGTAATCGAAGGCGATATCCTCGCCCTCGAGTTCAAACCGGCCTCGGTGGTGGCACTGAACTTCACCCTGCAATTCATCGCCCCGGAGCAGCGCACCGCGTTGCTCTCGCGTATTCGCCAGTCGCTGCTGCCCGGCGGCGCGCTGATTCTCTCGGAGAAGCTGCGCTTCAACGATGCCGAAGAACACGCGCTGCTCACCGATCTGCACGTCGCGTTCAAACGCGCCAACGGCTACAGCGAACTGGAAATCGCCCAGAAGCGCAGCGCCATCGAAAACGTCATGAAGCCCGACAGCCTCGAAGAACACCGCGAACGCCTGCTGGCCGCCGGGTTCTCGAAAGTCGTGCCGTGGTTCCAGTGTCTTAACTTTGCCTCGTTGATTGCCTTGCCATGATTGATCTGTCCCCCCTCGCCCGCCGTCTGGCCGGCACCCCGCTGGCCGACTGGGCCAACACCCTGCAAGGGCAACTCGACAAGAAAATGGAGAAAGGTCACGGCGATCTGGAGCGCTGGCAGAGTGCGCTGGACGCGTTGCCGAAACTTGAGCCGACTGAAGTCGATCTGCTCAACGGCCTGAAACTGGACACCGACTGCGACGACGAAACCCGCGCGCAGATGCGCACCGCGCTGATGGGCCTGTCGCCGTGGCGCAAGGGGCCGTTCGACCTGTTCGGCGTGCACGTCGACACCGAATGGCGCTCGGACTGGAAGTGGTCGCGGGTCGCCCCGCATCTGGATCTGAAGGGCAAACGCATCCTCGATGTCGGTTGCGGCAACGGCTACTACATGTGGCGCATGCTCGGCGCCGGTGCCGACAGCGTGATCGGCGTCGATCCGAACTGGCTGTTCTTCTGCCAGTTCCAGGCCGTGCAGCGTTATCTGTCCGAGCCGAATGCCTGGCACCTGCCGTTCCCGTTCGAAGACCTGCCGCCGAACCTTGAAGGCTTCGACACAGTGTTTTCGATGGGTGTGTTCTACCACCGACGTTCGCCGATCGAGCATTTGCTGGCGCTGAAGGATTGCCTGGTCAAGGGCGGCGAGCTGGTGCTGGAAACGCTGGTGGTTGAAGGCGACAAGCATCAAGTGCTGGTGCCGGAAGATCGCTACGCGCAGATGCGCAACGTGTGGTTCCTGCCGTCGGTACCGGCGCTGGAATTGTGGCTGCGTCGGGCAGGTTTCACCGATATTCGTTGTGTCGACGTCAGCACCACCACCGTTGAAGAACAACGCGGTACCGAGTGGATGAAGTATCAATCGTTGAGCGACTTCCTTGATCCCGAGGATCACAGCAAGACCATCGAAGGGCTGCCGGCGCCGATGCGCGCGGTGATTGTGGCCCGTAAGTAACCCTCTCAAACACCGCATAACCTTGTAGGAGTGAGCCTGCTCGCGATAGCGGTCTGACAGTCAAAGCAATGTTGAATGTCAGACCGCTATCGCGAGCAGGCTCACTCCTACAGTTGGGGGTTGTGTTTATTCAGATGGTTTTGCGCGACGGGCTCTGAAGAATTCGGTCAGCACTGCTCCACATTCTTCGGCCAGCACCCCACCCTCATACAACACCCGGTGATTCAAAAAGCCCTGGGTAAAGAACTGTCCCTGACTCTGCACAACCCCGGCCTTCGGCTCCAGCGCGCCATACACCACCCGGGCAATGCGTGAATGCACGATCAGCCCGGCGCACATGCTGCACGGTTCCAGCGTCACGTACAGCGTGCTGCCGGGCAGGCGATAGTTGCTGACAGCTTGCGCAGCAGCGCGGATCGCGACCATTTCCGCGTGGGCACTCGGGTCGCTGGTGGTGATCGGGCAGTTGTAGCCACGCCCGATGATTTCACCGTCCTGCACCAGCACCGCGCCCACCGGCACTTCGCCGAGGGCTGCGCCTTGGGCAGCAAGCTCCAGCGCTTCACGCATGAAATCGCGGTCACGGCTGCGGTCGATGATCGCGGCGGGGCGAATCTGGCGCATCACTTCACCTCGATGGCGGCCATCAGGCCGGTTTCCATGTGGTCGATCACGTGGCAATGGAACATCCATACCCCCGGGTTATCCGCCACCAGCGCCACTTGCGCACGCTCGTTCTTGCCCAGCAGATAGGTGTCGGTGAAGTACGGCGTGATCTTGTGCCGGTTCGACGCAATCACCTTGAAGCTCATGCCGTGCAGGTGAATCGGGTGCTGATACTGAGTCATGTTCTTCAGTTCGAAGATGTAGCTCTGGCCCAGTTTCAGGCTGGCAATCGGCCGATCGGCGCAGGTCTTGTCCGTGATGTCCCAGGCCTTGCCGTTGATCTGCCACAGGCTCGGTGGCTTGCCGTTGTCGACATTCACCGACACCGAACCGACCCATTCGAAATTGAAGTTGAGTTTCTCGGCATTCGCCAGATCCGGCTCGGCCACCGGGTTGGCGGGCAAGGCTTTCGGCCACTCGGTTGGCGCATCGTTATTGGCCACCGAGCGCAAGGTTCCCAGTCGCACCGGGCCGTTGCGCAGCGACAACTCTTCACCGGCCGGCGGCGCCTTGATCGCCAGGCAAATGCGCATGCCGGGGCCGAGCCAGTATTCCTTGCCCAGCGGCCGCGGCTCGATCGGGTTGCCGTCCAGCGCATAGATCTGCGCTTCGACGCCGGGGATGTTGATGCGATAGGTCAGGGTGTTGTCGAGGTTGAGCAAACGCACCCGGGTGATCTGCCCCGCCGGCAACTCGATCACCGGCGTTGGCACACCGTTGATGGTCGACAAGCGCCCCGCCGTACCGCCACGCGCCGCTTCACGGGGAATGCTGAACTCGACGAAATTGCCTTGCTCGTCGATGTGCCAGTTCTTCAGACTCAGGGTCTTTTCGTACTTGAAACCGGTCGGCTCGCGCTCTTCGACAATCAACGGCCCGACCAGCCCGCGCCCCAGCTCTTCGCTGCTGCTGACGTGCGGGTGATACCAGTAGCTGCCCGCGTCCGGCACGCGGAATTTGTAATCGAAGTATTCACCGGGCAGCACCGGCAATTGCGAGACGTACGGCACACCGTCCATCTCCAGCGGCAAACGGATGCCGTGCCAGTGAATGGTGGTCGCCACCGGCAGGTGGTTGATGAAACGCACCCGCAGCCACTCGCCCTGACGCACACGCAGTTCGGTGCCCGGCGCCGACGGGCCGAACGCCCAGGCCTCGGTCTTGTGCCCCGGCACCAGCTCAACGTCCAGTGGCGCCGCGATCAGCTCGTAGTCGTGGCCCGCGTCAGCATCGGCCATCTTGCCCAGCCAGTAACGTGACGCGCCTCCCGCTCCGACACCAACGACAACAAGACCGGCCAGGCCACCGAGGATTTGGCGACGGGTAAAGGACATGAACTCAACTACCTCACGTATCTGCGTCGGGCACCGGGCCCGCAAAAGGCAAATACGATACACCTGCAATTGCGAAACAGTAAGGGCAGCGCGGCGGATGGACGCAGTTGCGCCTCGCGCGTACACGATTTCAACTGCTCAAGTGACATAACTATGTAGTGCACATGCATCGAACAGCCGGGCCATCCTGTGCCACCCGTTTCTCAAGGAAAGAGAGCCCAAACACATGCCCAACCCGATGCCCAACGCCGCCGACAAGGCCGCGCTCAAGGCGATTGCCGCCACCGTCATCCAGACCTGCCCGAGCCTGCAGGACGCTGCTCGACAGGTCGCCAGCGACTTGTTGATCAAATACCAGGTCCACGGCCTCGACCCGGATCAGGTGTATTTCCACCGCTTCGACGCCTCGCAAAGCAGTTCGAATGCCTTCACCGGCTGGGAGCACGTGCACGCCACGCCCACGTCAAGCATGACCCTGACCCAGTTGGTGATTCACCGCTTTCGCGTCGCCGATCAGGACAACGCCGACCTGCTCGATGTCTATGGCGGTTTCTATACTGCCGGTCCCGACGCCCGTACCTTCGATGAACGCAATGAAGTGCGCCTGCATAGCAACGATGTGCTCAAGGACTTCTGGAGCATCGACTTCAGCGCGCTGTACGACGCTCAACTGAACGCATTCTGGAACACCAGCGGCAGCGACTTTCGTACCCTGGCCAAGTGCAACTTCCTGATCAAAGCGCTACAGGCGCGGGACAAACGTCAGCTGAGTGGCGAGGATTTCCAGTTCGTCACGCAAGCGGCGATCGGCCCGCTGACGTGGCCAGTCAGCCTGCCAATGCTGCAGACCAGCCACCCTTGCCCGGACAGTGTGCGCACGCTGGACATTGCCGGTTACGCCGCTACCAACGTCCTGCGTTTCGTCATGCCCCAGGGTCGGCAGATCCTCTACCTGCCCGGCAACAGCGATGCATTCCATGTACTGGAAAGCGCCACCGACCTGCACTTCTGGATCCTGCAGCGGATGAACACACCTGCGGCGCGCGAGACATTCCTTGCGCATTTCTCGCTGGCCGACCGGCAGCAGATCAACGCTAATCTTGGTGACCTGATGAATCGCCTGGTGGCTACGTGGGGCCGCTACGATCACTCGATGATCAATCAGGACAACCGCGCGGTCAGTGGCGACGCCTTCACCTGGCTGAGTGACTCGACCCGCACGGCGATGTTTGCCGAAGCCAGCCTGTCCCTGACCTCCAACGGTGACCTGCGCAAGAAGCTGTGGATCGGCTACCTCAGCGCCGGGGTCAAGGTTTTCGGGCCAATGGCGGTGGTCGGCTGGCCAGTCGCATTGCCGGTGATCGGCGCCAGCATTGCCAACATGGGGCTGAACATCGATCAGGCGGTCAATGGCAAAACCGCCGCCGAGCGCAAGGCCGGGATTGTCGGTGCGGTGCTCAGCGGCATCGACATGCTGTTCAACCTGCTGGCACTCAAGGGCCCGGGATCATTGGCCGAGGTCGGACCCGAGGTGGATGCCGCCGAAGCGGCGGAGATGAGCGACCTGACCGATAAAGTCGGGACGCCGATGGGTGGGCCTCAGCCGTCGATTGCCACACCCCTGATTGAAGACACCCCGCGACCGGTCATTCCGCCGAGCTGGCAAGCCAATGAGTTGCTCGACGGCATTACGCCGGTGAGCGAGCCCGGAAAATTCCAGGGCATTTATCTGCTCGATTCGAACCCCTCAACCGCCATCCTGATGGACGACACCGCCTATTACGTACGCTACGAAGCCGACATCAACGGCAGCGGACACTGGGCGGTCATCGATCCTGAGCACCCCCACGGCTTTACTCGCTCGATCCCGGTACGCCTGAACCCTGAGGGTGAATGGGAAGCCATGCCTCGCGCAGGACTCGCCGGCGGTGGCAAACCTTCGGCACTGGCCGGATCAAGCAGCCGCAGCCCGCTGACCGCCCTGCCCGCCTCGCAATACGACGTACCCGCACCGCTCAAGGCGCATCTGGAGGAAGGCGCGGCCGGGCTGAATGACGAGGCCTTGCGCGATTTCTACGACAGCCTGAACGAGTTCGATGCCTACCGCGACTTCAAGGTCATCCGCAAACGCCTGTATCACGATGCACTGGATTTTTTCAGCACGCTGCGCCTGCCCGATCGTCCTCCGGTGCCCGCCCTGGCGGCAGACGCGACCGCCGAAGAAATTATCGAGAAAATCCTCGAACATGCCCGGGGCCTGGTGCTCGGCGAGAGCCACACGGCCATCGGCAGCAAGCAATGGCTGATCGAGAACATGCCATTGCTCGCCAGCAAACAGGTGAAGAGCCTGTACATGGAGCACCTGCTGACCGACTTCCATCAAGCCGCGCTGGATGAATTCTTCCGCACCGGCAACATGCCGCAAAAACTCGAGGCCTATCTCAAGGCACTCGACGTCGGCAACATGACCGATCCGCTGGAGCGCTACACGTTCCTGGAACTGGTCAAGGAAGCCAGAAAGCAGGGGATCCATGTACAAGCCATCGATTGCATGGCGAGTTACCGACTCAACGGCATGGACTTGCCATTGGGCAACAACACCGCGCGGCAGAAAATGATGAATTACTTCGCGCGTCTGATGATCCGTGCCGATCAGTCCGCACGCGGCGCGCACAAATGGGTGGCGCTGATGGGCAACTCTCACTCCAACACTTTTGATGGGGTTGCCGGCGTCAGCGAACTGGAAGAGGCAATCGGCATTCGCGTCGAGGATGTCGCCGAAGGGACTTCACGGGGCATTGAAGTCGATCCCGGGAGAATCCTGCCCTTGGGCGGTACGGCGCACGATCGTTCCGCGCTGGTCAGAGGCGACTTGCGCCTGCAAATCGAAACACCCTGGACCGCGCACACGATGACCGAATTCGAAACCCTGCTGCCTCGCTACGGCATGTACTCCCTGAAGCAGCAACCCAACCTGACGTTCATCGTTCATCGCAGCCGCACCCGAGAACTGGTACGGACCGTCATCGACACCGACGGCAAACATTTCTACATCGAACGCCCCGGCTGGCCTTCGGTGAGCGGTAAACGCTACCCGAGCATGAAAGCGCTGCTGCAAGCTCTGGATGACATGGGCATGCAACTGGGTGGCTGGTCAAAACCGCTGTAACGCAAAAACAGAAAAGCCGTGTGAAACGGATTTCACACGGCTTTTCGGTTGCGGCGATCAAGCCTTTACGGCTTGCGCGGGATCACTCCCACTCAATGGTCGCCGGCGGCTTGCTCGACACGTCGTAAGTGACGCGCGAAATACCTTCGATTTCATTGATGATGCGGCCGGAGACGGTTTCCAGCAGTTCGTAAGGCAGGTGTGCCCAACGTGCGGTCATGAAGTCGATGGTTTCCACGGCACGCAGGGCCACGACCCAGGCGTAACGACGGCCGTCGCCGACCACGCCAACCGATTTCACTGGCTGGAACACCACGAAGGCCTGGCTGACTTTGTGATACCAGTCGGCTTTGCGCAGTTCTTCGATGAAGATATGGTCGGCGCGACGCAGCAGGTCGGCGTATTCCTTCTTCACTTCACCGAGGATGCGCACGCCCAGACCCGGGCCCGGGAACGGGTGACGGTAGACCATGTCGTACGGCAGGCCCAGTTCCAGACCCAGACGACGGACTTCGTCCTTGAACAGTTCGCGCAGTGGCTCGACCAGTTTCAGGTTCATTTCTTCCGGCAGGCCGCCCACGTTGTGGTGCGACTTGATCACGTGGGCCTTGCCGCTTTTCGCGCCAGCCGACTCGATCACGTCCGGGTAGATGGTGCCTTGCGCCAGGTACTTGATGTTGTCCAGCTTGCAGGATTCGGCATCGAACACGTCGATGAAGGTACGGCCGATGATCTTGCGCTTCTTCTCTGGATCAGCTTCGCCGGCCAGGTTGTTCAGGAACTGGTCTTCCGCGTTGGCGCGGATCACCTTGACGCCCATGTTCTCGGCGAACATGGCCATCACTTGCTCGCCTTCGTGCAGACGCAGCAGGCCGTTGTCGACGAAGACGCAGGTCAGTTGGTCGCCGATGGCTTTGTGCAGCAGCGCCGCAACCACCGAGGAGTCAACGCCGCCGGACAGACCCAGCAGCACGTTGTCGGTGCCGACCTGTGCGCGGATGTTGGCGATGGCGTCTTCAGCGATCTTCGACGGAGTCCACAGGGCTTCACAGCCGCAGATGTCGAGCACGAAGCGCGAGAGGATGCGGCCGCCCTGCTTGGTGTGGGTCACTTCCGGGTGGAACTGCACGCCGTAGTAAGCGCGTTCGTCATTGAACATGCCGGCGATCGGGCAGCTCGGGGTGCTGGCCAGGATGTGGAAGTCTTCCGGCATCTTGGTGACCTTGTCACCGTGGCTCATCCACACGTCGAGACCGAACAGGCCGTCAGCGTCGATGTGGTCCTCGATGCCGTCGAGCAGGCGGCTCTTGCCGACTACGTCAACGCGGGCGTAACCGAACTCACGCAGCTCGGAACCTTCAACCTTGCCGCCCAGTTGCTCGGCCATGGTCTGCATGCCGTAGCAGATACCGAAGACCGGCACGCCCAGATCGAAGACTGCCTGTGGGCAGCGCGGGCTGTTGGCTTCGTGCACGGACTCGGGGCCGCCGGCGAGGATGACGCCTTTAGGTGCGAATTCGCGGATCGCCTCTTCGTCCATGTCGAACGGGTGCAGCTCGCAATACACACCGATCTCGCGCACGCGGCGGGCAATCAGTTGGGTGTATTGCGAACCGAAGTCGAGGATCAGGATGCGGTGAGCGTGAATGTCGAGGGCCATGATTCAGTCTCGTCTAAGTAATTCAGAAACAGTCGTGATTCAGAAACAACTCGGGGCTGAATAAAACAGCCCCGGTTGCTTAACGATTTGCTTGAAGCATCAACCTACGCGGTAGTTTGGCGCTTCTTTGGTGATCTGCACGTCGTGAACGTGGGATTCGGCCATACCGGCACCGGTGATCCGCACGAACTCAGGCTTGGTGCGCATTTCTTCGATGTTGGCGCTGCCGGTGTAACCCATCGAGGAACGCAGACCGCCCATCAACTGGTGGATGATCGCCGTCAGGGTGCCTTTGTACGGCACACGGCCTTCGATCCCTTCCGGAACAAGCTTCTCGGCGCCTGCCGAGGAGTCCTGGAAGTAACGGTCGGAAGAACCTTGCGCTTGGGACATGGCGCCCAGCGAACCCATGCCGCGATAAGCCTTGTAAGAACGGCCTTGGAACAGTTCGATCTCGCCCGGGGCTTCTTCAGTACCGGCGAACATCGAACCCATCATCACGCAGGACGCCCCAGCGACGATGGCCTTGGACAGGTCACCGGAGAAACGGATGCCGCCGTCGGCGATCAACGGCACGCCAGTGCCTTCAAGGGCAGCGGCGACGTTGGCGATGGCACTGATTTGCGGCACGCCGACACCGGCGACGATGCGGGTGGTGCAGATCGAGCCAGGGCCGATACCGACCTTGACCGCATCGGCACCCGCTTCGGCCAGGGCCTTGGCGGCTGCGCCGGTGGCGATGTTGCCGCCGATCACCTGCACTTCAGGGAAATTCTCTTTGACCCAGCGAACGCGGTCGATCACGCCCTTGGAGTGACCGTGTGCGGTGTCGACCACCACCACGTCCACACCGGCGTTGACCAGAGCGGCAACGCGGTCACCGGTGTCTTTACCGGTACCGACGGCAGCGCCAACGCGCAGACGACCTTGATCGTCCTTGCTGGCCAGCGGGTAGGCTTTGGCTTTTTCGATGTCTTTGACGGTCATCATGCCTTTGAGGGCAAACTTGTCGTCGACGATCAGGACTTTTTCCAGGCGGTGCTTGTGCAGCAACTCGCGGACTTCGTTCTTGTCGGCGCCTTCACGCACGGTGACCAGACGCTCTTTAGGCGTCATCACTTCACGTACGGTGGCTTCCAGACGGGTTTCGAAGCGGACGTCACGGGAGGTGACGATGCCGACCAGGTCGCCATCGTGCAGCACCGGAACGCCGGAAATGTTGTGCATGCGGGTCAGTTCGAACAGGTCACGCACCGTGGCATCAGCCTCGATGGTGATCGGATCTTTCACGACGCCGGCTTCGAACTTCTTGACCTTACGCACTTCGGCAGCTTGCTGCTCGATGGTCATGTTCTTGTGGATGATACCGATACCACCTTCCTGAGCCATGGCGATTGCCAGACGGGCTTCAGTAACGGTGTCCATGGCGGCAGAAACCAGAGGAATATTCAGCTCGATGCCACGGGTAAGGCGGGTCTTGAGACTGACTTCGTTAGGAAGCACCTCGGAATAACCGGGCACTAGGAGAATGTCGTCGAATGTCAGAGCTTCTTGGCTGATACGCAGCATCGCGGGGGCTCCCGAGCGGGAAAATGGAAGCGCGCCATTATAGTCAGACACCCCCTGCTGTTCAATGTAAAACTCAGCTTAATATCAATGTTGCTGATATACGGAGACCCCCGCTGCTACAGCTCCACCTTGACCCAAGAGACAGGTTGATCGAGCCAATCGGCGAACTCATCGATAAAGCTCTGCTTGAACCCGGCTTCCAGCCAGTTGTTGAAGATGAAGCCGAGGTTGGAAAACGCACATTCCTGCAAGAACAGAAAGCCGTTGATGTCGTCTTCATGCCCGCATTCCGGGCAGGTGAAGTTGTCGGTGCGGCCTGGAAACCAGTCTTCCAGGCTTTCGAACAGCGCTTCGCCAACTTCACGGCGGCACTCGGCGCACCCGGCTTCTTCGAGAAAACCCTTGGCCGGGGTGTAGATGCAGCGCTTGACGATGATCTCCAACCCATTGATCGGCTCACCGAAGGGCAGCGCCTCGGGGTGCAGCACCACCGCACGCGCGCCGTCGGCAATCGCATGGGCCATGCGATTGCCGGTGCGGCCGCAAGTGGTCAGCTGTTCTTCGATGATGTTCTTGCGCACCAGCCAGCGCACGATCGCCCGCGCCCGGGGTTCGTGGACCGGCAGGGTGGAGATTTTCGGGACGATGATGCTTTGCGAATTCATGGAAAGTCCTGCGGTATGGCTTCTGACGCCTTCGCGAGCAAGCCCGCTCCCACAGGGATATGCATTCCAATGTGGGAGCGGGCTTGCCCGCGAAGGGGCCCTAAAGGCCGGCAGCTTAATCCCTGACGAAATCCGGTCAAGTGCTCACGCCATACTAATAATGTAGCGCCCGATCAACGCAATCCCGCTCGCCAGCACCAGCCAGGTCACCAATCGGACAAACGCCTCGCGCGACAAGCGCATCGTCAACCGCCGCCCGATCCACAGGCCCAGCGCCATGGCCGGCAACAGACACAGCGCCAGCATCAACAAGGGTAGCTCGGCATACACCCCGGCGATGGCGAACAGGCTCAAACGTACCACCGTGCTGCAACTGATCAGCGCACTTTGCGTGGCCCGCGCCGCGTCCTTGGGCAGGCGGCTGTTGAGATAGATCGCATATAGAAAGCCGCCACTGCCAAACAGCGCGCCAAACAGCCCGCCTACCGTGCCCATCGGTAGCGCCCATGCGGCAGACAACTGCGTCGGCCGGGTTTTCACCCACAGGCTGTAAACCGCATAAGTGCTGATGAATAACCCCATCAACAGCAGCAACAGGTCGGATTTGAGGTTGAGCAGGAAAATCACCCCCAACGTGCACCCCACCGCCATGCATGGCAGCAGCCGCAACAACTCGGGCTTGGCCACATCCCGGCGCGAGGGCAGCAGATTGCCGAACGCCGCGACGAAATCCAGCAACACCAGCAGCGGCACGATTTTCGACAACGGCATGAACAGAATCAGAATCGGCCCCGCGACCAGTGCGGTACCGAACCCGGCAATCCCGAACACGATATAGGCCAGTGCGATGCCCAGCCCGATCACCGCCCAGCCGCCCGCGCCCCACGTCCACTCGCTCAACAACCCCGCCACGCTCATCGGTCCGCTTCCTTTATAAGCCTGTGATGACTTTAGCCAGCGCCAAGCCTTGCGACTAATATGATCAAAGTCACTCACTCATCTCGAAAAGGCATACTTGGTGCTTTCGACCCGTCAACTGCGCTACTTCGTGGAAATCGCCGAATGTGGCAGCTTCAGTGCAGCGGCTGAACGCCTGTTCATCGCGCAGTCGGCGCTGAGCCGGCAGATCAAGGACATGGAAGCGCGCCTGCAAACCCCGCTGTTCGAACGCACCGCACGCCAGCCCCGGCTCACGGCGGCGGGTGAGGCGTTTCTGCCCCGGGCCAGAAACCTGCTCAATGAGCTGAGCAAAGCCAGCGCGATGGCGACCGAAGTCGGTAACGGACAACTGGGCACGCTGCGTCTGAGTCATTCCAGCACCGTGTCGATCAGCGGGCATTTATTACGTCGGATCAGCACTTATCTGAATCAGCAGCAGGGCGTGTCGCTGGACATCGGCAAGCTGTCCTCCGAGGCGCAGCTTGAGGAACTCGCGGAAGGACGCCTGGACATTGGCCTGTTGCGCCTGCCGGTGCTGCGTCAGCGTGAAGGTATTCAGGTTGTGCCATTGTTCACCGAACGCTTGCTTCTGGCGGTGCCGAACGATCATCGCCTGGCCGATTCAGCCGCTGTCGAATTGGCGCAACTGAAGGACGAGCCGTTTATCTCGATCCCGCATCCGCAGCGTGGCGGGCTCAGCTATTTGTGTGCCGACCTGTGTATGCGTCAGGGCTTTTTTCCCAAAGCGGCGCGGGTGATGTCGCGCAAAACTACGCAGTTGCAGTTGATCCAGGCTGGATTCGGCATCGCCCTGCTGCCCGAATCAATGCAGAACATTGCCCCCGATGGCGTACGATTCTTACCGCTGAGTGATCCCGATTGCCAAAGCACCGTGGCCCTCGCCTATCGCCAGAACCCCACGCCACTGGTTCAACACTTCATCCAGACCTTCACAAATCCCCTGTAGGAGCTGACGAGTGAAACGAGGCTGCGATCTTTTGATCTTGCCCTCCAAAAAAAGATCAAAAGATCGCAGCCTTCGGCAGCTCCTACAGGGATCGTGCAATGACGGCGACAATGCCTTTAAACTGCGCCCCATGATTAAAGATCCCTTTGCAAGACTTGGCCTGGACCGTGAAGTCCTGACCGTCAGCCAGCTCAACGGCCGCGCGCGGGTGTTGCTCGAAGACGTGTTCAGCAACATCTGGGTCGAAGGCGAAATCTCCAACCTCGCCCGCCCCGCGTCCGGTCACGTGTATTTCACCCTCAAGGACAGCGGTGCGCAGGTGCGTTGCGCGCTGTTCCGCAATAATGCGGCGCGGGTGCGTCAGGCGCTGAAGGACGGTCTGGCCGTGAAGGTACGCGGCAAGGTCTCGCTGTTCGAAGGACGTGGCGACTATCAGCTGATTCTCGATACCGTGGAGCCGGCCGGTGACGGCGCGCTGCGCCTGGCCTTCGATGCACTGAAGGAAAAGCTCAGCGCCGAAGGCCTGTTCAGTGCCGAACGCAAAGTGCCGTTGCCGGCGCATCCGCAACGCATCGGCATCATCAGTTCGCCGAGCGGCGCGGTGATTCGCGACATCATCAGCGTGTTCCGCCGGCGGGCGCCGCAGGTGCAACTGACGCTGATCCCGACTGCCGTGCAGGGTCGCGAGGCCACGGCGCAAATCGTCCGCGCGCTAAAACTGGCCGACGCCCGTGGTTTTGACGCGCTGATCCTCGCCCGTGGCGGTGGTTCGCTGGAAGACCTCTGGTGCTTCAACGAAGAAGCCGTGGCCCGCGCTGTCGATGCCTGCGTGACGCCGATTGTCAGCGCCGTCGGGCATGAAACCGACGTGTCGATCAGTGACTTCGTGGCTGACGTGCGCGCCCCAACGCCCTCCGCCGCCGCCGAACTGCTGGCCCCGGATTCGAGCCACCTGATCCGTCAGGTCGAAAGTCTGCACCGGAGTCTGGTGATGCGCATGCGCGACCGGCTGATGCGCGATCGTCTGCGCCTGGAAGGCATGGCCCGCCGTCTGCGCCACCCCGGCGAACGCCTGCGTCAGCAAGCGCAACGCCTGGATGACCTGGACATGCGCATGCGCCGGGCGTTCGAACGCCAACTGAATACCCGCCGCGAGCGCCTGATCCGTCTGGAAACCCGCCTCGCCGGGCAACACCCGGGACGCCAACTGGCGATGCTGCGCCAGCGCCTCGACAGCCTCGCCGAACGCCTGCCGCGAGCCATGCGCGAAGGCCTGAAAAGCCGTCGCCTGCAATTGCACAGCCAGATGCAGACGCTGCATGTGGTCAGTCCGCTGGCAACCCTCGGCCGTGGCTACAGCATCCTGCTGGATGAACGCGGGCACGCCATTCGCAACGCCGCGCAGACCCACACCGGCCAACGCCTGAAGGCCAGACTGGGCGAAGGCGAACTGCAAGTGCGCGTCGAGGACAACCACCTGACGCCTGTCACCCTTTCTTTACTGGACTGATCCATGCCGCGTTTTTTTGCTCCGTTATTGTTGCTGTGCCTGACCTCCTTCAACGCCCACGCCGACAGTTACATCACCCGTTTGCTGAACAAACCGGTGCCGGGCGGGGTGGCGGTGGTTGATCTGGGCAGCGCCACTCAGGCGCCTAAAGCCACCTATCAGGGCAAACCGGTGCTGGTGGTGAAAGAACAGAACAACTGGCTGGCGATTGTCGGTGTGCCGCTGACGGTCAAACCCGGCAGCCAGCAGATCAGCAGCGGTGGGCGCAATCTGCCGTTCACGGTTGGCAACAAGAAATACCCGGAACAGCACATCACCCTGAAGAACACTCAACAGGTCAATCCGAACCCGGCCAACCTCAAGCGCATCGAGGGTGAACTGGCCGAGCAGATCAAGGCCTACCGCAGCTTCAGTCCGAATACCCCGAGCAACCTGCTGCTGGACAAACCGGTCAACGGGCCGCTGTCGAGCAAATTCGGTGTGCGCCGCTTTTTCAATGGCGAAGAGCGCAACCCCCATGCCGGTCTCGACTTTGCGGTGCCGGCCGGCACGCCGATCAAGACTCCGGCGGCGGGCAAGGTGATTCTGACCGGCAACTATTTCTTCAATGGCAACACGGTGTTTGTCGATCACGGCCAGGGCTTTATCAGCATGTTCTGCCACATGTCGAAAATCGACGTGAAGGTCGGCGATCAACTGGCCCGTGGCGCGGTGGTGGGCAAGGTCGGCTCGACCGGCCGGGCGACCGGGCCGCACATGCACTGGAACATCAGCCTGAACGATGCGCGGGTGGATCCGGCGATTTTCATTGGTGCGTTCCAACCGTAATTCCTGATTGAGGCTACCGGCCCCTTCGGGAGCAAGCCCCCTCCCACACTGGATTTGTGTTGTGAACACGATCAACTGTGGGAGCGGGCTTGCTCGCGAACGCGGCCCATCCCACACCGCAAATACTGCTCACACCCCACCAGTTTCAATTGCGCCCCAATCCAACCCCACGCAAACATCAATAAGATCATCCGCCTGAAGCACAATAAAATCGCGCCGATCGCAGCTTTTCGAGTATTCCTCTCAATTTTTTTCGACTGCTTGCCATCCTCTCCCCTCGCGGTTAGGGTTGAAGGCATGAAAACCTCTCACACCCTTATTCAGCTTCGCCAGCACCGTAGTTTGTGCCTCGTCAGCGCACGACTGCCGGGCTGAATCGCTGCGCCTCGTCCCAAGCGTTTTCCCGAACATTCGTTCCACCGGCAGGCCGCCTCTTTTCGGCCCAGACAATAAGGAATTTCCCGATGAGCATGCTCAAAGACCCGTCTTCGAAATACCGCGCGTTCCCCGTCATCAATCTGCCGGATCGCACCTGGCCGTCGAAAACCATCGACGCCGCGCCGATCTGGTGCAGCTCCGACCTGCGTGACGGCAACCAGTCGCTCATCGAGCCGATGGACGCGGTGAAGAAGCTGCGCTTCTGGAAAACCCTCGTTCAGGTGGGTGTGAAGGAAATCGAAGCCTCGTTCCCGGCCGCTTCGCAAACCGACTTCGACTTCGTGCGTACCCTGATCGAAGAAGGCCACATCCCGGACGACACCACCATTCAGGTGCTGACCCAGGGCCGTGAAGACTTGATCGAGCGCACCTTCGAATCCCTGCGCGGGGCGAAGAAAGCCATCGTCCACCTGTACAACGCCACCTCGCCTTCCTTCCGTCGCATCGTCTTCAACCAGGACAAGGACGGCATCAAGGCCATCGCGGTCAACGCCGCCAAGCTGTTCGTCAAGTACGCGGCGATGCAGCCGGACACCGAGTGGACCTTCGAATACTCGCCGGAAACCTTCAGCGCCACCGAGCTGGAGTTTGCCAAGGAAGTCTGTGACGCGGTGATCGAGGTCTGGAACCCGACGCCTGAGCACAAGATGATCCTCAACTTGCCGGCCACCGTCGAATGCGCAACGCCGAACGTCTACGCCGACCAGATCGAATGGTTCGGCCGCAACATCAACCGTCGTGACAGCGTGATCATCAGCCTGCACACCCACAACGACCGTGGCACCGGCGTCGCCGCTACCGAGCTGGGCCTGATGGCAGGTGCGGATCGCGTCGAAGGCTGCCTGTTCGGCAACGGCGAGCGTACCGGTAACGTCGACCTCGTTACTGTCGCACTGAACATGTACACCCAGGGCGTTGACCCTGAGCTGGACTTCTCCGACATCGACGGCGTGCGCAAAGTCGTCGAAGAGTGCAACCAGATCCAGGTGCACCCGCGCCACCCGTACGTCGGCGACCTGGTCCACACCGCATTCTCCGGCTCGCACCAGGACGCGATCCGCAAGGGCTTCGCCCAGCAGAAACCGGACACCCTGTGGGAAGTGCCGTATCTGCCGATCGACCCGGCCGACATCGGTCGCAGCTACGAGGCGGTGATTCGTGTGAACAGCCAGTCGGGCAAGGGCGGTATCGCCTACTTGCTGGAGCAGGAATACGGCATCAGCCTGCCGCGTCGCATGCAGATCGAGTTCAGCCAGGTGGTGCAGCGTGAAACCGATCGCCTCGGCCTGGAAATGACCGCCAAGCAGATTCACTCGCTGTTGATCAGCGAATACCTGCAAGCCAACACCCCGTACGCGCTGGTCAGCCATCGTCTGCAGGAAGAAAACGGCAACAGTGCCGTCGAAGTGGAAGTGGCGAGCAAGGGTCAGGGCGAAACCAACCTGCACTGGCGCGGCAAGGGCAACGGTGCGCTGGAAGCACTGGTGGCCGGTCTGCCGATTCCGGTGGAGATCATGGACTACAACGAACACGCGATCGGCGCGGGCACCAACGCCAAGGCCGCCGCGTACATCGAGCTGCGCGTGAATGGCGAGCGTGCAGTGCACGGCGTGGGTATCGATGAAAACATCACCACCGCCAGCTTCAAGGCGCTGTTCAGTGCGCTGAACCGCTCGTTGAGCCAGCCGGAAGCGAAAGCGGCTTAAGCCTTCGCTGAAATGCCAAAAGGCCCCGGAGTGTGAACTCCCGGGCCTTTTTTTATGCCTGCTGGTTTTGTGTTGTCTGATCGGGCCTCTTCGCGAGCAAGCCCGCTCCCACAGGGTATTGCGTTCTACCTGTGGGAGCGGGCTTGCTCGCGAAAGCGGTCGCGAATATCAAGTGAGTTCGAAGGTATCCGCATCCAGATTGGCCGGAAAGCGCTCGCGATACGCAGCCAATGGCGCGGCCTCCAGCACAACCTTGAACACGCCGTCCGCCTCCCCCGCCGCCAGCAACGTCTCGCCCTGGAAATCCAGCACCTGACTGTCGCCGGTATAGGCAAAGCCCTTGCCGTCGGTGCCGATCCGGTTCACTGCCGCCACGTAGCACAGGTTTTCAATCGCCCGCGCCGGCAACAAGCGGTTCCAGTGCAGACGCCGGGCACCCGGCCAGTTGGCGGTGTACAGCAGCAGATCGGTATCCTGCGCGTCGCGACTCCACACCGGGAAGCGCAGGTCGTAGCAAATCAGCGGCCGGATCCGCCAACCCTTGAGTTCGAACTGCACCTGACGCTCGCCGGGGGTGTAGTGGTTGTGCTCGCCGGCCATGCGGAACAGGTGGCGCTTGTCGTAATGCCAGACTTCGCCGTCCGGGCGTGCCCACAGCAGGCGATTGCGATGGCTGCCGTCCGCCGCCTGAATGATCACGCTGCCGGTGATCACCGCATTCAGTTTCGCGGCCTGCGCCTTCATCCACTTGCTGGTCGGGCCATGCTCGGCTTCGGCGAGGGTTTCCGACTCCATGGAGAAACCGGTGGTGAACATCTCCGGCAGGATGATCAGGTCGGCGCCTCGGGCCTGCTCCAGCAGCACCTCGAAGTGCTCAAGGTTGGCTTGACGGTCATGCCAGGCCAGGCTGGTCTGGATCAGCGCCAGATTGAGATCGGGCAATGCACTCAGATCACGCATAGTTTTGCCGCTGCTTCGCGCAGCGTCTCCTCGCGTTTGGCGAAGCACAGGCGCACCAGGCGCTGGCCTTCGGGTGGATTCTGGTAGAACACCGACACCGGAATGCTCGCCACGCCGTGTTCACGGGTCATCCAGATCGCCATGTCGACGTCGTTCAAGTCAGGACGAATCTGCGAGTAATCGACCAACTGGAAATACGTGCCGGTGACGCGGGTGAAGGTGAAGCGCGACGGCGCCAGCAAATCGCAGAACAGGTCGCGCTTGGCCTGATAGAAACCCGGAAGCTCTTCGACGTGTTCCGGGTGCTCGGCCATGTAATCGGCCAGGGCGTATTGCAGCGGGGTGACACCGCAGAAACTGACGTACTGGTGCACCTTGCGCAGCTCGGCGGTCAGCGCCGGCGGTGCAACCACGTAACCGGTTTTCCAGCCCGTCACGTGGTAGGTCTTGCCGAACGAGCTGACCACAAATGCGCGCTGGTACAGCTCTTCGTGAGCCAACACGCTGACATGCGGCACACCGTCGAACACCAGGTGTTCGTACACCTCGTCGCTGATCAGATAGATGTCGCGACCACGGATCAACTCCGCCAGTTGATCCAGTTCGGCACGGCTGATCAGTGCACCGCTCGGGTTGTGCGGCGTGTTGATGACGATCATTTTCGTGCGCGGGCTGAGGGCCGCGGCGAGCTTGTCGAAATCGATGGAGAAATCGTGCGGGTTCAGTTGCACATGCACGCAGCGGCCGCCCGCCAACTGCGTCGCCGGTTCATAGCTGTCGTAGCACGGGTCGAACACGATGACTTCGTCACCGCTGTGGATAACTGCCTGAATCGCACAGAAGATCGCCTGGGTCGCGCCCGGCGTTACGGTCACTTCGCTGTCGGCATCGACTTTCACGCCATAGCTGCGCGCGATTTTCGCCGCGATTTGCTCGCGCAGCGCCGGCAGGCCGGTCATCGGTGAATACTGGTTATGGCCGCTGGCGATATGCCGACCGACCGCGTCACGCAGGGACTGCGGGCCGTCGAAGTCAGGAAAACCCTGGGACAGGTTGATCGCTCCGGTCTGCGCCGCGAGCTGAGACATCTGCGTGAAAATAGTGATGCCGACATTCGGCAGCTTACTGGTGATCATCGAGGGGTTCCCTGCTCTACACCCGGCTCTGACGACGGCGCGGGAGAGCCCGAGAATAGCCCATTCGAATACGATAAAAAAAGTCGTTCCCTACGATGCGCGGCAATACGAAATCACAAAAAGGCACCTTGAACCTACTCGCGCCGGAGGAAAACGGATGAGTGGTCGCGCAATACGCCCTCCCCTGTAACTTCTGACAGTAGCGGTAAGTTGCAGCAAGCTTTTAACTGGGTCCACGGCACAACCTCGTTATCTCAAGGAATCGCAGTGATGACAAAACGAATGATCATTAAGGCAGGTAATCTGGATACCACGTTTGGCAAAGGCGGCAAGAAAAAACTCAAATTCAATTTCGGGAGTGCCTATCACGCCAATAGTCTTACACTCGCCAGCGAGGGCAGGATCTTTATTGCCGGCGACGTGGAACAGCCATCGGGCGATGACTTGCAGCAAAATTTCGCCATAACGTGCCTCAACCAGAAAGGTGAGCCTTACTTGCCTTTCAATAACGGTTATATGGCCGACCGCTTCAACCCCGATGACGCTCGACTGGCCTCTGCCTGTCAACGAATCTTCATAACCGGGTCGAAGGTAGTTCTAGCAGGTGTCTTTACTAATGACCGGCCAACGGATGTCCCCGCTTTTGCCAGACTGAACATGAACGGCCGTTACGACGAGCCATTCGGCAGGGGAGGAAGATATGTCTACAAGTTA
Organism: Pseudomonas fluorescens; assembly: GCF_004683905.1. Classification (NCBI taxonomy): domain Bacteria; kingdom Pseudomonadati; phylum Pseudomonadota; class Gammaproteobacteria; order Pseudomonadales; family Pseudomonadaceae; genus Pseudomonas; species Pseudomonas fluorescens. The sequence goes on from NZ_CP038438.1 coordinate 4,918,562, forward strand.
CCCTGTGACCCGAGCAGTTCAGTGGGCGCCTCACCCACCAGCATAGACAGGCAATCAACCGGTCATTTTGTCTTCGCCTTTGAGCATGTCTGGCATGACCTCGTCACACCGCATGCACTTAACTCGACCGCAGTACTGGCCAGAATCTCCCAAGACGCAAAGCTGGACAATAACTTTGCCCGGGGCAACGGACATCTCACGATCAAACCAGCACCTGGACACAACTTTCGCAAGAAGGGCCTGATCATCCAGAACGATGACCGTATTCTGGTATTTGGAGAACTTTCGGGAGAGAGCAGTGATGCGGTCATCTACCGATTCACGGCTGACGGCGAGATTGATCCGTCATTCGGAAGAGAGGGCGAACTGCGAAAGCCCGACTGGAACATCACCAGCATCGTCGCACTTCCCGGCGATCGTTTGTTGTGCGCTGGGTCACGGGGCGATCAAGCGCTGCTCGCTCGCCTGGAGGCTGACGGCAGTGACGACACCTTTAGAAGCGAGGTGAAGATTCACGATCGTTGCGCGTGGCTGAAGGCTTTGCAACAACCCGACAACACGACGCTGGTTGTGGGTTACGCCGAGAAAAACCTGAACGTTGTCCCGTTATTGGCGCGTTTTCTGGACAATGCTGAATTGGACCCGAACTTTGGCGAAGGCCAGGGCTGGGTAAGTGACGGCATGGGAAACATGCTTGAGCGTGCCATCGATCTCGCGGTGGACGACATTGGCCGAATTCTGGTGCTGGGAAAATCGCAAGGCCTGTCTCCGTATGCGGACTTCTTCCTGCTGCGCTACCAGGGTAGTAACGCCAAAGAGCGCTCAATGACAACCATCAGCCCATAAAAAAGGCGCCGCAAGCGGCGCCTTTCGGGTGAAGACCTGAATCACTTCTTGTCGCGGCGCTTCTTGCTGGCTTTCTTGTTGTGCGACATCAAGCGACGCTTCTTGTTGACCTGGCGGTCGGTCAGCGTGTTCTTGTTGCCTTCGTACGGGTTCTCGCCACCTTTGAACTCGATGCGGATCGGCGTACCGACCAGCTTCAGCACACGGCGGTAAGTGTTCTCCAGATAGCGCACATACGACTTCGGCACTTTCTCGATCTGGTTACCGTGGATCACGATGATCGGCGGGTTCGCACCACCCAGGTGAGCGTAACGCAGCTTGATCCGGCGGCTGTTGACCATCGGCGGCTGGTGCTCGCTGACCGCGTCTTCGAGAATCTGCGTCAGGCGGCTGGTCGGCCAGCGGGTCACTGCGGACTTGAACGAGTTCTGCACCGAGGCGTAGAGGTTGCCCACGCCAGTGCCGTGCAATGCCGAAATAAAGTGAATATCGGCGAAGTCGACGAAGAACAGCCGACGTTGCAGCTCGACCTTCACAAAGTCGCGCTCGCTCGGGGTCATGCCGTCCCATTTGTTGATTGCGATCACCAGCGCACGGCCGGCTTCGAGGGCAAAGCCCAGCAGGTTGAGGTCGTGATCGACCACACCTTCGCGGGCGTCCATCACGAAGATCACCACGTTGGCGTCTTTGATCGCCTGCAGGGTTTTGACCACGGAGAATTTTTCGACTTCTTCGTGGATCTTGCCGCGCTTGCGCACACCGGCGGTGTCGATCAGCGTGTACTTCTCGTCGTTACGCTCGAACGGAATGTAGATACTGTCGCGGGTGGTGCCGGGCTGGTCGTAGACGATGACGCGGTCTTCACCGAGCATGCGGTTGACCAAGGTCGACTTGCCGACGTTCGGACGGCCGATGATGGCGATCTTGATCCCGTCTTTTTCGCTCGGGCCAGGAATGCGCTTGGCTTCCTCACCCTCGGCGACGATCTCTTCTTCTTCGCCTTCCGCCGGTTCGTCATCATCACGCGGGAAATCGCTCAGTGCCGCTTCCAGCAGTTGAGTGATACCACGGCCGTGAGCACCGGCGATCGGGATCGCGTGGCCCATGCCCAGCGGGGCGAATTCAGCGCGGGCCATTTCCGGGTCGATGTTGTCGACCTTGTTGGCAACCACGTGGGAACGCTTGTTACGCTTGCGCAAGTGTTCGGCGATCATCTGGTCGGCGGCGGTGAAACCGGCCTTGGCATCTACCAGGAACAGCACAACATCCGCTTCTTCAATGGCCAGCAGCGACTGCTCGGCCATTTTTTCGTCCATACCGTGTTCGTCACCGGAGATACCACCGGTGTCGATCAGAATGTAGGAACGCCCTTGCCACTTGGCCTCACCGTACTGGCGATCACGGGTCAGACCGGACAAGTCGCCGACGATGGCGTCGCGAGTCCTGGTCAGGCGGTTGAACAAGGTGGATTTGCCGACGTTCGGTCGGCCCACCAGGGCGATTACGGGAACCATGCGGCTCTCCACTTCGTTATTTCAGAAAATACAAAAGCCGCTGCGAGGCAGCGGCTGGTGCTCGGGGCAACACTGTGGGAGCGGGCTTGCTCGCGAAAGACCGTAGCAGCACCGCGTTTAATCAGGCTGTACGCGTCTTCGTTGACGCCCTTCGCGAGCAAGCCCGCTCCCACAAATGAAGCTGCCTGGGGCGTTAACCCCAAGCATAGTTGTTACTTGATGGTCAGGGCTTCCAGTTTGCCGCTGTTGCCATACACATAGATCGTGTTGCCCACCACCAGCGGACGGGCACGCAGGCCGTCACTGTCGATACGCTCACGACCCACAAAACGACCGTCCACCTGGCTCAACAGGTGCAGGTAACCTTCCAGGTCACCGACGGCTACGTAGCTGGAGAACACTTCCGGAGCCGACAGTTGGCGGCGAGCCAGCGAGTCGTTGCTCCACAGTGCAGTGGTCGAACGCTCGTCAACGCCTTCAACGGTGCCCGAAGACAGGCTCACGTAGACGTTGCCGAAACCCTGGGCGACACCGGCATAGCTCGACGCATCGCGCTGCCAGAGTTGACGGCCGCTTTGCAGATCGAGTGCCGCGACGCGGCCCTGATAGCTGGCAACGTACAGCGTTTCGCCGGACAGCAGCAGACCGCCGTCGATGTCGACCACGCGCTCCAGTTCCGAACGACCGGTTGGAATCGCAACGCGCTGCTCCCAGACCGGCACACCGTTGGAAATGTCCAGGGCGACCACTTTACCGGTCGACAGGCCAGCCACCGCGAGGCGGTTGGTCACGACGGGGGCGCTGGTGCCGCGCAGGGTCAGTACCGCAGGGGTGCTGTCGTAGGTCCAGCGACGGTCGCCGGTAGCAGCGTCCAGACCGATCAGACGATCGTCCTGAGTCTGTACCACGACAACGTCACCGTTGTTGGCCGGTGGCGCGAGGACTTCGCTGGATACCCGGGCGCGCCACTTCTCTTCGCCGTTGATGGCGTCGAGGGCAACGATTTCACCCTTCAGGGTACCGATCGTGACCAGGCCGTAACCTACGCCAACGGCGCCGGAGACAGGCAGTTCAAGATCCTTTTTCCACTTCACGTCGCCATTGCTGCGATCCATGGCCATCAACACGCCGGTCACGTCGGCGGCGTAGATGGTGTCACCATCGATCGCCGGCACCAGCATGTTGTAGGTTTCGCCCTGACCGTCACCGATCGAACGGCTCCACTGCTTTTGCAGCACCACTTCTTCTTTGAAGTCGGTCAGCTCGGCCGGTGGCAGTTCTTTTTTGCTGTTGCTGCTGCAACCCGCGGCCAGAATGGCCAGAGCCAGCAATGCTGCATGCTTCCAACGGATCACGTCACGCATCCCCTTTGGCCAGGTCGTCAAGCTTGATTTGAAGGCCACCGACTGCCGCTTCATCCGACAGTGCCGCCTTGGCTTTTTGATACGCGGTGTTCGCCTCGTCGGTACGACCCAGCTGAACCAGCAGATCACCCTTGAGTTCTTCGCGAGTGGCCAGGAACGCCTTGTCGGCATCGCCGTCGAGCAGCTTCAGGGCTTCATCGGCCTTGTTCTGCGCACCCAGTACCTGCGCCAGACGCTGACGGGCGATTTCGCCCAGCGCCGGGTTGGCCGGTTTGGCAACGATGGCTTTGAGTTCAGTCGCAGCGTCGTCCAGCTTGCCGCTGTCGACCGCTACTTTGGCCACGAACAGGCTGCCGTACTGCGCGTACGCGGTGCCGCCGAATTCGCTGTTGAGCTTGCCGGCCAGATCCGCAACGCGGGCAGCGTCAGGCTTGCCGTCCGGGGTCAGCGTGGTTTCCAGCAGTTGCTGATAGAGCACCGAGGCGCCTTGCGACTGGTTGCTCTGATACTTGTGAAAAGCCTGCCAGCCGAACACGATGACCAGCGCCAACAGGCCGCCAGTGACCAGAGGTTTGCCGTTGCGTGTCCACCAGTCCTTCAAATCCGCCAACTGTTCGTCTTCGGTACTCGACACCCCAATACTCCTTAATCGCTAAATCGGCTGTTTAGACAGCTTCAACCCTGCACGACGCAGGTGGCCAGGTGAGCGGCAAGCGCATCCCAGGCAATGCTTTGTTGTTCGCCCTGGCCACGCAGGGGTTTGAAACCTACCACTTGCTGGGCCATTTCGTCGTCACCCAGGATCAGTGCGTACAGCGCACCGCTCTTGTCGGCTTTCTTGAACTGGCTTTTGAAGCTGCCGGCGCCGGCATTGACTTGCAGACGCAGGTTTGGAAGCTGGTCACGCACACGCTCGGCCAGGGCCAGACCGGCCAGTTCGGCCTCCTCGCCAAAGGCGCAGAGGTAAACGTCGACCTGACGGGAGATTTCTTCCGGGATCTGCTCCAGGGTTTCGAGCATCAACACCAGACGCTCGATGCCCATGGCGAAACCCACGCCTGTAGTCGGCTTGCCGCCCATCTGCTCGACCAGACCGTCGTAACGACCGCCCGCGCAGACCGTGCCCTGAGCGCCGAGCTTGTCGGTGACCCATTCGAATACGGTTTTGCTGTAGTAATCGAGGCCGCGCACCAGTTTCGGGTTGAGCACATACGGGATGCCAACCGCGTCCAGACGCGCCTTCAGACCTTCGAAGTGCGCACGGGATTCGTCGTCCAGGTAGTCGGCCATCTTCGGCGCATCGACCAGTACCGCCTGAGTGTCGGCATTTTTGGTGTCGAGCACGCGCAGCGGGTTGGTTTTCAGGCGACGCTGGCTGTCTTCGTCGAGCTTGTCGTGGTGCGCCGAGAGGTACTCGACCAGCGCTTCACGATAGCGACCACGGGATTCGCTGGTGCCCAGGCTGTTGAGTTCGAGCTTGACCGCATCACGGATGCCCAGCTCGCCCCACAGGCGCCAGGTCATGATGATCAGCTCGGCATCGATGTCCGGACCGTCGAGGTTGAACACCTCCAGACCGATCTGGTGGAACTGGCGATAACGGCCTTTCTGCGGACGCTCGTGGCGGAACATCGGGCCGATGTACCAGAGTTTCTGCACCTGACCACCGCCGGTGATGCCGTGTTCGAGCACCGCACGCACGCACGCCGCTGTGCCTTCCGGACGCAGGGTCAGGGAATCGCCGTTGCGATCTTCGAAGGTGTACATCTCTTTTTCGACGATGTCGGTCACTTCACCAATCGAGCGTTTGAACAGCTCGGTGAATTCGACGATCGGCATGCGGATCTGCTTGTAACCGTAGTTATCCAGCAGACGCGCGACAGTGCCCTCGAAATAACGCCACAGCGGGGTCTGTTCGGGCAGGATGTCATTCATGCCACGGATGGCTTGCAGAGACTTGCTCACTTTAAATCCTTAAATTCATTCGGCTTTCAGTCAGGCTCAGCCGCGCGCGATGACCGCTGCGTCAGCTTCGACCTTCTCGGCCGCTTTCTCGCGGATCAGCTTTTCCAGCTCGTCCACCAGATTGTCATTCGTCAGTTTCTGCGACGGCTTGCCGTCGATGTAAATCAGGTTTGGCGTGCCGCCGGTCAAGCCGATATGGGCTTCCTTGGCTTCGCCGGGGCCGTTGACCACGCAACCGATCACCGCGACATCCAGCGGCACCAGCAGGTCTTCAAGGCGCCCTTCCAGCTCGTTCATGGTCTTGACCACATCGAAGTTCTGCCGCGAGCAGCTCGGGCAGGCGATGAAGTTGATGCCACGGGAACGCAGATGCAAAGACTTGAGAATGTCGTAACCGACCTTCACTTCCTCGACCGGATCGGCCGCCAGCGAGATGCGGATAGTATCGCCAATCCCCTCGGCGAGCAGCATACCTAGGCCCACGGCGGATTTCACTGTGCCCGAACGCAAACCACCGGCTTCGGTGATGCCCAGGTGCAGCGGCTGGACGATTTCTTTCGCCAGCAGACGGTAGGCTTCAACGGCCATGAACACGTCGGAGGCTTTCACGCTGACCTTGAAGTCCTGGAAATTCAGGCGCTCGAGGTGCTCGACGTGACGCAGCGCGGACTCGACCAGTGCAGCCGGGGTCGGTTCGCCGTATTTCTTCTGCAGGTCTTTTTCCAGCGAGCCGGCGTTGACGCCGATACGAATCGGAATCCCGCGGTCACGGGCGGCATCGACCACGGCACGCACCCGGTCTTCACGACCGATGTTGCCCGGGTTGATGCGCAGGCAGTCCACACCCAGTTCGGCGACGCGCAGAGCGATCTTGTAGTCGAAGTGGATGTCGGCAACCAGCGGCACCTTGACCAGTTGCTTGATCCTGCCGAACGCCTCGGCGGCGTCCATGTCCGGTACCGAAACGCGGACGATGTCGACGCCGGCCGCTTCCAGACGATTGATCTGGGCGACGGTGGCAGCCACATCATTGGTGTCGCTGTTGGTCATGCTCTGCACAGCGATGGGCGCATCGCCGCCAACAGGTACGTTACCGACCCAGATCTTGCGCGAAACGCGACGTTTGATTGGAGATTCGCCGTGCATGACTTATTGACCCAACTTCAGGCGAGCAGTCTCGCCACTGGTGAACGGAGCGATATCGACCGGTTGGCCGTTGTAGCTGACCTGTGCGGCGCGAGCCACACCCAGACGCACCGCCAGTGGCGGCTTGCCGGAAACCGAAACGCTGTCGCCTTTATGTTTCAGACCGCTGAACAGCACTTTGCCGCGACCATCGGTTACCTGTGCCCAGCAATCGGCGGTGAACTGCAGTTGCACCTGGCCGTCGCCAGCCGCTGGGACAGCTGCTTCTGCGGTCGGCGCAGAGGTAGCCGCTACCACTGGTGCGGTGACCGTCGGCGCTGGTGTGGCCGGGGCATTCGGTGCTGAAGTCGCCGGAGCAGTCACAACCGGAGCCGGTGTATGAACCGGTGCGGCTGGCGTGGTTGCAGCCGGGGCGGCTGGTGCGGTTGCTGGAGCAACCGGCTCGGCACCGGTCGATTCAGCGGTGGTTTCCGATTGCGGCAGGGCCAGCGCGGTTGCGCCTTCGGCCTGACCTTCGGCAACGGCCTGGTCTTCCGGCTCGTCGATCGGGTGAATCTGTGTGGTGCCGTCGGCGCCTTCGACTTCAACGTGCTCCGGGGCCAGGCTGGTCACGTCCTTGCTGCGCTGCGAGGTCTGATCCTGCCACCAGACGAAACCGCCGCCGATGACCGCGACCAGCAACAGCAGGCTGACAATACGCAAAATAGTGTGTGAAACCCGCACCGGCTCTTCGATACGACCCAGCGCATGCACGTTGCTGCCCTGTGAGTCGGTGCCGGTGGACTGGTCGAATTGCTGAACCAGAACAGTCTGATCCATCCCGAGCAATTTGGCATAAGCGCGAATGTAACCGCGAGCGAAGGTATGCCCCGGCAGCTTGTCGAAAGCGCCAGCTTCAAGATTGCTCAGGGAAGTCACGGTGAGGTTGAGCTTGAGGGCCACTTCGGCCAGCGACCAGCCATTGCTTTCGCGGGCCTGGCGCAAAGTCTCACCGGGATTAACGCGAGTCGCTGCTACAACTTCGGGATGCGCCGCTTTCATCATTGCTCCGACAGGTATTGCTGATATTCCGGCGTACCGGGATAGAGTCGTTTTAATTGCAGGCCATAACTGGCGGCCTTGTCGCGATCTTCAAACACTTTTGCCAGCCGAACGCCGAGCAATAGACTACGTGCATTTTGCTCGGTTAGCAGGCTGAAACGGTCGTAATAGTCACGCGCGGGCACATAATGCCTGTCTTCGAAGGACAACTCAGCCATTTCCAGCAAAGCGCGCGGTTGTTGACGGTTCAGCCGCAGGGCTTTTTCCAGTTGCTGCTGTGCCAGATCCCGCTGACCGAGTTTCGAGGCGGTCATGCCGAGATTCTCGAAGACTCGCGAACGCTCAGGATACAGGGTATCGGCGGCTGCTTGCTCAAAACGCTCGTAGGCTTCCTTGTAACGCTGTTCTTCGTAGAGAAAACTGCCGTAGTTATTGAGGATTCGTGCATCGGTGGGACGCGAGGACAGGGCTTTGCGGAAATGTTCGTCGGCCAGCTTCGGCTCCATTTCGGCCTGGAACACCAGGCCGAGGGCAGCGTTGGCATCAGGATCGGAGCCGTCCAGCTCCAGCGCCTTCTTCAGCGGCACCTTGGCGCGCTCGGTCATCCCTTGCTGCAAGTATCCCAATCCCAGCTGCACGTAGGCGGCACGCGCTTCGTCGCGGCCCTTGCTGGTCTTCATCGGGTTGTAGTCACCCGACAGGACACAACCAGCACACAGGCTGGCCATCAGCAACAGCAGCGCAAAGCGCAGGGACATAGAGATCCTCTCTTAGTTAGTGTTCGCGGCGTTCTGTGCCAGATCGCTGTCGGCGCTCAACTCACGCACGGCGATGTAACGTTCACTGCGACGGGTGCGATCCAGCACCTGCCCTACCAATTGACCACACGCAGCGTCGATGTCTTCACCACGGGTGGTGCGGACAGTGACGTTAAAGCCGGCCTGATGCAACTGATCCTGGAACCGACGAATGGCGTTGTTGCTCGGCCGCTCGTAACCGGAATGCGGGAACGGGTTGAACGGAATCAGGTTGATCTTGCATGGAATGTCTTTGAGCAGCTCGATCATTTCCACGGCGTGCTCAAGCTTGTCGTTGACGTCCTTGAGCAAGGTGTACTCGATGGTCAGCACGCGTTTCTCGCCCAGGGCGGACATGTAGCGCTGGCACGACTCGAGCAGCATCTTAAGCGGATATTTCTTGTTGATCGGCACCAATTGGTTACGCAATGCGTCATTCGGTGCGTGCAGGGACAACGCCAGGGAGACGTCGATGTGCTTGGCCAGCTCATCGATCATCGGCACCACGCCCGAAGTGGACAGGGTCACGCGGCGCTTGGAGATCCCGTAGCCCAGGTCATCCATCATCAGATGCATGGCGGCCACGACGTTGTCGAAGTTCAGCAGCGGTTCGCCCATGCCCATCATCACCACGTTGGTGATGGCGCGGTCGATGGTGGCGGGAACACTGCCGAAGGATTTGTTGGCAATCCACACCTGACCGATGACTTCGGCGGCGGTGAGGTTGCTGTTGAAGCCTTGCTTGCCGGTGGAGCAGAAACTGCAGTCCAGGGCACAGCCTGCCTGGGACGAAACGCACAGCGTGCCGCGTTTGCCCTGAGGAATGTAGACGGTCTCGACACAGCTGCCGGACGCCACGCGCACCACCCACTTGCGGGTGCCGTCGCTGGAAATGTCCTCGCTGACCACTTCGGGACCACGGACCTCAGCAATAGCCTTGAGCTTGTCGCGCAAGGCCTTGCTGACGTTCGTCATGGCGTCGAAATCATCGACGCCAAAGTGGTGAATCCATTTCATTACCTGACCGGCACGGAAACGCTTCTCCCCGATTGAGTCGAAGAATTTTTCCATTTCCGGCTGGGTCAGACCCAGCAGGTTTGTTTTAACAGTCGATGTAGTCATGGATTCACCTTCACTCTTTAAGCAATGCTTAGCGAGTGGTTACTTCAGTAGCTGCGAAGAAGTACGAGATTTCGCGAGCAGCAGCGGCTTCGGAGTCCGAACCGTGAACGGCGTTGGCGTCGATCGACTCAGCGAAGTCAGCACGGATGGTGCCGGCAGCAGCTTCTTTAGGGTTGGTAGCGCCCATCAGCTCACGGTTCAGAGCGATAGCGTTTTCGCCTTCCAGAACCTGAACAACAACAGGACCGGAGATCATGAAAGCAACCAGGTCGCCGAAGAAACCGCGCTCTTTGTGCTCAGCGTAGAAGCCTTCAGCTTCGGCTTTGGACAGCTGCTTCAGTTTCGAAGCTACAACGCGCAGGCCTGCTTTTTCGAAACGAGTGGTGATCTCGCCGATGACGTTTTTTGCAACAGCGTCAGGCTTGATGATGGAGAAAGTACGTTGAACAGCCATGGTGTAACTCCAGAAACGGTAATTTGCGAAAAATTAAACCCGCGAATTATACGCGGGTTCTTGGGTATTGCCTAACCTGCGAGGACGATCAGTCGACTTCTTCGATCCAGAGTGCCTGAACCGCTTCCAACACCTTCTCGCCGACACGGCCAGAGGTGTTGTCGAAGTCAGGCAATTCCATGATCCATCGCTGCAGGTCGACGAAATTGACAGAAAGCGGATCTACATCCGGCTTGGCTTCGGCCAATTCTTCTGCAATGCGTTGAACATCATTCCAACCGTAGCTCATGACAGTCTTACCAGTCAGTGCGGCGCTTCGGCCGCATGGTTAAGCGAATATTTCGGAATCTCGACGGTGATGTCTTCTTCGCCGACGATAGCCTGACAGGCCAGGCGCGATTGCGCTTCCAGACCCCAGGCGCGATCGAGGAAGTCTTCTTCCAGCTCGTCCGCCTCTTCCAGCGAGTCGAAACCCTCGCGGATGATGCAGTGGCAAGTGGTGCAGGCGCAGACGCCGCCGCAGGCGCTTTCCATCTCGATGTGGTGTTCGTGAGCCAGCTCGAGAATCGAAGTGCCGGGCTCGGCCTCGACGACCATGCCTTCAGGGCAGAACTTCTCGTGGGGCAGAAAAATGACCTGCGGCATCAGATATCCTCGATTTCATTCAGATTGCGCCCCGACAGAGCGGCTTTCACCGTCAGATCCATGCGGCGGGCAGCAAAAGCATCGGTCACTTGCGACAGACGCTTGGTCTGCTGCTCGATGGCGTAACCATCGGTGCCTTTCATCAGTTCGGCCAGTTCTTGCATCTGCAGCTCGATTACCATGCGCTCCTCGGAGTCGAGCAAACGCTCGCCATCGGCTTCCAGAGCACCCTGCACCGCTTCGATCAGGCGTTGGGCATCGACTTGCTGCTCGCGCAGGACGCGGGCGACCTTGTCGTCATTGGCGTGCTGGAACGAGTCCTTGAGCATCTTGGCGATTTCACCGTCGGTCAGACCGTAGGACGGTTTGACCTGAATGCTCGCCTCGACGCCCGAACCCAGTTCGCGGGCAGACACGCTGAGCAGGCCGTCGGCATCGACCTGGAAGGTCACGCGAATCTTCGCCGCACCGGCCACCATCGCTGGAATGCCGCGCAGTTCGAAGCGCGCCAGGGAGCGGCAGTCGCTGATCAGCTCGCGCTCACCCTGCAGCACATGGATCGCCATGGCCGACTGGCCGTCTTTATAAGTAGTGAAGTCCTGCGCACGGGCGACCGGGATGGTGGTGTTGCGCGGAATCACCTTCTCCATCAGCCCGCCCATGGTTTCCAGCCCAAGGGACAGTGGAATCACGTCGAGCAGCAGCAGTTCGCCGCCATCACGCTTGTTGCCAGCCAGCGTATCCGCCTGGATCGCGGCCCCGATGGCCACCACTTGATCCGGGTCGATTTCGGTCAGTGGCTGACGACCAAAGGCTTCGGCAACCGCCTCGCGAACACGCGGCACACGAGTCGAACCACCGACCATGACCACGGCATGCACGTCTTCCAACTCAATACCGGAATCACGCACAGCGCGGCGGCAGGCTTTCAGGCTGCGAGCAACCATCGGCTCGATCAGCGCATCGAAGGCTTCGCGGGTCAGCTGCGCTTTCCAGTCACCGTAGGCGACTTCAACGCTGGCCGCATCGGTCAGGGCTTCTTTGGCCGCACAGGCGGTTTGCAGCAGATTGCGTTGTGCGCCCGGGTCGAGATCGGCAGACAGGCCGGCGCTCTCGATAATCCAGCCGGCAATCGCGTGATCGAAGTCATCGCCGCCCAGCGCGCTGTCGCCGCCAGTGGCGAGCACTTCGAAAACACCGCCGGTCAGACGCAGAATCGAAATATCGAAGGTTCCGCCGCCCAGGTCATAGATTGCGACCAGACCTTCGGCGTGTTGATCCAGGCCATACGCCACGGCGGCAGCGGTCGGCTCGTTGAGCAGACGCAGCACATTCAGACCGGCGAGTTTCGCCGCATCCTTGGTGGCTTGGCGCTGCGCATCGTCGAAATACGCCGGAACGGTGATCACCGCACCGACCAGTTCGCCACCCAGGGTCGCTTCAGCACGCTGACGCAGCACCTTGAGGATATCGGCGGAGACTTCGACCGGGCTTTTCGGGCCTTGTACGGTGTCGATGAACGGCATGTGCGATTCGCCGCCGACAAAGCGGTATGGCAGTTGCTCGCCTAATTGCTTGACGTCGGACAGACCACGCCCCATCAGGCGCTTGACCGACAGCACAGTGTTCAAGGGATCGGAGGACGCGGCCAGTTTGGCCGATTCGCCAACCTCGACGCGGTCGGCGTGATAACGCACGGCGGACGGCAGGATGACCTGCCCGTCAGCGTCGGCCAGTGGCTCGGAAAGACCACTGCGCAACGCAGCGACCAGCGAATTGGTAGTGCCCAAGTCGATTCCCACAGCCAGACGACGCTGGTGCGGTTGAGGACTTTGGCCGGGTTCGGCGATCTGCAGTAGGGCCATCGTGATCAGGACTTATCTGTATATCAGGCGTGCGACCGGAGCGGCACTGGGTTAATCGTCGAGGCGCTCTTCTAACTGGCGCACTTCGTAGGTGAGCTTGTCGAGGAACTGCATGCGCCGCATCAGGCGTTCGGCCTGTTCGCGTTGCGCCGCATCATCCCAACAGGCTGCGAAGCTTTCGTTCAACTGTTCCTGAGCCACCTTCAGGCGACGCTTGAATACCGCGACACCGTCGAGATCGGCGCTGTCCTGGAGGTCTTCGAGCTCTTCGCGCCATTGCATCTGCTGCAAGAGAAACTCGGGGTCATGGACCGTGACTTCCATCGGCACTTCATGCCCGCTGATGGTCAGCAGGTAGCGTGCACGCTGGGCAGGACTCTTGAGCGTCTGATACGCGTCGTTAAGCCGCGCAGACTGCTCGAGCGCTGAGCGCTGCTCGCGCTCGGAAGCGTCGGCAAAGCGGTCAGGATGAACACCGCGCGCCAACTCACGGTAGCGCGTGGCCAACTGCTCGAGATCCAGGCGAAAGCTCGGTTGCAGCTCGAATAAAGCGAAATGACAAGGAATACCCACGACAAGCCTCAGATGTTGAAGCTTTCGCCGCAGCCACATTCACCGCGTACGTTGGGGTTGTTGAACTTGAAGCCTTCGTTCAACCCTTCCTTGACGAAATCGAGCTCGGTGCCGTCCAGGTAAGCCAGGCTTTTCGGGTCGATGATCACTTTCTCGCCGTGACTTTCGAACACCTGATCCTCGGCAACCACCTCGTCGACAAACTCCAGCACGTAGGCAAGGCCGGAACAGCCCGTGGTGCGAACACCCAGACGAATCCCTTCACCTTTGCCGCGCCCGTCGAGGGAGCGTCGCACGTGTCGAGCAGCCGCTTCTGTCATGCTGATAGCCATCGTTGACTCCTTACTCGTCGCGCAATGCTTAGATCAAGCCTTTCTTCTGCTTGTAGTCGCGAACAGCCGCTTTGATAGCGTCTTCAGCGAGTACCGAGCAGTGGATTTTCACTGGCGGCAGAGCCAGTTCTTCGGCCAACTGAGTGTTCTTGATGGTCTCGGCTTCGTCCAGCGTCTTGCCCTTCATCCACTCGGTGGCCAGGGAGCTGGAAGCGATTGCCGAACCGCAGCCATAGGTCTTGAACTTGGCGTCTTCGATAACGCCCTGATCGTTGACCTTGATCTGCAGACGCATCACGTCGCCGCACGCCGGAGCGCCGACCATGCCGGTGCCGACATCCGGGTCTTCCGCGTTCATCTTGCCGACGTTGCGCGGGTTTTCGTAGTGGTCGATGACCTTTTCGCTGTAAGCCATGGTGCTTAATCCTCACTCATCAGAGAGTCGCTCTTTAAGCCCTGCAACCTGGGGTCGCAGGGCCGGTTCGCGGCGACTTGAAATCAGTGTGCCGCCCACTCGATTTTCGAAATGTCGACACCGTCTTTGTACATGTCCCACAGCGGCGACAGAGCGCGCAGCTTGGTAACGGCCTCGCAGACTTTCTGCGCGGCGTAGTCGATTTCTTCTTCGGTGGTGAAACGGCCGAAGGTGAAACGGATCGAGCTGTGTGCCAGTTCGTCGTTGCGGCCGAGGGCGCGCAGAACGTACGAAGGCTCCAGGGACGCCGAGGTGCAGGCCGAACCGGACGATACCGCCAGATCCTTGAGCGCCATGATCAGCGACTCGCCTTCAACGTAGTTGAAGCTCAGGTTCAGGTTGTGCGGAACGCGGGCGGTCAGGCTGCCGTTGACGTACAGCTCTTCCAGATGCTCGACCTGCTTGTAGAAGCGGTCGCTCAGGGCTTTGATGCGCACGTTTTCGGCAGCCATGTCTTCCTTGGCTACACGGAACGCTTCGCCCATGCCGACGATCTGGTGGGTCGCCAAGGTGCCGGAACGCATGCCACGTTCGTGACCGCCACCGTGCATGGTCGCTTCGATGCGCACACGCGGCTTGCGGCTGACGTACAGCGCGCCGATGCCTTTAGGGCCGTAGGTTTTGTGGGCGGAGAACGACATCATGTCGACTTTCAGCTTCTGCAGGTCAATGTCGACCTTGCCAGTGGACTGAGCCGCGTCAACATGCAGCAGAACGCCCTTGGAGCGGGTCAGTTCGCCGATGGCAGCGATGTCGTTGATGGTGCCGATTTCGTTGTTCACGTGCATCACCGACACCAGAATGGTGTCTTCGCGCAGTGCCGCTTCGATCATCGCAGGGGTGATCAGACCGTCTTCAGTCGGCTCGAGGTAGGTCACTTCGAAACCTTCACGCTCCAGTTGGCGCATGGTGTCGAGAACGGCCTTGTGTTCGATCTTGCTGGTGATCAGGTGCTTGCCTTTGGAGCCATAGAAATGCGCCGCACCCTTGATCGCCAGGTTGTCGGATTCGGTGGCACCGGATGTCCAGACGATTTCACGCGGGTCAGCGTTGACCAGATCGGCCACCTGACGACGGGCGTTTTCGACGGACTCTTCAGCTTTCCAGCCGAACACGTGGGAACGGGACGCCGGGTTACCGAAGTTTCCGTCGACCAGCAGGCATTCACTCATCTTTTGCGCAACGCGCGGATCGACCGGGGTGGTCGCAGAGTAATCAAGGTAAATCGGCAATTTCATGGACTATCTCCTAAATCAGGCTGGCTGGCGTGCCGCTAGCTCTTTGGCTGTCATTCGACGGCGGACGCTTCAATCTTGTCCAGGCGCGGCGCCTTGCCATTGCAACGACGCTGATCCTGACGCTGGGCCACTTCCTGCACCTCACGGCGAGTTACGAGGTCGGCCAAGCTGATACCGCTGAGAAATTCGTGAATCTGCAGGCTCAGGTCGCACCACAGGTGATGAGTCAGGCAGGTGTCGCCGGAATGGCAGTCGCCCTGGCCCTGGCACTTTGTAGCATCGACCGATTCGTTGACCGCATCGATCACCTGAGCCACCTGGATGCCCTGCATGTCGCGCGACAGCTGGTAACCACCGCCTGGACCGCGAACACTGGAAACCAGGTTACTGCGGCGCAGCTTGGCGAAAAGCTGTTCGAGATAGGACAGGGAGATGCCTTGGCGCTCGGAGATATCGGCCAGGGACACCGGCCCGTGCTGCGCGTGCAACGCCAGGTCAAGCATGGCGGTCACGGCGTATCGGCCTTTTGTAGTCAGTCGCATGGACAATTACCACGGAGTTCGGAATGGGCGGGAGTATGCAATTCCCGAGCATTTAAGTCAACTATAAGACCTAGTGCTTTAGTCGGGTTTACCCGCAAAAGAGCGCGCGCATCATAGCAAAGGCTGGCGGCGTACAGCCAGCGGTACCGCGTTATCGATCTTCGCGAGCAAGCCCGCTCCCACAGGGGGGATGCACTCCAATGTGGGAGCGGGCTTGCTCGCGAAACACAGCGCCCCGGTTTAGCTGGCCTGGCTCTGATCCTTGCCCTTCACGCAAGCGAAATCTTCTTCGCGCAGCTCAGGCAGATCTTTCGCACAGTAATTACTGCCCAGATCCTTCAGCGCGCCGCACATCCCCTCCAGCCGCCCGTCCACCGCTTGCAGGTGATCGAGCAACTGACCGATGGCACGGGCCACCGGATCGGGCATGTCTTCGCTGACACCATAAGCATCGAAGCCGATCTTCTCGGCCATCGCCTTGCGCTTGGCATCCTGCTCTTCATCGGACTTGACGATGATCCGCCCCGGAATCCCCACCACTGTAGCGCCCGGCGGCACTTCCTTGGTCACTACGGCATTGGAGCCGACTTTCGCGCCAGCCCCCACCGTGAATGGACCGAGCACTTTGGCACCAGCACCCACGACAACCCCATCACCCAGCGTCGGGTGGCGCTTACCCTTGTTCCAACTGGTGCCGCCGAGGGTCACGCCCTGATAAATGGTCACGTCATCGCCGATCTCGGCGGTTTCACCAATGACGATGCCCATGCCGTGATCGATGAAGAAACGCCGTCCGACCTTGGCACCCGGATGAATCTCGATCCCGGTCAGCCAGCGACCGAAGTTCGACACCAGCCGCGCCAGCCATTTCAGCTCGTTGCGCCACAGCATCCCGGCCAACCGATGAATCCAGATCGCGTGCATACCGGGGTAGCAGGTCAGGACTTCAAAAGCGTTACGCGCCGCCGGGTCTCGATGGAATACGCTCTGGATATCTTCACGCAAACGCTCAAACATCATTCAGTCCTTCCGCTTAAGAAGCTCACCACGGGCCGCTTTTTGGGTTTCCGTGAGGATGCCACGCAAAATATTCATTTCCGCCCGGCTGACCGAGCTGCGTCCGTACAATCGGCGCAGGCGCGCCATCAAGTGCCTTGGCTTTTCCGGGTCGAGGAATTCGATGGCAACCAGCGTCTGCTCCAGATGCTCGTAAAAGCGCTCCAGCTCATCCATGGTCGCGAGTTCGGCGCTTTTCACCGAAGCCACTTCTTCTTTCTCGATCTTGGTCGGCTGCCCTTGAGCGGCCAGCCAGGCCATGCGCACTTCGTAGCTCAACACCTGCACCGCCGCCCCGAGGTTCAACGAGCTGAACTCAGGATCGGAGGGGATGTGCACGTGAAAGTGACATCGCTGCAGCTCCTCGTTGGTCAGGCCGGAGTCTTCACGACCGAACACCAACGCGATTTGTGCGCCCTGCCCCGCTTCCTCGACCACTTTGCTCCCGCATTCGCGGGGATCGAGCAGCGGCCAGGGAATGCGCCGGTCACGGGCGCTGGTGCCGAGCACCAGATTGCAGCCGACCAAAGCGTCTTCCAGAGTGGCGACGACTTGGGCGTTTTCAAGAATGTCACCGGCACCGGAAGCACGCGCATCGGCTTCGTGGTGCGGAAACAACCGCGGTTCGACCAGCACCAGCCGCGACAGACCCATGTTTTTCATGGCGCGCGCGGCCCCGCCGATGTTGCCGGGGTGGCTGGTATTGACCAGGACGACACGAATGTTCTGCAGCAAGGGAGGCGCTCTCGGACACAGGAAAGGGGTGCAAATCTTACAGAACAGCCTACCGTTAAGCTATGAAAGCGAACAGCGACCTTCACCTGAAGAAAAGTTCTGATAGAATGCGCGGCTTTCTTTAACAACCTTAGGTGACACATCCATGCAGCCCATGCTGAATATCGCGCTGCGCGCCGCCCGCAGCGCCAGTGAACTGATCTTCCGCTCCATCGAGCGCCTGGATACCATCAAGGTCGACGAAAAAGACGCCAAGGATTATGTATCCGAGGTCGATCGCGCCGCCGAACAGAAAATCATCGATGCTCTGCGCAAGGCTTACCCGAATCACTCGATCCAGGGTGAAGAGACCGGCATGCATGTCGGTAACGGCATCGAAGGCGAAGAGTACCTGTGGATCATCGATCCACTGGACGGCACCACCAACTTCCTGCGTGGCATTCCTCACTTTGCTGTCAGCATTGCCTGCAAATACCGTGGTCGCCTGGAACACGCAGTGGTTCTGGACCCGGTTCGCCAGGAAGAATTCACCGCCAGCCGTGGTCGCGGCGCTCAACTGAACGGTCGTCGTCTGCGCGTCAGCGGTCGCACCAGCCTCGACGGCGCTCTGCTGGGCACTGGCTTCCCGTTCCGTGACGACCAGATGGACAACCTCGACAACTACCTGGGCATGTTCCGCGCCCTGGTTGGCCAGACTGCCGGCATCCGCCGCGCCGGCTCCGCCAGCCTGGACCTGGCCTACGTGGCTGCCGGTCGTTTCGACGCGTTCTGGGAATCGGGTCTGTCCGAGTGGGACATGGCTGCCGGCGCCCTGCTGATTCAAGAAGCTGGCGGCTTGGTGAGCGACTTCACCGGCGGTCACGATTTCCTTGAAAAAGGCCACATCGTTGCCGGTAACACCAAATGCTTCAAGGCAGTACTGACGGCGATCCAGCCGCACCTGCCGGCTTCGCTGAAGCGCTAAGCTTCCCGCGAAACGCAAAAAGCACCCTTCGGGGTGCTTTTTTTATGCCTGCGATTTCAGCCTCCACTCGAATCCACTGTGGGAGCGGGCTTGCTCGCGAAGGCGGCGCGTCAGCCAACATTAATTCTGGATGGTAGACCGCATTCGCGAGCAAGCCCGCTCCCACAGGGTCTTTGTGGTGAGGCTTGAATGGCAGGCACAAAAAAGCACCCCGCAGGGTGCTCTTTTTTAAACGATCAGACGGTTATTGAGCCGGCTGATTCTGCGACAGAATCAACTTACCTTCCTTGTCCACCGGAATCTGGTTGCCCGGATCACGGTCCATCCGCACTTTGCCTTCCTTGCCATCCAGCGAATAACGCACGTCGTAACCGACAACCTTGTCGCTGATGTCATTCACGGTGTTACAGCGAGTCTGGGTGGTGGTGTAGGTATCGCGGTTCTGCATGCCTTCCTGCACCTTGTTACCGGCATAACCGCCACCGACCGCGCCAGCGACCGTGGCAATCTTCTTGCCGGTACCGCCGCCGATCTGGTTACCCAGCAAACCACCCGCTACCGCACCAATCGCGGTACCGAGGATCTGGTGTTGATCCTTGACCGGCGCCTGGCGGGTTACAGCAACATCCTTGCACACTTCACGTGGAGTCTTGATCTGTGTTTTGACCGGCTCAACGGCCAGCACTTGCGCATACTCAGGGCCGCTTTTAACCAGGCTGTAGGTGGCAACAGCACCCCCGGCAGTCACACCGACAGCACCCAATACCGCACCAACCAGCAACGACTTGTTCACATGAACCTCCTGACCATCACATACGGGACGCGCCCGCGCTTCTCCCAGCCTTGGAGCATAAAAAAAGGCGCGAGTTCAACTCGCGCCTTTTTCGGGCTGACAACCGGTGAAGCGATGGCCGTTATGGACGGTCGTCGACTTCCTTCTCGGTGTTGGCCGGAGGAATCAGATCCTCGGTGCTCAGGTTCAGCCAGATCAGCACCACGTTCGCGATGTAGATCGACGAGTAGGTACCCGCCAGAACACCGATGAACAGCGCGATGGAGAAGCCGAACAGGTTGTCGCCACCGAAGAACAGCAGCGCAGCGATCGCCAGCAAGGTGGAGATCGACGTTGCCATAGTCCGCAGCAGGGTCTGAGTGGTCGAGATGTTGATGTTCTCGATCAGCGAAGCCTTGCGCAGCACACGGAAGTTCTCACGAACCCGGTCGAACACGACGATGGTGTCGTTCAGCGAGTAACCGATGATCGCCAGTACCGCAGCCAGCACCGTCAGGTCGAAGGTGATCTGGAAGAACGACAGGATACCGACAGTCACGATCACGTCGTGAATCAGCGAAACGATGGCGCCGACCGCGAATTTCCACTGAAAGCGGAAAGCCAGGTAGATCAGGATGCCGCCGAGCGCCAGCAGCATGCCGAGGCCGCCCTGGTCGCGCAGTTCTTCACCGACCTGCGGGCCGACGAACTCGACACGCTTGACCGTCGCCGGGTTGTCGCCGCCGACTTTCTGCAAAGCCTCGGCTACCTGATGACCCAACTGCGGGTCTTCGCCTGGCATACGTACGAGCAAGTCGGTGGTTGCACCAAAGCTCTGCACGATGGCTTCGTGATAACCGGAAGTCACCAGCTCTTCACGCACTTTGGTGACGTCGGCCGGACGCTCGTAGGTCAGCTCGATGAGCGTACCGCCGGTGAAGTCCAGGCCCCAGTTCATGCCCTTGTGGACGACGCTGAAAATAGCCAGCAACGTGAGAAACACTGTGACGCCGAACGCGAAGTTGCGAACGCCCATGAAGTTGATTGTACGTAACATGGCAGCCCCTTAAATCCACAACTTCTTGAAGTCACGTCCGCCGAAGATCAGGTTGACCATTGCGCGGGTCACCATGATGGCCGTGAACATCGAGGTAAAGATCCCGAGGGACATGGTCACTGCGAAGCCCTTCACCGGGCCGGTGCCCATGGCGAAGAGGATGCCGCCGACCAGCAGAGTGGTCAGGTTGGCGTCGAGAATCGCGGTGAATGCCCGGCCGAAGCCTTCGTTGATTGCACGCTGCACGGTCATGCCGGCGGCGATCTCTTCACGGATCCGCGAGAAGATCAGCACGTTGGCGTCGACCGCCATACCCATGGTCAGGACGATACCGGCGATACCCGGCAGGGTCAGCGTTGCACCCAGCAGCGACATCAGCGCCAGCAGCAGCACCATGTTCACCGCCAGCGCGACCGTGGCGATCAAACCGAAGAAGCGGTAGATGGCGATGATGAACAGCGAGACGAACAGCATGCCCCACAACGATGCATCGATACCTTTGGTGATGTTGTCAGCACCCAGGCTCGGACCGATTGTGCGCTCTTCAGCGAAGTACATCGGCGCGGCCAGACCACCGGCACGCAGCAGCAGCGCCAGCTCGGACGATTCACCCTGGCCGTTCAGGCCGGTGATGCGGAACTGCGCACCCAGCGGCGACTGAATGGTCGCCAGGCTGATGATCTTCTTCTCTTCCTTGAAGGTCTGAACCGGCACGTCTTTCTCGACGCCGTCGACAACCTGCTTGACGTAGGTGGTCACCGGACGCTGTTCGATGAAGATCACCGCCATGCTGCGGCCCACGTTCGAACGGGTCGCGCGGCTCATCAGCTCGCCACCGTGGCCATCCAGACGGATGTTCACTTCAGGTGTGCCGTGCTCGCCGAAACCAGCCTTGGCGTCAGTTACCTGGTCACCGGTGATGATCAGGCCACGCTCGATCTGCGCAGGAGGACGCTTACCTTCACGGAACTCGAAAGTTTCGGAAGTGGCTTTCGAAGCACCCGGCTCTGCAGCCAGACGGAACTCGAGGTTGGCCGTCTTGCCGAGAATACGTTTGGCTTCGGCAGTGTCCTGCACGCCCGGCAGCTCAACCACGATGCGGTTGGCGCCCTGACGCTGAACGATCGGTTCGGCAACACCCAGCTCGTTGACGCGGTTACGTACCGTGGTCAAGTTCTGCTTGATGGAGTATTCACGGATTTCCGCCAGCTTGGCCGGGGTCATCGCCAGACGCAGCACCGGTTGACCGTTGAGGTCGGCCGGAACAATGTCGAAATCGTTGAAGTTCTTGCGGATCAGCGCACGGGCCTGTTCGCGGGAGTCAGCATCGCTGAAGCCCAACTGAATGGCGCCGCCCAGTTGTGGCAGGCTGCGATAGCGCAGCTTCTCTTTGCGCAGCAAGCTCTTGACGTCGCCTTCGTAGACTTTCAGGCGGGCGTCGAGGGCTTTGTCCATGTCCACTTCCAGCAGGAAGTGCACACCACCGGACAAGTCCAGACCCAGCTTCATCGGGTGCGCGCCGAGGTTGCGCAGCCATTGCGGGGTGGTCTGTGCCAGGTTCAGTGCGACGACGTAGTCATCACCCAATGCCTTGCGCACAACGTCCTTGGCCGGCAGCTGGTCTTCAGCCTTGGTCAGACGGATCAGACCGCCCTTGCCGTTGGCGGCCAGCGAAGCTGCCTTGACGTTGATCCCGGACTCACGCAGCGCGGTGCTGACGCGATCCAGATCGGCCTGATTGACCTGCAGTGCCGTGCTGGCGCCGCTGATCTGAATGGCCGGGTCATCAGGGTATAGATTGGGAGCGGAATAAATCAGACCGACCGCCAGCACCGCCAGGATCAGAATGTATTTCCACAGAGGATATTTGTTCAGCATCACGCCGCCCGTTATGAACGCGGGGCGCCTTGCGCGCCCCGTCGATTGAGTAGAAGTTGGAACCTTAGATCGCTTTCAGCGTGCCTTTTGGCAGCGTGGCGGCGATGGCGCCCTTCTGGAACTTCATTTCCACGGTGTCGGAAACTTCCAGAACCACGAAGTCATCGGCCACTTTGGTGATCTTGCCGGCGATGCCGCCGGTGGTGACCACTTCGTCACCCTTCGCAAGGCTGCTCAGCAGGTTCTTCTGCTCTTTGGCGCGCTTGGCCTGTGGACGCCAGATCATCAGGTAGAAGATGACCAGGAAGCCGACCAGGAAAATCCACTCGAAGCCGCCGCCCATTGGGCCAGCAGCAGCCGGTGCAGCTGCGTCAGCCATGGCGTTAGAGATAAAAAAGCTCATTTAGCACTCCAGTTGCAAATGTTGAATCTTGGGGTCAGAAAACTCAGTCCAAAGGCGGAACGGGGAGCCCGCGTTTGGCGTAGAAGGCATCGACAAAGGCGGCCAATGTACCCTGTTGAATAGCCTCGCGCAAACCAGCCATCAGCACCTGATAATGGCGCAAGTTATGGATGGTATTGAGCATGCTGCCGAGCATTTCGCCGCACTTGTCCAGGTGATGCAGATAAGCGCGGGAGAAGTTCTGGCAGGTATAGCAATCGCAGGTCGGATCCAGCGGCGAATCATCATGGCGATGGAACGCGTTACGGATCTTCAGCACGCCTGTATCAATGAACAGATGCCCATTGCGGGCATTACGGGTTGGCATCACGCAATCGAACATGTCCACACCGCGGCGCACACCCTCAACCAGATCTTCCGGTTTGCCAACGCCCATAAGGTAACGAGGTTTGTCAGCCGGCATCATGCCCGGCAGATAATCCAGCACCTTGATCATCTCGTGCTTCGGCTCGCCCACCGACAGACCGCCAATGGCCAGGCCATCGAAGCCGATCTTGTCGAGGCCTTCCAGCGAGCGCATGCGCAGATCCTGGTGCATGCCGCCCTGAACGATACCGAACAGCGCCGCGGTGTTTTCGCCATGCGCGTTTTTCGAGCGCTGGGCCCAACGCAGCGACAGCTCCATCGATACGCGAGCGACATCTTCGTCAGCCGGGTACGGCGTGCACTCGTCGAAGATCATCACGATGTCGGAACCCAGATCGCGCTGCACCTGCATCGATTCTTCCGGGCCCATGAACACTTTCGAGCCGTCGACCGGGGAGGCGAAGGTCACGCCCTCCTCCTTGATCTTGCGCATCGCGCCCAAGCTGAACACCTGGAAACCGCCGGAGTCGGTGAGGATCGGGCCTTTCCACTGCATGAAATCGTGCAGGTCGCCGTGCTCCTTGATCACCTCGGTGCCCGGGCGCAGCCACAGGTGGAAGGTATTGCCCAGAATGATTTCCGCGCCAGTGGCGACGATGTCACGCGGCAACATGCCCTTGACCGTGCCATAGGTGCCCACCGGCATGAACGCCGGGGTCTCGACGGTGCCACGCGGGAAGGTCAGCCGACCACGACGAGCCTTGCCATCGGTGGCAAGCAGTTCAAAGGACATGCGACATTCGCGACTCATTCTGTTTCCTCTGGGCCTGTGTGTTCAGGGGCAGTCGGGGCGGGATTACGGGTGATGAACATCGCATCACCGTAGCTGAAAAAGCGGTAGCCGTTGTCGACGGCGGCTTTATAGGCGGCCATGGTTTCGGGATAACCGGCGAACGCCGAAACCAGCATCAACAGCGTGGATTCCGGCAAATGGAAGTTGGTGACCAGGGCGTCGACCACATGGAACGGCCGGCCCGGGTAGATAAAGATGTCGGTGTCGCCACTGAACGGCTTGAGCACGCCATCGCGCGCGGCACTTTCCAGCGAACGCACACTGGTTGTGCCCACGGCAATCACCCGTCCACCACGCGCGCGGCACGCGGCAACGGCGTCGACCACGTCCTGGCCGACTTCCAGCCACTCGCTGTGCATGTGGTGATCTTCGATCTTGTCGACGCGCACCGGCTGGAACGTCCCCGCACCGACGTGCAGCGTGACGAACGCGGTCTCGACGCCCTTGGCGGCAATCGCCTCCATCAGCGGCTGATCGAAATGCAGCCCCGCCGTCGGCGCCGCTACCGCACCCAGGCGCTGGGCGTACACGGTCTGATAGCGCTCGCGATCCGAACCTTCGTCCGGGCGGTCTATATAAGGAGGCAACGGCATGTGCCCGACGCGATCGAGCAGCGGCAGCACTTCTTCAGCAAAGCCCAGCTCGAACAGCGCATCGTGACGCGCGAGCATCTCGGCTTCGCCACCGCCGTCGATGAGGATCTTCGAACCCGGCTTCGGCGACTTGCTGGAGCGCACATGGGCCAGCACGCGGTGCGTATCGAGCACGCGTTCGATGAGGATTTCCAGCTTGCCGCCCGAGGCTTTCTGCCCAAACAGCCGCGCCGGAATCACCCGGGTATTGTTGAATACCATCAAATCGCCCGGGCGCAAATGCTCAAGCAAATCAGTGAATTGACGGTGTGCAAGGGCGCCGCTCGGCCCATCAAGGGTCAGCAGGCGACTACCGCGACGCTCGGCCAGAGGGTGGCGGGCGATCAGCGAATCAGGGAGCTCGAAGGTAAAGTCAGCAACGCGCATGATGGGGTTCGTCTAGCAGGGCCGGAAAGTCTAGCGGAATTATCAAAAATTGACCATGAAACGTGATTGACCAACGGTAATCACCTCTCTATACTTCGCCGCCATTGAGCCCTGATGGCGGAATTGGTAGACGCGGCGGATTCAAAATCCGTTTTCGAAAGGAGTGGGAGTTCGAGTCTCCCTCGGGGCACCAAAATTAAGAAAGGTCTTGCTTAGCAAGGCCTTTTTTTTCGTCTGTCGGAAAGTGCCCCCTCTCCACTCAATGGCCACCTGCTCACCCGCGATGAGACCGGTTGCGCGATAAACTTGGCGAAGTATTGATCGCTAAAAGCGAAGAACTTCAGACGCTTGCCACAAGCTCAAAGCCTGCTGGCGATTTCTTGCCACATATGGTCGTAGTTGTATTTCAACCAACGAATCAGCAACTTGTCGAACAACCTGCGAAACCAATTACGCTGCCGCGCCACAAGCCTTTCCTCTATCTCGCCCCTGAGCCAATCAGGGTCAAAACCTGTCCAGACAGTCGGCAAGACCGCTGCAATGTTCATAAAGCACACCGGCGCTACTTCTGAATAAAAAATCTCGTAGAGCACCGCTGGATCGACGCCTTTTAGCTGGCATGCGATGTAATCGTAATCAGTGGGAAAATGGTTGAACGGTTCGGACAGTGCAGCTCTAACGTTTGTCAGTTGTGGTTCATTCAGAAAATGCTCCAACGGGAAAACCCCTCCATTTGCGTTCCACTGGCGCGGCGCAGTTCAAACGACGAGCCGAGACAGGAACTCAGATATCTGGATCAGGCGCACGCGGGGCTTGAACAACTCCCCCAAACAAACGCTCAGCTATCTGACGACCTCGTTCCTGGCCCTCCTCCGTCAACCAGATCGATTTGTTCCTGTTTACCGGATTACTGATGAGACCCTGTTCATGCAATCGGTTCATGACTTCAAAATCGAAGCCTTTCCATGCATTGCCGTCGTCGGAACTGAAAGCGGCCAACAGGGCAAGCACAGCCTCTTCAATCAACTTTTCGTCGTATTCCATGATCGTCGCTCCGCTCATATGCCTGAACTATCGTTGAGTTTGTCTGGCAGCTCATACTCGCTGGCCATCCTGAGAAACTCGTTCTGTTGCTTAGGTCATTGAATGTCTCGGCGCTGTCCGTGCAACCTGTTTTGCCTAGGGACTGCACCTGATGCGTCCACTCAGTATAATCACGCACGCCCGCAGCCGGTCTTCCGCCCCGTTGCGACTATCGCTGGTCGTACCGAATTTCAAGACTCAAGCTCAAGAACCTCCAAGGCCAACCATGGAAACGTCACTGGAAACCGTCGCCCTGTTCTCCCTCAAACTCGCTTACGAGGAGGAAGGCCTGAGCCCGATTCTGCGGGATGACATGGTTATGGGTGACTATCAGAAAGACGTTTTCGAACTGCTGGTGCGCCGGGGTGATGTCGAAACCATTCAGTTCAAGATGAACGAGTGCCTGGGCTTGGCGATGGATGCGTTGGGCGGCGTCGAGAAACCGCTGGGGCGGGAGCTGCAAAAGCTGTCAGCCGATTTCAGTCAGGCGCAGTCGCTGGAGCAGCTTGATCAGCCGCTCCTCGCGCTCAAGGGTTATCTGAAAGACATTCTCTGATCAGTTGCTTCACTCGCTGACCTTTCAGCGTCGAGCCTTCAAAACCCGAATATCCGTGGGAAATCCATCCGCCCCCACAATCTTCTTCCAGCCCACATACTGAAACTCGCCCCGCTCATCGATGTAATCGCCCTTCTCCACCGACCGGCCGCCGACGATCGCCACGCGTTTTTCCTCGCCACAGCCGCCATCCGACGGGCGCACGGTATAGATCACATACGGCTTCACATACTGCGTGGCGCGGAAGTGTTGGCCGCAGATTTCGTCGACGGTGATCAGCATGGTTTTCAGGCGGGCTTCGCCGTCCATGTCTTCGTGGAGTTTGAGGAAGGAGATGTCGCCGACGTCGCTGTAGCCGAGAGAACGGGCGCGTTTGTATTCGGGGGAGTTCTGGTGGGCGATGCGGCCTTGTTCGGCGGCTTGGTTCATTCTGGCGGCGAACTCGGCCTTGCCTTGGGCAATCGTTGCCTCGGCCTGGGCGGCGACGTTTTCGCATTGAGCGAATTCGCGGGAGCCGAGGTATTGGGGCGTCAGGTTCAAGCGGCGCTCATTGATGATCCGCAGGCTGCCTTCCAGATCACCCGCCACCTCAAAGGCGCCAGGTACGCGACCGCTCTGGACGTCGGCCATTTTTTCCTGCATTCGCTGGCAGTTGGCGAGGTAATACTGCCAACTGCTCTCCGGAGGCTCTTTCCAGGCGGCGATTGCCGGAGTAATGGCGCTGGCGAGCGTGATTGCACAGAGCGTGCGCAGAACAGAAGCGACTTTTGACATGCGTAGTCCATTACAGGAATCAAGAAAGTGGCGCGACGCTACTATTTTGCTATCGTGCCGTCCACTGTCGGCAAGGTGCCGAGCGTTTGTACCGCGACTGGTTGCGAAGGATGGATACGATGGATGTTGTGTTTTTCTTTATCGCCTGGATAGGCATGTGGGTCTGGGTCGTCAGGCAGCGTGGTGCGTGGAATCTGCTACTCGCCAATGTGTTGGGTGCGGCCAGCGGCATGATTGTCGGCCTGGTGGTTTCGCAGCTTTGTGTCGGTCTGTTCGGCTCTAGCCGGCCACCGGTCCCGGGGGTCATGGGATCGCTTCTGGAAATGCTGGCGACTGCCGCGGCGCTGACCGGCGTATGGATGCTGGTGGCCCGTCGCTCGCAGGTCGAACACCCTGTCGCGCGTCAGCTACTGGCCGGCCTTTGCGGCGTTGTGGCCGGCATAACGGCGATCATGTTTTTTGTTCAGATCAATCCGCCCAATCTCGGCATGTGAATGTCTTCGTGGCGTCAGACCTCTATTTTGATATCTTGCCGTCCATCTTCAGCACTCACCGCCAGTGGGTGCTGTTTTGCAGGCTATTGAAGGGTTAAGGAAAGGATCGAATGGAGTTTCTGAGTTTTCTGGCATTTATCGCCGCCTGGGGTTTGATGTGGCGCTGGGTGGTGAAAAACCGCGGCAGCTGGAATCTGTTTTACGGCAACATCGTTGGCGCGGCGGGCGGTTTTATCGTCGGCATGGTGGTGCTGTCGATCTTCCTGTCGTTGTTCCCGTCGGCGCATAAAGCCGAAAAGGCGCCAGTCGAAGACGTGATCGCACAGAACGATGTCACCACCAGTCTGTTGCCCGAAGCCGAGTCGGATTCAACGTCCGCGGTGCTGGAAAACGCGCCGGGCCTTGCCGCGATCGAGCCGGATAATCAACCTTCTCCGCCGGATTCCGCACTGCTGCCGAATTACGCCAGCCGGGCACCGAAATCGATATCGGAAAAAACCGTCCTGGATCAGAGCGACGCGCAGGGCCGTAAAGCGCTCTCCGCGCTGCGCGACAAGCTTGGGCAAAATGCCGACAGCGATAAATCGATGCTCGCGTATGTCATGTGCGGCACGCTGGTCACCAGCACACTGCGCTTCCCAGCGTCGGAGCGCTTCGCCGACAGTTCTGCCATTGTCACCAAGCGCTTCAAGGATCAGGTCTACACCCTCAGCAACAAGGTCACCGCGCGCAACATGAACGGCGATGACGTCACTTATCGCTTCGACTGCTCGGTGCAGGAGCAACCCGCGTCCGCCGAATGGCGACTGCTGGCGCTGAAGCTGCAGAAGGCTGACTCTTAAGCCTCGTTTAAGGGTTCAAGGCGCCGGCTGCGCTATCATCGCCAGCCTGTGCGTCTTGAGCTTTGCCCCCTGAATGTCCCCGATACCTGCTGACCTGAATCCGCTGCCTCCCGTCTTGGCCGGCCCACTGCTGCGCCGGCTGGAAACCACGCGCGTGGTGCTGTGGCTGGTCGGTACGCGTCAACTGTCACTGACCTTGCGCCTGCAAGGCGTAGGAGACATTCCTCTCGATGCCGGGAAATGCACAGTCATCCCTGTAGGCCGTCATGCGTTCGTTCATTTGATTGACGTTGTGCTCGACAGCGCCCTGCCCTGTCAGACCGTTGTGGGTTACGACTTGCTGATCGACGGCCAGCAGCGAATTGCCGACTGGGCACCACATCTGGTGTATGGCGATGCTACTTGCCCGAACTTCGTCGTGCGCTCACGGATCGATCAATTGCTCCACGGCTCCTGCCGCAAGCCGCATCATCCGGCGGCAGACGGTCTGCTCTGTGTCGATCAGTTGCTGGCGATAGAAACCGATCCACAACAACGCCCCGCCCTGTTGATGATGAGCGGCGACCAGATCTACGCCGACGATGTTGCCGGCCCGATGCTGCGGGCGATTCATGCGTTGATCGAGCGCCTCGGTCTGTTCGACGAACACCTCGAAGGCGCGGTGGTCAGCGACAGCGCCAGACTCTACGAACACCCGGCCAGCTACTACCACCGTGCGGATTTGTTACCCGCGCTGGAGAGCAACGAGACCTTGCGCGAGCGATTTTTCGGCGGTGCGCGTAAGCCGATCTTCACCAGCAGCAGTGCTGACAATCATCTGGTGACGTTCGCCGAAGTGATGGCGATGTATTTGCTGGTGTGGTCGCCGGTTGCCTGGGCGTTGATCAATCCTGCTGCTCCATCGCTGACACCTGAACGCTTGAAGCGCTACACCCTGGAGCAGACCCGAATCGATGGTTTCAAGGCCGGGCTGGCCAACGTTGCCCGGGCGCTGGCGCACCTGCCGAGCCTGATGATTTTCGATGACCACGACATCACCGATGACTGGAACCTTTCCGCGCAATGGGAGGAAACCGCCTACGGTCATCCGTTCTCCAAACGCATCATCGGCAACGCCTTGATCGCGTACATGTTGTGTCAGGGCTGGGGCAATAATCCGGACGCGTTCAAGGATGTGCTGGAGAACACTCGCCGCCTGAGCGCCAGTGGTGACGATCAATATCTCGACAGCCCGGTGCAGGACGCGCTGATCGATGACTTGCTGCGCTTTCAGCATTGGCATTTCGTGCTGCCGAGCAGCCCGGCGCTGGTGGTGCTCGACACCCGCACCCGGCGCTGGCGCAGCGAGATGGCACTCAAGCAACCCTCCGGTTTACTGGACTGGGAAGCGCTGAGCGAACTGCAGCAGGAGCTGCTTGATCATCCGTCAGCGATCATCGTTTCACCGGCGCCGATCTTCGGCGTGAAGCTGATTGAAACCGTTCAGAAGGTTTTCAGCTGGTGCGGTTATCCACTGCTGGTCGACGCCGAAAACTGGATGGCTCATCGCGGTGCGGCGCAGGTGATCCTGAACATTTTCCGACACACCCGCACACCCGGAAACTACGTGGTGCTGTCCGGCGATGTGCATTATTCCTTCGTCTACGAAGTGCTTATCCGACACCGCAAGGCCGGGCCACGGATCTGGCAGATCACCAGCAGCGGGATCAAGAACGAGTTCCCGAAAACCCTGCTGGAATGGTTCGACCGCCTCAACCGCTGGCTCTATTCGCCGCGCTCGCCGTTGAACTGGTTCACCAAACGCCGACGCATGCGCATCGTGCCGTACACCCCGGAACATGCCGAAGCGGGTGAACGGCTGTGGAATTCAGCCGGGATCGGCCAGGTGTTTTTCAATGCGCTGGGGCAGCCGAGCGAGATCATTCAGCACAATTCGAACGGGGCGCTGAAGACGCGGATGCTGGCGCCGGAGTTGGGGGATTATCCGGACTGACGTGCACCTATTCCAATGTAGGAGTGAGCCTGCTCGCGATTGCGGTAGGCCATTCAAAATGTATATCGCCTGATACACCGCTATCGCGAGCAGGCTCACTCCTACAGGGGGTTCGTTTGCGCGTCAGTGCGCGATCACGGCACGCCCCACCCCTCTGACAATCATCCCCACCTCCCGCTCATCAATCGTCAGCGGCGGCAGCAGCCGTATCGTCTTGCCACGCGTCACGTTGATCAGCAATCCATGATCCCGCGCCGCAATCAGCGTCAGATCGCGAATCGGCTGTTTCAACTCGATGCCGATCATCAAGCCCTGCCCGCGAATCGACAACACATTGGGGTTGTCTGCCAGTTCGGCGCGCAGGCGGGTCAACAGGCGCTCACCCTGCACTCTGACGTTCTCCAGCAGCCCCTGTTCTTCGATGATGTCCAGCACCGTGCAGCCGACCCGGCAGGCCAGCGGGTTGCCGCCGAAGGTGCTGCCATGGCTGCCGGGCGTGAACAGGTCCGCCGCTCTGCCCCGCGCCAGACAGGCGCCGATCGGCACACCGTTGCCGAGGCCTTTGGCCAGGGTCATGACGTCCGGCACGATACCTTCATGCTGGAACGCAAACCACTGGCCAGTGCGGCCGATACCGGTCTGGATTTCGTCGAGCATCAACAGCCAAGCGCGCCGATTGCACACTTCCCGCAGAGCTTTGAGGTAACCGGGCGGCGCCAGTTGCACGCCGCTTTCGCCCTGGATCGGCTCGACCAGAATCGCCACGATGCGCGCGCCATGCTTGTGCTGCAGCTGATCCAGCGCCGCCAGATCACCGAAAGGCACTTTGACGAAATCCCCCGGCAGATCATTGAAGCCCAGGCGCACCGCCGGGCCATCACTCGCCGACAACGTACCGAGCGTGCGGCCATGAAATGCGTTGGCCATGACCACCACCAGCGGCTGTTCGATACCTTTGCTCCAGCCGTACAAGCGCGCAAGTTTCAGTGCAGTCTCGTTAGCCTCAGCACCCGAGTTATTGAAGAACGCGCGATCCATGCCCGACAGCTCAGTCAGCCGTTTGGCCAGTTGCTGCTGCCAGTCGATGCTGTACAGGTTGGAGGTGTGCAACAGCAGCCCCGCCTGTTCGCTAATAGCAGCGACGATCCGTGGGTGCGAGTGCCCTACGTTGGTCACCGCAACCCCGGCGACGGCATCCAGGTATTCACGACCGGCCTGATCCCACAGGCGAGTGCCCAGACCTCTGGTGAAACTCAGAGCCAGCGATTGGTAGGTGTTCATCAGGGCGGCGGTCATGACTTCAAACTCCAGTGAAGGTCGGTGTGTTTGCAGTATGGTTAGCCACCAGAACTGGATAAACTCGGTAAAACTTCAATCATTTAAAAGCAGAGCTTGATAATGGACCTGTTGCAGGCAATGAGCGTCTACGTGAAGGTTGTAGAAGCCGGGAGCATGACGGCGGCCGCGTTGCAGTGCGAAATGTCCACGACCATGGTCGGAAATCACCTGCGCGCACTGGAGCAACGGCTCGGCGTGCAATTGTTGCAGCGCACCACCCGCCGGCAGCGGCTTACCGAGTTCGGCAACGTGTACTACCAGCGCTGTCTGGACGTTCTGGGTCTGGTGGCCGACTCCGAACGCTTGGCCGAACAGGCCCTAGACGAGCCACGCGGCCTGTTGCGCATCACCGCGCCGCTGACCTTTGGTGTCGAACGCCTGGCCCCAGCGCTCAGTGAATTTTCCCTGCAATACCCGCAGGTGAAAATGGATGTGGTGCTGACCAACCGCCGCCCGGATCTGCTGGAAAGCGGCCTCGACGTAGCGTTTCGGCTGGGACATTTCGAGCAGTCGAACCTGATCGCCCGGCCGCTGATCGACTACACCCTGACCGTGTGCGCTTCGCCGGCTTACGTCGCCCGACGCGGCATGCCGATCACCCCGGAAGACCTGCAACAACACGACTGCCTGTCGTTCGCCTACCCTGCCGGCGACGACTGGCAATCAGTGGAAAAACGCTGGCGCCTCAGCGGCCCGGACGGCGAGATTCTGGTCGACGTCAGCGGCCCGATGCTGATGAACACCTCCGCCGGCCTTCATCAGGCAGCACGCACCGGCATGGGCATCGTCATGCTGCCGGATGCGCTGGTGGAACAGGATCTGCGCGACGGCAAACTGGTGACGGTGATACCCGATTACCAGCCACCGAGCCGCCCTTTGCATTTGCTCTATGCCCCGGATCGTTATCGTTTGCCCAAGCTGCGGCGCTTCGTCGAATTCGCAATGCAAACCTGGGGCAGATCCTGACTCAATTGCTATCGACTACGCTCCGGTGATTGCCGACAAGGATGCTGTTATCGATGAGAAACGACCTTACCGTACGCGATCTGTTGCCCGACGAAGTGGAGCCAGTTCGGCTGTTTCTCGGCCTACATGGCTGGGGACACCGAACAGGCTCCAGCGACTACTTCACTCAACTGATCGAAAACTCGCAACGCACTGCCGTCGCACTGAGCGGCGAAAAAATCATCGGTTTTGCCCGAGGCATCACCGATGGTTTGTCCAACGGTTATCTGTCGATGGTCGTAGTTGATGGCCAGCATCGGCGCGCCGGCGTCGGGCGCGCACTGGTCGAGCATGTCATGGGGGACAACCCCGAGATCACTTGGGTACTACGCGCCGGGCGCGAAGGTGCGGAGGCGTTTTTTGCCAGTTTGGGGTTTGAAACATCGGTAATTGCCATGGAGCGACCGCGCTTGAAATAACCGCCGCCGAACATGGCAACCGCTATGATTCATCTTCTCTTTCAAGCACGGACGCCAATTGATGCTGATCACTCTGCAAAACACCCCTCTGTGGGTTTATGCGGTTTTCCTGGTACTCGTTTATTTCGGGATCAAGGCTCGCACGCCCAGCCCCAAAAGCCGTTTAGCAATGCTGGTCACACCACCAGTGTTAATAGCCTGGTCTCTCTTCTCAATAAATCTGACGCTTAACCCAGTCCTGTCCCTCAGCTGCTGGATTGGCGCCCTCTTGCTGGGCGGCGTTACGGCATGGCTAATGTTTTCGGCGCAATACGTGACGCTTGATGATTCGCAAACGGGACTGATCTTGCCCGGCACTTGGAAAGTGTTGATGTTGTACCTGTTGTTTTTTGCCGTGAATTACTACTTCGGTTATCAGGATGACGTGCATCCGGAGCAAGCCTCTGCTCTGGATACGCTGCTGTTCAAAGCTGCAGCGTCAGGTTTCGTCTGTGGGTTGATCGGCACTCGTTCGCTGAAGTACTACCGTTTGCTGCGCACGCTTCAGTCCCAACGCCGGCAAATAACCTCGCAGTAATTCAGGAACCACTTTTCACTAACACTGGTTTCTCCTGATAACGCTGCGCAAACAACTGCTTCAACTGCGCGACCTTGGGCATGTCGTTGATCACGATGTACGGATAGCTTGGGTGTTCGGTGAGGAAATCCTGGTGATAGTCCTCCGCCGGGTAGAAGCCGTTGTAGGTTTCCAGTTTGGTGACGATCGGTTTGCTGTAGGCATGCGCGGCGTCAAGTTGGGCGATGTAGGCCTGGGCCACCCGTTGTTGATCGGCATTGACCGGGAACAGCGCCGAGCGATATTGCGTGCCGCTGTCCGGCCCCTGGCGGTTGAGTTCGGTCGGGTTGTGGGCCACCGAGAAGTAGATCTGCAGCAGGCTGCCGTAACTGACTTGCGTCGGATCGAAGGTAACTTGCACGGACTCGGCGTGACCGGTATCGCCTTCGCTGACCCGCTCGTATTGTGCCGTGTTCGCTGCGCCGCCGGCATAACCGGAGACGGCTTTCTGCACGCCTTTGACGTGCTGGAAAACCCCTTGCACGCCCCAGAAACAACCACCGGCGAACACCGCGGTTTCACTGTGCGCCTGAGTGGTTTCGTCGAGGGCTGGCGGCGGGATGGCCACCGCATCCTCGGCGCCGAAAGAGAACGCCGAGCACTGACCGATCACACCTGCCATGGCGACGCCGAGCAATGCACGACGCCAGTTGTTTTGAGCTTTCATGTTGCGCACTCCCGATCAGCCGAAGGTGAAGGCGTAAGCCGATACGCCCGGGTCAAGAAATTCGATGGTGAAGGTCCGATCCTTCACCTCGTCCGTTTGCCGCACCAATTGGTACAAGCGCTGTTCGGTCACGCGACCGCTGCCATCCGCGGCGACATCGACTCCGTGGGCATCACCCGGCGCCTGACCGTCAATTGACACTTTGAAACGCACCGGTTTGCCATCCGCACCCGGGCCCAGCACCAGATGCAGATCGCGGGCGTGGAAGCGGTAGACGATGCGACTGGCCGGCGCGCTGGCGGTGGCCTGCTCGGCACCGACGGCCCACTGGCCGCCAAGGCTCCAGTCATTCAAAGCCAGGTTGGCGGGTGGGTTATAGGTCGCGACCTTGTCAGGCACCAGCCCGGTTTCCGGTACGAAATGTTCCGCACGCTGGTAGCCGACGTAGGTTTCCGGTGACAGCACCTGATTCATGTCCGGCGCCTGTTGCACGCCTTGGGCATCGGCGTTGATCAAGCCGTCGGCGACGGTTTTCGCCCCGGCCTCACGCAGCAACTGCTGTATGACCCGTTCCGATTCGGCGTAATCCCCTTCGCCAAAATGGTGGTAACGAATCCGTCCTTGAGCATCGGCAAAATAATGCGCCGGCCAGTATTCGTTGTTGAAAGCACGCCAGATTTTGTAGTCGTTATCGATGGCGACCGGATAGTTGATACCCAGCTCCTTCATGGCTTTAGTGACATTGCCGACATCGCGCTCGAAAGCGAACTCCGGGGCGTGCACGCCAATCACTACCAGGCCTTGATCGCGGTACTTTTCCGCCCAGGCTTTGACGTATGGCAAGGTGCGCAGGCAGTTGATGCAGGAGTAGGTCCAGAAATCCACCAGCACCACTTTGCCCTTCAATGCCTGGGCATCGAGCGGTGGCGAATTGAGCCATTGCACGGCGCCATTGAGCGGCGGCAACTGGCCTTCGACCGGTAGTGTTCCCGGTGCCTTGTCGGCAACTTTCATCGCCCCGCCGGCAGCAGGAATCTGCGCCATCATGGTTCCGTTGCCCGTCGGCGATTTGCTGGTCAGCTTGCCCACCAGTGCCTGTTCAATCCCGCCCGTGGACGCCGTCGACAACCGCGCCAGCAACCCGGTGTCGAGGCCCAGCGCAATCGCTGCGACACCCGCGAGCATCGCCGCCCCCAACCCGCGCCGGATCCACTCCCCCGTACCGATCGAGCGCTTCATCAACGCAAAGACCTTACTGCCCAGCAGCAGCGCCGCCGCCAGTGAAGTCGCGGCGCCCGCCGCGTAGGCGAGCAACAACAGCGTGGTGGCGATGCTTGCCCCTTGCAGCGCGGCGCCGGTCAGAATCAAACCGAGGATGGGCCCGGCGCACGGTGCCCAGAGCAGACCCGTGGCGACGCCAATCAGAAACGAGGCGCCGGGACGCGGACGATTGTCCTGGCCCGCGGCTTCGGACAGCCGACTGCCGGCCGACACCAGCGGCCGCGTCAGGCGCTCGGCGAGACGCGGCAGCAGCAGCGTCAGCCCGAACAGTGCAACGAACAGCAACGCGAGCCAGCGACCGAACTGATTGACTTGCACCACCCAACCGCCGCCCACCGCCGCCAGCGTGGCGACTAAGGCGAAGGTCAGCGCCATCCCGGCCAATAGCGGCAAGCCACTCTTGATAAACGGCTGCCCGGTGCGAGCGAAGACAAAAGGCAGAACAGGCAGGATGCACGGACTGACGATCGTCAGCACACCGCCCAGATAAGCGAGAACCAAGAGCCACATGGTGTCGTCCTGTAGAAAGTGAACATCGAAAAATGGCCATGGCTCATGCCGCCACGGGTTTGAACGTCATCGCCAGGCCATTCATGCAATAGCGCAGGCCGGTGGGTTTCGGGCCGTCGTCGAACACATGTCCCAAGTGCCCGCCGCAGCGTCGGCAGTGCACTTCATTGCGTGACATACCGAACGATCGGTCCTGACGCGTGGCCACCGCATGTTCCAACGGTGTCCAGAAACTCGGCCAGCCCGTGCGGCTGTCGAACTTGGTCGCCGATGAAAACAGCGCCAGATCACAACCCGCGCAGGCGAATGTGCCGTTGCGATGCTCGTCGTTGAGCGGGCTGGTATAGGCCCGTTCGGTGCCTTCTTCGCGCAGGATGGCGTACTGCTCATCCGAGAGCAGCGAGTGCCATTCACTGTCGCTGTGGCTCACCTCGAAAACCTCATCGGCACGGGCTTGCTCGATCAGTCCGGTGCTCGAGGAAAATTTTGGCAATACACCCGCCACCAGGGCTGCAACCCCCAGCCCGCCGCTCGCTACGAGAATCTGTCGCCGTGAAAACATGGCCGTCTCCAAAAATTCCAGGTGCCTGTCATGGAACACAGCCTAGGCTTGGGTTGATCGCCAAATCCTCATGGGAAGTTAACGAATTCGTGATAACTCGCCCCGAGGAAAACCCGCACAATGCGCTCACTGCGCCGAAGGATTGAGCTTGATGGAATTAACCAGACGCATCCTCGTGGTCGAGGATGACCAACACATCGCTGACCTTATTTGCCTGCACCTGCGCGACGAGCACTACGACGTCGTGCACAGTGCCGACGGCGATGAAGGCATGCGCCTGTTGCAGCAAGGGCAATGGGATGCACTGATCCTCGACCTGATGCTGCCGGGGGTCGACGGCCTGGAAATCTGCCGCCGCGCCCGGGCGATGGCGCGCTACACGCCGATCATCATCACCAGCGCGCGTTCCAGCGAATTGCACCGCATTCTGGGTCTGGAACTGGGGGCTGACGATTACCTCGCCAAACCGTTTTCAATGCTGGAACTGGTGGCCCGGGTCAAAGCCTTGCTGCGCCGGGTCGACGCCATGGCGCGCAACCTGAAAATGGACGCTGGCAGCCTCAATCTCGATGGCCTGAGCATCGACCCGATCACCCGCGACGTCGCCCTCAATGGCGCGCGGCTGGACCTCACCCCGCGAGAGTTCGACTTGCTGTATTTCTTCGCCCGACAGCCGGGCAAGGTGTTCTCACGCATGGACCTGCTCAACGCGGTATGGGGTTACAGCCACGAAGGCTACGAGCACACGGTCAACACCCACATCAATCGCTTGCGGGCGAAAATCGAAAGCGATCCGGCGCAACCGACCCGCATCCTCACCGTGTGGGGCCGAGGCTATAAATTCGGTACGGAACAACCATGAAACTGACCCTGTCGCAGCGCCTGTCGCTGGTGTTCGCCGTTTTGCTGCTGGTGTGCTGCGGCACCTCGGCATGGCTGCAGGTGCGCTCCAGCAAGATGCATGAACTGGAAGTGGTGCAAGGCCTGTCGCGGGACCTGGCACAGCACATCGCCCATGACACGGTGCTGATGGACAGCAATGGCCTGATGCCCGGCGCCGTGCGCGAACTGTTCAGCAAGCTGATGCTGGTCAACCCGAGTGTCGAGGTGTACCTGCTCGACAGTGAGGGGCGGATTGTCGGCAACGCGGCGCCCGAAGGCCATCTACGCCGGGAGACCGTCGATCTGGCGCCGATCCGCCGCCTGCTCAATGACCAGCCGCTGCCGATCCTCGGCGATGACCCGCGCAGCGTCGACGGGCGCAAGGTCTTCAGTGCCGCGCCGTTACGGGTCAACGGCAAGCCCGCCGGTTATCTGTACGTGGTGTTGCTCAGTGAAGAACACGATCGTTTCGCCGAACGTGGCGCGACCAGTGCCGCGCTCAACACTGCATTGCTGTCGATCGGACTGGTCGCATTGCTATGCCTGATCGCCGGTCTCACGGCGTTCAACCTGATCACCCGGCCACTGCGCCGATTGACCGAAACCGTCAGCCGCTTCGACATTGATGGCGCGCCGCAACCTCTGCCTGCACCGTCAGCGACTGTGGATAAAAGCGCTGACCCGGATGAAATCGCCGTACTCGATGGCGCCTTCCGGCAGATGCAAAACCGACTGGGTGATCAGTGGCGCTCGTTGACCCGCCAGGATCAGGAGCGCCGCGAACTGGTGGCGAACATTTCTCACGACCTGCGCACACCGCTGGCCTCGTTGCACGGCTATCTGGAAACCCTGTCACTCAAGGACGCCACGCTCTCTGCCGAGGAGCGGCGCCGCTATCTGGGTATCGCTCTCGATCAAAGCCGCAAGGTCGGCGGGTTGGCGCAATCGCTGCTGGAGCTGGTGCGTCTGGAGCACGGTTTCGTGCAACCGGTACTGGAACGCTTCTCGCTGATCGATCTGCTGCAGGACATCTTCCAGAAATTCGAACTGGCCGCCGAAGCACGCCACGTCGAACTCAAGGCCAGCTTCGGTCCGAACCTGCCGACGGTGTGCGCCGACCTCGGGTTGATCGAACGGGTGCTGACCAACCTGGTGGATAACGCTTTGCGCCACACGCCTGCGGGCGGTGAAATCGAGCTCGACTTGAAACCCCAGGGCGCCTTGGTCGAAGTCACGGTCAGCGACTCCGGCCCCGGCATCGCTCCGGATCTGCGCGAAGGTCTGTTCCTGCGTCCGTTCAATATTGGCGGCGCGCGGCGTGACGGTGGACTGGGCCTGCGGATCGTCCACCGCATCCTGCAACTGCACGGGCGTGAGATTCAGTTGATCGATGTCGCCGGGCGCGGCGCGACTTTCCGCTTCACGCTGCCGACCGATCAGCAAACCGCTGAACAGTGGATGGTGCGCTCGATGAACCTGAACACGCCGGACAAATAATCCGCACCACCGGACTGTTGTTCCGTGACAACGCCGCCCCGCTCCCCTAAATTAACCGGCCTGAAAAAGACCTCGCGCTTTCTCGTTTCCACTCAAGTTAAAAAAGTAGTGAAATTTCAATGTCCGATTTCAACACCGCTGAATCCGTAGTCACCGAATCGTCCAAAGCGGAATACGAAAACTCCATCAATCTTTCACAACACCTTCCACAAGCCAAAATCATCAGCGAGATGGTGCTGGATGCTTTCCAGTCGACCCGCGAAAGTGACCAGATCCGCGAGCTGCGCGCCGCGATCCGTCAGGCGCACGACAGCTTCGATGACGACAAGGCCTACGAGCTGATGGGCGAACTCAAGCGCCTCAAGGACGCCGAGGCCGCCGACATCGCCGCCCTCGAAGACCTGAGCAGCAAGTTTTCAATCGGCCGCATCCTGTCCTGCTTCAAGGACGATCCGGCGTTCCAGGAAATCGTTTACGGCCTCGCGCTCAAAGTGCTGAATCAGACCCACCAGGCGATCAGCAACCCGAGCGGCGGCAAGAGCAAGGCTGCCAAGAAGAAAGAACTGGAAATCTTCACCATCAGCAAGGACGGCAGCAGCGTAACGCTGCCGCTGCGCACGCCGCGTTCGCGTCTGAACGTTGACCGTGAAGCGCTGGAGTTCCTCGGTTTCACCTTCATCGGTGAAGGCGAAGAAGCCGAGTTGGAGGGCGAGACCTTCATCGACAACGCCGGCACCGAACACGCGATCAACCGCAAGAACATCATCACCGCCCTGCAACAGCAAACCGCGTTCGATGGTTACAGCATCGCCGCGCAGTAATCCCGGCGCCGACAAAAAAGCCCCGCTCTGAGATTCAGGCGGGGCTTTTTGTTGGGCGGCGCGGCGATCAGACTTCCGACTGCACCGCCGCGATCATGTCGACTTCAATCGCGGCGTTCTTCGGCAACTGATAGACACCGACCGTAGTGCGAGTGTGCCGGCCGGCATCGCCGAGCACATGGCTGAACACGTCCGATGCGCCGTTTGCCACCTCGCTCAGGTCAACGAAGTCCGGGGTCGACTTCACATACACCGTGACCCGCAACAACGCTCGAATCTTGTCCAGCGAACCCACCGCATCGACAATCAGCGCCAGGCAGCGCATGGCACTGATGCTCGCGGCAGCCTGGGCATCCTTGAGCGTCAACTCCAACCCGACGCGACCGGGATACAGAATCCTGCCATTGACCCGCGGCACCATGCCGCTGATGTACAACTCATCGCGATGGCGGATCAGCGGCGCGTAATTGCCGCCGGCGGTGTTCTCGCCATAGATGTCGTAGTTCAGCTCGTGTGCCAGGGCAATGAAACGTTCGTCGCAGGTCATCCTCTCAGTCATTTCGCCCAGCCTTTTGATCAGTGCATGAAGAATCGCGGAGTGGAACAGTTGAGCGCCGAGGAAGTGGCATGGCGCTATCATTGAAGACTGGATCCAAATCTAGGTGTTTTGCCAGTACTGCGCAACCTTCGAAATCGGCGGCGCACGCCATCGCGAGCAGGCTCGCTCCCACATTTGATTGGCGTCGTTCACAAATCCCCTGTGGGAGCGAGCCTGCTCGCGATGGTGTCACCTCGATTCAGCATAATTTACCCAACAAAAAACCCCGCACATCTCTCAATGTGCGGGGTTTTTCGTGAAGCCATCCAGCCTTACGGCGCGTACGTCAGCAGCAGCTCGGCCGGCACCTTGAAGTCCAGGGACATCATGACGCTCAGGGCGGTGATAGTGAAGATCGAGAACACGAACAGCTTGCGTGCCCAGACCGTGTCATCCACTGCCTTGTAGCCGGTCCAGGCCATGTACAACCAGTACATGCCCATGGCCGCGGCGACCGCGAGGTAGCTCATGCCGGCGTAACCGCTGAAGGTCAGCATCAAGGTCGCCACGAGGAACGCCAGGATGTAGAGCAGGATGTGCTTCTTGGCCACTTCGATTCCGCGCTTGACGGGCAGCACCGGAATCGATGCGGCCAGGTAGTCGTTGAAGCGGAAGATCGCGATGGCGTAGGAATGCGGCATCTGCCACAGGCTGAACATCACCAGCAGGGTCAGTGCGGCCATGTCGAAGCTGTTGGTTACGGCAACGTAACCGATCACTGGCGGCATGGCGCCCGACAGACTGCCCACCAGCGTGCCGTGAACCGACTTGCGCTTGAGGTACAGGCTGTAGAAGCCGACGTAGATGATGAAGCCGATTACCGCGAACAGGGCGGCCAACGGGTTGGCCACCTTGTACAACAAGGCAACGCCGAGAACACCCAGGATGGTCGCGTAGACCAGGGCCAGTTTCAGGGAGATCAAGCCCTGCACCAGCACCCGGTTCTTGGTGCGTTCCATCTTCAGGTCGATGTCGCGGTCGATGCAGTTGTTGAACACGCAACCGGAGGCCACAACCAGGGATGTGCCGATCATGGCGGCCAGGAACACCGCCAGATCTACATGCCCTTTCGAGGCCAGGAAGAACCCGCCTGCCACAGAAAGCACGTTACCGAAAATGATCCCCGGTTTGGTGATTTGGATAAAGTGCTTGAGCGACATCGGGTCTACCTCACTTCGCCATCATGTACGTGTGGATGCTGAACATGATCCACAGCGACAGGCCAACCAGCAGCAGGATCACGATGGCCGTAAAGACAAACGCGATCACGTTGTTACGTTGTGCAATCGAACGGTCCAGGTGCAGGAAGTAGTACAGGTGAACAATCACCTGGATTACTGCGAACAACAGAACGATTGCCAGCGTGGTCGACTTCGGCAAGGTCGGAAACATCACCAGGCCGAACGGGATGGCAGTCAGGATCACCGACAGGATGAAGCCGATGGCGTACGACTTTACGCTGCCGTGGCCAGCATCATGGCTGTCATGGGAGTGTGCATTAGCCATTACAGAGTCCCCATCAGGTAAACAACGGTGAATACGCAGATCCACACCACGTCCAGGAAGTGCCAGAACAGGCTCAGGCAGCTCAGACGGGTCTTGTTGGTCGCCGTCAGGCCGTGCTTGTTGACCTGGTACATCATGATGCCCATCCAGATCAGACCCGCAGATACGTGCAGACCGTGGGTACCGACCAGGGTGAAGAACGCCGACAGGAAGCCCGAACGGCTAGGACCGAAGCCCTCGGAGATCAGCAGGTGGAACTCGTTGATCTCCATGGCGATGAAGCCTGCGCCGAGCAGGAAGGTCATGAACAACCAGCCCAGAACCTGCTGCTTCTTGCCTTTGTACAACGCCAGCATGGCGAAGCCGTAGGTGATCGAACTGAACAACAGCAGAGCGGTTTCGCCCAGCACGTATGGCAGTTCGAAAATGTCGTGGCCCGACGGGCCACCGGCGACGTTGTTTACCAGTACTGCGTACACCGCGAAGATCGACGCAAACAGAATGCAGTCGGTCATCAGGTAGAGCCAGAAACCGTATACGGTCATCTCGCCCGAGTCGTGGTGATGGTCATCGTGCCCATGGTCACCATGGGCGTGTCCAACATTGGTCACTAAGTTCGACATGGTTTAAGCCTGTTCCAACGAGGTTACACGGGTGGCATTGGCCGGGATTTTCCCTGCCGCGACCAGACGCTTGTGCTGCTCGGCTTCGATGCGCTCGATCGTTTCAACCGGAACCATGTAGCCCTGGTCGTCACGTGCGGCGTGGATCACGAAGTAGATGACAGTGCCGGCCAGGCTGGCGATCGCCAACCACCAGATGTGCCAGATCATCGCGAAACCGAAGACGGTCAGCAGTGCGCCCATCACCACGCCAGTGGCGGTGTTGTTTGGCATGTGGATCGGCTCGTACTTGGCCGGAGCCTGGTACGCAGTACCGTTTTCCTTGGCTTCGGTGAACGGGTCGATGCAGTCAGCCTTAGGCAGCACAGCGAAGTTGTAGAACGGAGGTGGCGACGAGGTCGACCATTCCAGAGTGTGGGCATTCCACGGGTCACCGTGTTCGCACATGTTCTCTGGCTTGTTGCGGTCACGCACACTGACGTACAGCTGGATCAGTTGGCAGGCGATACCGACAGCGATCATCACCGCACCGAACATGGCAACGTACAGGTACGGTACCCACTCAGGGTTGGTGGTGGCGTTCAGACGACGGGTCATGCCCATGAAGCCCAGTGCATAGAGCGGCATGAACGCGACGAAGAAGCCCGAGATCCAGAACCAGAACGCTGCTTTACCCCAGCCTTCGTGCAGCTTGAAGCCGAACGCTTTCGGGAAGTAGAAGCCGAAACCTGCGATGTAGCCGAATACCGCGCCGCCGATGATCACGTTGTGGAAGTGCGCGATCACGAACAGGCTGTTGTGCAGAACGAAGTCAGCACCCGGGATGGCCAGCAGTACGCCGGTCATGCCGCCGATGGCGAAGGTCACCATGAAGCCCAGAGTCCACAGAACCTGGCTGGTGAAGCGCAGACGGCCCTGGTAGATGGTGAACAGCCAGTTGAACAGTTTCACACCCGTCGGGATGGAAATCAGCATCGTCGCCAGACCGAAGAAGGCGTTGACGCTGGCACCCGAACCCATGGTGAAGAAGTGGTGCAGCCAAACCATGAAGCCCAGTACCGAGATCGCGCCCGAAGCGTAGATCATCGAGTGGTGGCCGAACAGTTTCTTGCCGGTGAACGCCGAGATCACTTCCGAGAAGATGCCGAATGCCGGCAGGATCAGGATGTAAACCTCAGGGTGGCCCCAGGCCCAGAACAGGTTGACGTACATCATTGGATTGCCACCAAGTTCATTGGTGAAAATGTGGAAATCCATGTAACGGTCGAGGGTCAGCAGTGCCAGGGTAGCGGTCAGGATCGGGAACGAAGCCACGATCAGGACGTTGGCCCAGGTGCAGGTCCAGGTGAAGATCGGCA
Organism: Pseudomonas fluorescens; assembly: GCF_004683905.1. NCBI lineage: Bacteria > Pseudomonadati > Pseudomonadota > Gammaproteobacteria > Pseudomonadales > Pseudomonadaceae > Pseudomonas > Pseudomonas fluorescens. Next base: position 4,963,009 of record NZ_CP038438.1, read on the forward strand.
TGTCCATCAGTTTCATGCCAGGGGTACGCATTTTCAGCACGGTGGCGAGGAAGTTGACCCCCGTCAGCGTCGTGCCTAACCCGGATAGCTGTAGCGCCCAGATGTAGTAGTCCATACCCACGCCAGGGCTGTACTGCAGACCCGACAGCGGCGGATAGGCAACCCAACCAGTCTTGGCGAATTCGCCGACGCCCAGGGACAGGTTGATCAGCACCACGCCGGACACCAGCAGCCAGAAGCTCAGGGAGTTCAGGAACGGGAAGGCAACGTCACGCGCGCCGATCTGCAGCGGCACTGCAAGGTTCATCAGGCCGGTGAAGAATGGCATCGCCATGAAGATGATCATGATCACACCGTGAGCGGTGAAGATCTGGTCATAGTGTTCAGGCGGCAGGTAGCCAGGCGAACCCTCGGTGGCCATGGCCAGCTGGGTACGCATCATGATGGCGTCGGCAAAGCCACGCAGCAGCATGACCATGGCAACGATGATGTACATCACACCGATTTTCTTGTGGTCGACCGACGTCAGCCACTCGGTCCACAAGTAGGTCCACTTCTTGAAGTAGGTGATTGCAGCGAACAACGCCAGACCACCGAGCGCGATCATCGAGATGGTGACCATCACGATCGGCTCGTGGAAAGGGATCGCTTCCCAACTTAATTTACCAAACATCGTTTACTCCTCTGCCCCGGCAGCTGAATGCGAATTCGAGTCCATGTCCGTTGCCGCCACTTCTTTCTCTTTCTTCTCGTGCTTCAGCGGCTTGCCCGGTTTCATGCCTTCGTACTTGTCGACGATGGTCTGGAACAGGTTCGGCGTGACCGAGGAGTAGAGCTCGACTGGATTGTTCTGGCTTGGCTTGGCAAGGGCTGCGTATTCAGCTTGTTCAAGCTGTTTAGGTGCCTTTTTGACTTCACTTACCCAGGCGTCGAAATCTTCCTGAGAAGTTGCGATCGCTTTGAATTTCATACCGGTGAAACCAGCGCCGCTGTAGTTGGCGGAGATACCGTCCATTTCAGCGTTGCGGTCAGCGATCAGGTGCAGCTTGGTGGTCATGCCCGCCATCGCGTAGATCTGGCCGCCCAGGCCCGGGATGAAGAACGAGTTCATCACGGCGTCGGAGGTGATCCGGAAGTTGACCGGGGTATGCGCCGGGAACACGATCTTGTTGACCGTGGCAATGCCTTGTTCCGGGTAGATGAACAGCCACTTCCAGTCCAGCGCAACGACTTCGATGGTCACCGGCTTGACGTCGGATTCAATCGGACGGTACGGGTCCAGTTTGTGGGTCGAAATGTAGGTGATGTAACCCAGGGCGATGATGATCAGAACCGGGATGGTCCAGACCGCCACTTCGATTTTGGTCGAGTGCGACCATTTCGGGGTGTAGACGGCATCCTTGTTGGACGCGCGGTACTTCCAGGCGAACAGGAAGGTCATGACGATAACCGGCACAACGACCAACAGCATCAGCAGCGTGGCGGTGATGATCAGGTTGCGCTGTTCCAGGCCGACCTGGCCCGTTGGATTGAGCAGGGTCATGTTGCAGCCTCCCAGCAACAACGTGCCGAGCAGCGGCACTAGGCCTAGTAATCTGGGGTACCTGTTTTTACTCATCTCACGACCTCTAAAGCAGCTTGCGCAATGCAGTTGGGTTTTGATCGCCAACACTTCACCCTGCCAAGGGTTGGCATTTTCTTTGGATTGAATAAGGGCCGCCCGTCGCGCGTCAGACGCTCGACAAAACCATGGACAGCGGTCAGTTCTTATTCGAATTCGTGGTCAAAGGCCTTGTTACAGACCAATTCCATTTGGTGCGGAAAGTTGGAAGGCACCGACACCTGGGTGTCGCAAAAGCCTTTCGGCCCGCTCGACACCCGACTTCCTGTCCAGTTCCTTAATAAAGGCTGAACAGTGCCGGGAATTCAGTGCGGGCGATTGTAGATAGGTAGCGCCCTATACACCATGTCTTATCCCGAAATAATTTTTATCGCTCAGAGCAACAATCCATCACCGTTCTTGCAAAAGTTCCGCATGTTATCGAAATCGATTCTCAACAAAAACACCAAAAAATGTAGGCCTATACACCTCAGTTCAGACAGCTCCGAAGGGATTTTCCCAGCGGCGAATCGGCGCAAAGCCCGATATTCAAAGGCCTCTGGCCATCTGCCAGAGCCTGTTAAAACTGCCTGATCTGGCACCTGCGTGCAAAACCAGAAAAATGCCGAAACAGACCAATCCTTTTTTGTAACATTACGCCAATCCGGGTCGCCGAAAGGCCCTGCGACATGGCGCGTGTGACAACATGTCGCACACCTGCCGCACTCTCCATTGCCGTTCGTCACGGTGATTTCACAAACACTCTGAAATGCAAAACGCCCCGATCGGCTGATACGCAAATCGGGGCGTTTTCTGTATCGGCCAATCTGCCGAAGAGTTGATTCAGCGCAGTGCTTTTCGGTTACGCGAGGTCAGCAGCGGCACCAGAATCACCACCAGCACGAACGCCACCAGTGCCCATTGCGCCAGCGACAGACCGAGGATCGGCGGGTACGGCGTCGAGCAGAAACCATCGACCTGGAAGCCCAGCGGGAAGATCTTCGCCAGCGGCAGGTCGTCGACAATTGGCTGCAACACATCGATGCCGCAGCTCACCGCCGGATAGAACTGGGTGTACACGTGATGCCCGGCAACACCGGCGCCGGCGATCGCGCAGATCACCACCAGCACTTCGAACACCGTGATGCTGCGGCGGGTGCGCATGGCCGCGCCGATAAACGCGAACAGCGCAATCAGCAGCAATGCATAACGCTGCAGGATGCACAGCGGGCATGGTGCCTCACCCAGCACGATCTGCATGTACAGCGCGCCGCCGATCAGTGCCAGACAGATGATGCCCAGCAGCACCAGAAAGCGCCGCTCACGTCCCAGTCGAATCGTTTCCTCGCTCATCGCGTTTCCCTTGTATGTCCATGGTTCAGCTGGCTGGCGGCTGCGCTTGCAGTTGCGCCATCAGACTGATGTTGTCTTCGATATGCCAATTGGCCGCGATGCGACCGTTGTCGATCTGATAGATATCGGTTGCCCGGAAGTCTACACGCTGGCCCTGCCCTTTGAGAGTCTTGAACGTCCCACTGAAGTGTCCGCGAAAGTGCAGATGCACCACCACGCGGTCACCGGCAATGATCATTTGCTCGATCTCGCAGCTCAGGTCCGGCACCGCCGTACGAAAGAACTTCGATGCCAGCAACGGCCCGGTCGGCCCCTGCAACCGACCTTCGGGCGGGGTCTTGTCGACAAACTGCGGCGACAAGGCTGCCGTGGCCAGGGCCTCTTCCCCACTGTTCCAGAAACTGCCGTAACGCCGCGCCGCCAACTCCATTGCATCGCGCTGAGCCTTGGGCAGGCTCTGATCGACGACCAGGGTCTGTGGTGCGATCAACGCCGATTCGGCCGCAGCAAATGGACTGGCCAGCAAAGCGGCCGACAGGCCAAGCATTGCCAGGCTCAGACGAGAGGAGAAGATGATGTGCGACATGGGGGCGATCCTGATCAGTTAAACGAACGAGCGCCTATCATCAGCATCGGGGAATAAACGATAAACCGGTTAAGAAACGATTAACCTTTAAACACTTTTTAAGAATCAAAGTTGTGTAACGGCCATCGCGAGCAGGCTCACTCCTACAAGAGGTCTGCTTCGTACACCATTTTCATGTACGCCACCGCCCCTGTAGGAGTGAGCCTGCTCGCGATGAAGGCGACTCAGTCCTAAGGATTATTCCAAAGCCGCCGCCGGCCCGAAGAACTCATACCGGCTCTGCTGCTCCGGCACACCCAGCGCCTTCAAATGCCGCTTGATCGCGCCCATGAAGCCCTTCGGCCCGAGGAAATAAGCGTCTACATCGCGTTGCGCCGGCAGCCACTCACCCAGCTGTTCCTGACTGAGGATCCCGACCTTGTCCGCCGCCGGGCTCACGCCGTCGTCTTCGGCGTAGCAATAGAAGCGCTTGAGCTGCGGATGACGCGCCGCCAGCCCATCGATCCAGTCGCGGAACGCATGCACGCTGCCGTTGCGCGCGCAGTGGATAAAGTGCACCGGGCGCTCGGTTTGCAGCGCTGCTTCGAGCATCGCCAAAGTTGGCGTGATGCCGACCCCGCCACTGATCAGCACCAACGGCTTGTCGCTGGCAGTCAGGGTGAACTCGCCCGATGGCGGGAACAGCTGGATGCTCGCGCCGACGTGCAATTGGTCATGCAAGTGGTTGGACGCACGACCACCCGGTTCGCGTTTGACGCTGATGCGGTACTGACCTTTATCGGCCAGCGCCGACAGTGAGTAGTTGCGACGGACTTCTTCGCCGTCGAGGATCAGCTTCATGCCGATGTACTGACCCGGCTCTGCGGCCAGGATCGGGCCTTTGTCCGCCGGCTCGAAGTAGAACGAAATGATTTCCGCGCTCTCCTCGACCTTGTCCACCACGATGAACTCCCGCGCGCCGCGCCAGCCGCCGACCGCTTGTTCTTTCTGGTCGTAGATCGCGGCTTCAGCGCCGATCAGAATCTCGGCCAATTGCCCGTACGCCGCGCCCCACGCGCTCATCACTTGCGGAGTGGCGATCTCGTCGCCGAGCACTTCGGAGATGGCACGCAGCAGGCAGGTGCCGACAATCGGGTAGTGCTCCGGGAGGATTTGCAGGGCGACGTGCTTGTTGATGATCTTCGCCACCAGATCGCCCAACTGGTCGAGCTGATCAATGTGCCGGGCGTACATCAACACACCATTGGCCAACGCGCGCGGCTGATCGCCACTGGCCTGATGCGCCTGGTTGAACAGTGGGCGTACCTCAGGGTATTCGGAGAGCATCATGCGGTAGAAGTGGGTGATCAGCGCTTCTCCCCCGCTTTCCAACAGAGGCACAGTGGATTTGACGATGGCACGATCCTGGACGCTAAGCATAAGAATGACTCCTGAGCTTTTTGAGAATTACCTTAGGCTTATCAGTTTTCGTGCCAGATAAATTATCGTTATAAATCAATGGTTTATTTTTTACGTAGTCATTTAGACTCAAAGCGTTTTATAGTCATCGCGACTACATCGAGTCTCTTTGACTACAAGACCATGACCGCCAAATCCCTGCTCACCGCTCTACTGCCACTGGTCTCCGACCTGTCCCGCGAACTGCCCGAGGGCGAGCGCTATCGGCGCCTGCTCGAAGCCATGCGCGCCCTGCTGCCGTGCGATGCCGCCGCGTTGCTGCGCCTGGACGGCGAATGGCTGGTGCCGCTGGCGGTGGATGGTTTGAGTACCGACACCCTCGGCCGGCGCTTCAAGGTCAGCGAACATCCCCGTTTCGAGATCCTGCTGGACGGCGCCGGGCCAACGCGGTTCGCCGCCGACAGCGACTTGCCCGATCCTTACGACGGCTTGGTCGATGGTCTGGGCGATCACCTTGAGGTACATGACTGTCTCGGCTGTCCGCTGTTCGTCGATGAAAAACTCTGGGGCCTGATCACCCTTGATGCGCTCGATCCGGAGCGTTTCGAGCCGATCGAACTCGACGCCTTGCAAGCGTTCGCCAGTCTCGCCTCGGCCACGGTCAACGCCGCCGAACGCATTGAGCGCCTGGCGCTGCGTGCCGAAGACGAACACCAACGCGCCGAGGTCTACCGCCAGGCGAGCGGCCAGCAGCAACGCGAAATGATCGGCCAGAGCAAGGCGCACAAACGGCTGGTGGAGGAAATCAATCTGGTCGGCGGCAGCGACCTGACCGTGCTGATCACCGGCGAAACCGGGGTCGGCAAGGAGTTGGTGGCGCAAGCGATCCACGCCGCCTCGCCGCGCGCCGACAAACCGATCATCAGCCTCAACTGTGCCGCCCTGCCCGACACCCTGGTCGAGAGCGAACTGTTCGGCCACGTGCGCGGCGCCTTTACCGGCGCCACCAGCGACCGCCGCGGCAAGTTCGAACTGGCCAATGGCGGCACGCTGTTTCTCGATGAAGTCGGCGAACTGTCGCTGACCGTACAGGCCAAGTTGCTGCGCGTGCTGCAAAGCGGCCAGTTGCAGCGGCTCGGCTCGGACAAGGAACATCAGGTCGATGTGCGCCTGATCGCCGCGACCAACCGCGATCTGGCCGAAGAAGTGCGCAGCGGCCGCTACCGCGCCGACTTCTATCACCGCTTGAGCGTGTACCCGCTGCGCGTCCCGGCGCTGCGCGATCGCGGCCGCGATGTGTTGCTGCTCAGCGGCTTCTTTCTGGAACAGAACCGCTCGCGCATGGGCCTCAACAGCCTGCGTTTGAGTAGCGATGCCCAGGACGCGTTGCTCGCCTACACTTGGCCGGGCAACGTGCGCGAACTGGAACACTTGATCGGGCGTAGCGCGCTGAAGGCACTGGGCAATTGCAAGGTGCGGCCGAAGATCCTCAGTTTGAGCGCGGCGGATCTGGATCTGCCGCGTGAGCTTGTGGATAACTCGCCCGCGCCTACTGCCAATATTTTAGCCGTGGCACCGTTGATCAATGGCGACTTGCGCAGCGCCACTGAGGAGTATCAGCGCCGCTTGATCAGTGCGGCGCTGGAACGCAATCAGGATAACTGGGCGAGTGCGGCGCGGGAGCTGGGGCTGGATAGGGCGAATCTTGGGCGGATGGCCAAGCGGTTGGGGATGAAGAGCTAAAAGCACACCCTCACCCTAGCCCTCTCCCGGAGGGAGAGGGGACTGATTGGGGGATATTCAAGAATTCCGCCGACGTGAGAGATCTGTACTGAATCCATAATCGACTCGGTCATTCAGGTCGATGTACAGCGCCAGACACCTCGTTCGGCCCCCTCTCCCTTCGGGAGAGGGCTGGGGTGAGGGGCTTTGGATCTGCCGCCAGCCGATAACCGACCTAAAGCCCACCCCGTTAACGCCGATAACCCGGCATCAATAGTTTCTGGCGATTTGCACCCTCGCCCATCACCTTTTTCCACAGAAGGTTTTTATGTCTTCCAACAAAGCCCGCGCAGATTCACTTTCGCTTCTGCTGTTTACCTTGCGCAGCGGCAAGCTGATGGCGATCAACCTGCTGAAAGTCAGTGAAATCATCCCCTGCCCGCCGCTGACCAAAATGCCCGAGTCGCATCCGCACATCAAAGGCATCGCCACCCTGCGCGGCGCGTCGCTGTCGGTGATCGACCTCAGCCGCGCCATCGGCGAGCGACCGCTGGAAGACCCGAACGGCGGCTGCCTGATCGTCACCGACGTCAGCCGCTCCAAGCAGGGCCTGCACGTTCAGGCGGTGAGCAAAATCGTCCATTGCCTGACCACCGACATCAAGCCGCCGCCGTTCGGCTCCGGCGGCTCGCGCGCCTACATCACCGGCGTGACCTCGGTGGACGGCACACTGGTACAAGTGCTCGACATCGAGAAAGTCATCCACAGCATCGCCCCGGCGCAGATCGAAATGGCCCCGACCGACCTGAGCATGGAAGACGCCGAAGTGTTAGGCAACGCGCGGATTCTGGTGGTCGATGACAGCCAGGTAGCGTTGCAGCAATCGGTGCACACCCTGCGCAACCTAGGCCTGCAATGTCACACCGCGCGCAGTGCCAAGGAAGCCATCGACTGCCTGCTGGATCTGCAAGGCACCGCGCAACAGATCAACCTGATCGTCTCCGACATCGAAATGTCCGAGATGGACGGCTACGCCTTCACCCGCACCCTGCGCGAGACGCCGGACTTCGCCCACCTCTACGTGCTGCTGCACACCTCGCTCGACAGCGCGATGAACAGCGAGAAGGCGCGTCTGGCCGGGGCCAACGCGGTGCTGACCAAGTTCTCCTCGCCGGAACTGACCCAGCGCCTGATCGAAGCGGCCAAACACGTCGCCGCCAACGGTCACTGAGTCTTGGGCCAGACATACTGCTTTTTGATGCGGCGCGACCTTCGCCAAGGCGTGCCGCCGATCCACTGGCCGGAAGGCATTGAGCTGAGCACCTATCGTCCGGAACTGGCGGCGGCGGTGCATCAGCTGATGCAACTCGGCTACCGCGAAGGCGGTGGTCGCGTGCCGGCACTGGAGGAGTGGCAGCAGCGGTTTGAAAGCGATGCCGAATACGATCCTGAATTGTGCTTCATCGCCCGCGATAACGAAGGCGTGATCGGCGTGGCGCAATGCTGGACCAGTTCGTACATCAAGAATCTGGTGGTGCATCCGCGCGCTCAGGGCCGAGGTTTGGGTCGGGCGTTGCTGTTGAATGCATTCAAGGTGTTTCAGCAAAGGCGCGAAGGATTTGTCGATCTGAAGGTGCTGGAAGACAATCTGCGGGCGCAGCGTTTGTATGAGAGTGCCGGGATGATTGTGGTTCGCCGGGAACTTGTGCCGGACTGATCGACCGTCTTCGCGAGCAAGCCCGCTCCCACAGGGGGAACGCATTCCAAATTGTGGGAGCGGGCTTGCTCGCGAAGAGGCCGGCCCAGGCAACTTCTCCCCCTCAGGCATACTCAAACCTTGGCCAAACCAAGGATGCCCAACCATGAAAACCCTCTCCCTGAGCCTGCTCTGCCTCACCGCCCTAGCCTCACAGGCCCACGCCTCCAGCCCCGACGCCTGGGCCGCTTACGACAAAACCGTGCTCGCCAGCTGCACCAAGGCCAGCGGCCTGAAAGACGCCAAACCCGTCGGCACACCCGCGCAATTCGATGACCGCGTCGGCTACACCGCCGTGCTGTTGCAAGGCCAATACCCGCAAAAACACATGAAAGGCCAGCAAGGCACTGAGCTGTGCCTGTACAGCAAAAAGTCGAAAACCGCGTTCGTCACCGAATGGGATTCGATCCGCCCGACCGCCAAGCCCTGAGGGCTGGCGCACAACTTGCTTCGATCAGCCTCAGCCTGGCGACTTTACGTCGCCGTATCACACTCTGATTGAAGATTGATCGTGCAATGAATACGACATTTTCCTGCGTCGGTTGCGGCAAATGCTGCACCGACCACCATGTGCCCCTGACCCTCGCCGAAGCCCGCATGTGGGCGGCGGATGGCGGTCAGGTGATCGTGCTGGTGGAGGCCTTTCTCGGCAACGGCCTGGGCCTGCCGGCGCAGCAGCGTGAACACGCCGAACGGCGTTCGCTGGTGGTACGCAGCGGCACGACCGAGGCCCACGTGGCCATCACCTTCGCCGCCTACAACGTCGGTCGCTGCCGGAATCTTGACGAAGAAAACCTGTGCCGCATTTACGAACGCCGACCGTTGGTGTGCAGGATTTATCCGGCAGAAATCAATCCGCACATCCCGCTCAACCCGGCGGCCAAGGATTGCCCGCCAGAATCGTGGCAACAGGGGCCGCTGCTGATTGTCGGCGGGGAGCTGGTCGATCAGGAACTGCTGGCGTTGATCCAGCGTTCGCGCCAGGCTGATCGCGATGACATCCGGATCAAGGATGCAATCTGCGCGGCGCTGGGGATTCGCACTACGGCGCTCAAGGGCGACGGGTTTACCGCGTATTTGCCGCAGATGGACGCTTTTGCGGCTGTGATCGATCAGGTTTCAGCACAGCCGCTGAGTGGAACGTCCAGTGAATGGCTGTTTCATTTGTCCGGGGATGATGTGGCTGGGCAGTTGCTGGCGGCCGGTGCGCAGGTAGTGACGGAGCCGGCGCAGACGTATGCGTTTATTTCGCTGCGGGCGGCTTGATCCGGATTTTGTACTGCCTGCAATGGCCCCTTCGGGAGCAAGCCCCCTCCCACAGGGTTTTGAGTTGTACACAGAATAAATGATCAACTCACAAACCTGTGGGAGCTGGCTTGCCAGCGATGAGGCCAGTGGGAACAGCATCAATCCCGAACCTGCCGCCGTCCCCAGAACTCCCGCGCCAGCAACCGCAAATCCCCCGCCAGCCCCGCCACGTCCTCAGAGTTACGCTGACTCTGCCGCCCCTCATCCACCGTCAATTCCGACGACGTGCGAATGCTGACGATGTTGCGATTAATGTCCTCGCTCACCGCACTCTGCTGCTCCACCGCCGCGGCAATCTGCAGGCTCATCTCGGTGATCTGCTCGACCCGCTCACTGATCCCGTCCAGTGCCCGCGCCGCGCGCTGTGCCTGTTCGACGCTGTTATCCACATGCTCGCTGCTCTGCTGCATCACCAGCACTGCATCGCGCGCGCCATTTTGCAGGCTGCTGATCATCCGCTGGATCTCGTTGGTCGACTGCTGCGTGCGTTGCGCCAACCCGCGCACCTCATCGGCCACCACTGCAAAACCGCGCCCGGCATCACCAGCGCGCGCCGCTTCGATCGCCGCGTTGAGCGCCAGCAGATTGGTCTGCTCGGCAATGCTGCGGATCACCTCCATCACCCCGGAAATCTCGCTGCTGTGGCCTTCGAGCTGATGAATCACCTCGGTCGCCCGCCGCAACTCCTCGGCCAGACGCAACACCGCACTGCGACTCTCGCCGACCAGCAAATGCCCTTCGCGGGTTTCCGTGCCGGCCATGTCCGCCGCTACCGACGCCTGCTGCGCATGGCTGGCAACTTGCGCGACGCTGGCGGCCATCTGATGAATCGCCGCCGCCACCTGATCGGTTTCCGCTTGCTGCGCCAACGAACTGCTGTGGCTGCTTTGCAAATGATCAACCAGTTGCGCCGCATGCCCGGCCAACTGCTGCGATGCATCACCGATGCGCCCGACCACAGCGCCGACCTGCGCTTCGAGCATCTGCAGGGCGAATTCAATCTGGCCGATTTCATCGCGGCGCCCGGTGTAAATGCTCTGACTCAACGGATTGTCCGCGACCTGCCGCGCCCGTTCGCTCAGCCGCTCCAGCGGCCGCAAGATCCAGCGCACGCCCAACGCGCAGAGACTGCTGCCGACAACAAATGCCAGCCCATCGATCCATGCCGACTCCGGACGCAACCAGGCCTCGATCCCCAACACCAGCCCCAGCAACGCACTGGCCAACACCGTGATCCTGCCACGCAGACCTAAAGTGGGCAGCGGCGGCCGTCCCTTCAACTCTCCACGCAACTGCGCGTACACCCGCTCCGCCGCCGCCACCTGCCGTGCATCCGGCCGGGTGCGCACCGACTGATACTCCACCGCCACGCCGCTCTGCGTGACCGGCGTGACATACGCGCTGACCCAATAATGGTCGCCATTCTTGCAACGATTCTTCACCAACCCCATCCACGAGCGCCCGCCCTTTAGCGTCTGCCACATGTGCGCAAACGCCTGCGCCGGCATGTCCGGATGGCGCAACAGGTTGTGTGGCGTGCCGAGCAATTCGTCGCGACTGTAGCCGCTGATCCTGATGAAATCGTCGTTGGCGTAAGTGATCGCGCTGGTCAGATCAGTGGTCGAAAGAATGTTCGCGTCCGGCGCCACATCGACGTTACGGCCGGTTACCGGGAGATTGATCTTCATGGAAAGCGCGCTCGTTTTATGGGAAGAGTCGGCAGGGCTGCTGACTCTAAGCGCACCAATTGGTCAAATATTGATCTGGCTCAGGATCTGAGCACTTAGCCATCACTGCGACCGAAAATCGCAGTCGATGGCTGAAGGCGGGATGAAACTCAGCGCTTGCCCATTGAGCGACGGGTGCCCGGCGGCGCCATGCCCGGGGTCTTGGTGTGGCCGTTCTTGGCGCCGTTCTTGTACCACGGCTGATTCGAACCCTTGGCGGCCGCCAGTTCACCCGGTTTGAACGGGAATTTGAAAGCCGCAATCTCGGGTTTGCTCTCGCTGGCGTCAGCCAGTTCAGCCGGGACATCGCTCACAGCGTCGTCAACCGGCGGTTGGGTCGGGGAAGTCATAAAAGCTCCGCAAAGCAAAAAAGTCGGGCCCGAACAGTGAGCCGCGAAGGCGCGCAGTATACCTGCGCGCCCAGACTCGGCACCTGAAGATTTGCACCGCTCGCCGAACGGTTTACAGGTAAGTGATGGTGACGATGCCTTTATCGCTCGACGTCTTCAGCGCTTGATAGTTCATGGAAAACGGCAGCGACTGATGGCTGCAAGCGTTGCGATAGGTATCCACATCAACTTGCAGACCCGGTTTGATTTCAACCTGACGGGACACATCGGAGGCCAACGACCCGGCACGCTCCACCGCACAACCGGAATCGACAATCTGCCCGGTGAAACGGATCTCGCCGGAAGTCGATTGCGGCGCGGCACAGACTGCCAATGGAAGCAAAACAAGCACACTCGCCAAAGCGGTTTTCAGATTCATTGCACGACACTCCCGAAGAGGCCCGCTCAATTTGACGGCCGGGCTGTACAACGTTTATCCGCGGGTGGGGGCGGATCTTTAGGAGCGTAGATGTTGCGAGGCACAAACGTTCCGATTTAGAGATATTGGGTGGTGGAATTGGGGGGATGGTCACGGTTTTGAATGGCGCTGGCTGGACTGTCGTCATCGCCAGCAGGCTGGCTCCCACAATGGGATTGGGTGCATTCAGCTGGAAAATGGTCGGCTGTCAGGCCGCCTTCGCGAGCAAGCCCGCTCCCACAATTGGAATGGGTGTGGTCAGGTGGAGAGTGGTCGGCTCGCAGGTCGCCATCGCCAGCAGGCTGGCTCCCAACAAAGCGCTAAAGCCGAGCGCACGCTCTTCACCACTCAAATGGCCGAGTGTCAGCTCGCCGAAAGCTCTTGATCTTGCCGTGCCGGCCCCGTCGGAAGGCTGAGTGGAGGGATTGATCCGGGGGTGGGAGCGCAGCGACCGTTTGGCGAAGCCAAACACAGCGAGAGGAGGTGCAGCGAAGCAAACCGTAGGCGCTGCGCCCGGATCGATCCCGGAGCGAAGGGACCCCGAGCCCCAGCGAGCGGGCCGAACGCAGGAGCAAGCGTTTTTGGTTACTTTTTACTGGGCCGGCTTCCGGGCGTTTGTAAAAAGTGACCCGCCGTAAGGGCGGAACCGTAATCAGCCACACCCGCAGAAACGGATATACACCCCGGCGAAACTGACAGCGCTGACAGCTAGCCGTCACCCTACTGACCTGCAGACAGGTTTATAAAGACAACAACCCTGCCCAAACTCCGTCCGGCGCCCACCCCGCATGCGAATCCAAAAGAACAAAGCCCTGCTCGCCACCCTGTTGATCGTCCTCGCAGGCGCAGGTCTGTGGTACACCCTGAAACCCGCCCCGACCAAACTGGCCACCCCAACCGCCATCCCGGTCCGCGTCGTCACGGTCAGCGAAAAAGACGTCCCCCGCTACACCAGCGGCATCGGCTCCGTACTCTCATTACACAGCGTCGTAGTGCGCCCACAAGTCGACGGCATCCTCACCAAAATCCTCGTCAAGGAAGGCCAACTCGTCAAAGCAGGCGACCTGCTCGCCACCATCGACGACCGCTCGATCCGCGCCAGCCTCGACCAGGCCCGCGCGCAACTGGGCGAAAGCCAGGCGCAACTGCAAGTCGCCCTGGTCAACCTCAAGCGCTACAAACTGCTCACCGTCGACGACGGCGTCTCCAAACAGACCTACGACCAGCAACAAGCACTGGTCAACCAATTGAAAGCCACCGCCCAAGGCAACCAGGCCTCGATCGACGCGGCGCAAGTACAACTTTCCTACACGCAGATCCGCTCCCCGGTCACCGGCCGCGTCGGTATTCGTACAGTCGATGAAGGCAACTTCCTGCGCATGACCGACACCGCCGGCCTGTTCACCGTGACCCAGATCGACCCGATCGCCGTGGAATTCTCGCTGCCGCAGCAAATGCTGCCGACCCTGCAGGGCCTGATCAACGATCCGCAGCACGCACAGGTCAAGGCCTACATCGGCGCCGACACCGACGGTGAAACCGGCAACCTGCTCGGCGAAGGTCACCTGACCCTGATCGACAACCAGATCAACGCCAACACCGGCACCATCCGCGCCAAGGCCGAATTCGACAATGCCAGCCAGAAGCTCTGGCCGGGCCTGCTGGTGACGGTAAAAATTCAGACGGCACTGGATAAGAATGCGCTGGTGGTGCCGCCCACTGTCGTACAGCGCGGTCTCGATCAACACTTCGTTTACCGGGTGAGTGGCGACAAAGTCGAAGCCGTACAAGTGCAGATGGTCTATCAGGGCAGCGGCCAGGACATCATCAAAGGCGTGAAGGCCGGTGACGTACTGGTGACCGACGGCCAGTCGCGGCTCAAACCCGGCTCGACCGTGCAGGTCATGAGCGAGCCGCCACAGGTGGTGCAAGCGGAGCCGAAACCATGAAGGCGCACAAAGGCGTCTCCACCTGGTGCATCAATCACCCGGTCGCGACGATTCTGCTGACCATCGCATTGGTGCTGGTCGGCGTGATTGCCTTCCCGCGCCTGCCGATCGCCCCACTGCCGGAAGCGGAATTTCCGACAATTCAGGTCTCGGCGCAGTTGCCCGGCGCCAGCCCCGACACCATGGCCTCGTCCGTGGCCACGCCGCTGGAGGTGCAATTCAGCGCCATCCCCGGCATGACCCAGATGACCTCCAGCAGTGCGCTCGGCTCCAGCCTGCTGACCCTGCAATTCACTCTCGACAAGAGCATCGACACCGCCGCTCAGGAAGTCCAGGCCGCGATCAACACCGCCGCCGGCAAGCTGCCCAAGGACATGCCGACCCTGCCGACCTGGAAGAAGGTCAACCCGGCCGACAGCCCGGTGCTGATCTTAAGCGTCAGCTCGACGCAAATGCCCGGCACCGAACTCAGCGACCTGGTGGAAACCCTGCTCTCGCGCCAGATCAGTCAGATCGACGGTGTAGGCCAGATCAACATCACCGGTCAGCAACGTCCGGCGATTCGCGTGCAAGCCTCGGCCGACAAACTGGCGGCCATCGGCCTGACCCTGGCCGACATTCGTCTGGCGATCCAGCAGACCAGTCTCAACCTTGCCAAAGGCGCGTTGTACGGCGAATCGAGCATCTCGACGCTGTCGACCAACGACCAGTTGTTCAAACCCGAGGACTACAGCCAACTCATCGTTTCCTACAAGGACGGCGCCCCGGTTCACCTGCGGGATGTCGCCAAAGTCGTCAACGGTTCGGAAGATGCCTACGTGCAAGCCTGGGCCGGTGATCAACCCGGGGTGAACCTGGTGATCTCGCGCCAGCCCGGCGCGAACATCGTCGAAACCGTCGACCGCATTCAAGCCGCCCTGCCCGGCCTCGAAGCCATGCTCCCGGCCTCGGTGCAGGTGAAAACCCTGATCGACCGCACCCAGACCATCCGCGCCTCGCTGCATGAAGTCGAGATCACCCTGTTGATCGCGATCCTGCTGGTGGTGGCGGTGATGGCGCTGTTCCTGCGGCAGTTGTCGGCGACCATGATCGTCTCGGCGGTGCTCGGTGTATCGCTGACCGCCAGTTTCGCCCTGATGTACCTGTTGGGCTTCAGCCTGAACAACTTGACGCTGGTGGCGATCGTCGTCGCGGTCGGGTTTGTCGTGGACGATGCGATTGTGGTGGTGGAGAACATCCACCGGCATCTGGAGGCCGGCGACAGCATGCGCGAAGCGGCGGTCAAAGGTGCCGGCGAGATCGGCTTCACCGTGGTGTCGATCAGTTTCTCGCTGGTGGCAGCGTTTATTCCGCTGCTATTCATGGGCGGTGTGGTCGGGCGGTTGTTCAAGGAATTCGCCCTGACGGCGACCTCGACCATTCTGATTTCGGTGGTGGTGTCGCTGACCCTCGCGCCGACGCTGGCAGCGCTGTTCATGCGCAAACCGGTGCACCACGCCCACGACAAACCGGGCTTCAGCGAACGCTTGCTGGCCTGGTACGAAAAAGGTCTGCGTCGCGCCCTCGCCCACCAGAAGTTGATGATTGGCGTATTCGGCCTGTCGCTGGGACTGGCGATTGCCGGTTACATCTTTATCCCCAAGGGATTCTTCCCGGTTCAGGACACCGGATTCGTCCTCGGCACTACCGAAGCCGCTGCGGATATTTCCTACGGCGACATGGTGAAAAAACACTTGGCCATGGCCGAAATCGTCGCCGCCGATCCGGCCGTTCAGGCGTTCTCGCACTCGGTCGGTGTGTCCGGCAGCAACCAGACCATCGCCAACGGCCGCTTCTGGATTGCCCTGAAAAAACGCGGCGACCGCGACGTCTCGGCCAGCCAGTTCATCGACCGCATTCGTCCGCAACTGATGAAAGTCCCGGGCATCGTCCTGTACCTGCGCGCCGGTCAGGACATCAACCTCAGCTCCGGCCCGAGTCGCGCGCAGTACCAATACGTGCTCAAGAGCAACGACGGCGCGACCCTCGCCACCTGGACCCAGCGCCTGACCGAAAAGCTGCGCAGCAACCCGGCGTTCCGCGATATTTCCAACGACCTGCAATTGGGCGGCAGCATCACTCACATCAGCATCGACCGCAGCGCCGCCGCGCGTTTCGGCCTGACCGCCAGCGATGTCGACGAAGCGCTGTACGACGCCTTCGGTCAACGTCAGATCAACGAGTTCCAGACCCAGGTCAACCAGTACAACGTGATTCTGGAGCTGGACACCAAGCAACGCGGCAAGGCCGAAAGCCTCAACTATTTCTACCTGCGCTCGCCGCTGAGCGGGGAAATGGTGCCGCTGTCGGCGCTGGCGAAATTCGACGCACCGACCATCGGCCCGCTGTCGATTGCCCATGACGGCATGTTCCCCGCCGCCAACCTGTCGTTCAACCTGGCCCCCGGCGTGGCCTTGGGCGACGCGGTGATCCTGCTCAACCAGGCCAAGGCCGAGATCGGCATGCCGACCGCAATCAGCGGCAACTTCCAGGGCGCAGCGCAGGCATTCCAGAGTTCGCTCGCCAGTCAGCCGTGGTTGATTCTCGCGGCGCTGGTGGCGGTGTACATCATTCTCGGCGTGCTTTATGAGAGCTTCGTGCATCCGCTGACGATCATCTCGACCCTGCCGGCGGCGGGTCTCGGTGCAGTGATCATGCTGTGGATCTGCGGTCAGGACTTTTCGATCATGGCGTTGATCGGGCTGGTGTTGCTGATCGGTATCGTCAAAAAGAACGGCATTCTGATGATCGACTTCGCCCTGGAAGCCCAGCGCAATCGCGGACTGGCGCCGCAGGAGGCGATTTTCGAAGCGTGCCTGACGCGGTTCCGGCCGATCATCATGACCACCCTCGCCGCCCTGCTCGGCGCCCTGCCGCTGATGCTCGGTTACGGCACCGGCGCCGAACTGCGCCAGCCGCTGGGGATCGCGGTGGTGGGCGGCTTGCTGGTCAGCCAGATGCTGACGCTGTTTACCACGCCGGTCATATACTTGTGGCTTGAGCGGCTGTTCCACAGGCCCAAACCAATGCCCACGACGGCACTGGCGACCACAGACTGAGGCAGGGTCATGCGCGTTCTGATTATCGAAGACGAGGAAAAAACCGCGGACTATCTGCACCGCGGTCTGACGGAACAGGGTTACATCGTGGATCTGGCCCGCGACGGCGTCGAGGGCCTGCACCTGGCGCTGGAAAGCGACTACGCGGTGATCGTCCTCGACGTGATGTTGCCGGGCCTCGACGGCTTCGGCGTGCTGCGCGCCTTACGTGCGCGCAAGCAGACCCCGGTGATCATGCTCACCGCCCGCGAGCGCGTCGAAGACCGGATCAGGGGCCTGCGTGACGGCGCCGACGATTACCTCGGCAAACCGTTTTCCTTCCTCGAACTGGTGGCTCGCCTGCAGGCGCTGACCCGGCGCAGCGGCGGCCATGAACCGGTGCAAGTGAGCATCGCCGACCTGTGGATCGATCTGATCAGCCGCAAGGCTACCCGCGCCGGAACCCGGCTGGATCTGACGGCAAAAGAGTTCTCATTGCTCAGTGTCCTCGCCCGGCGTCAGGGTGAAATTCTGTCGAAAACCGCGATTGCGGAGATGGTCTGGGACATTAATTTCGACAGCGATGCCAACGTCGTCGAAGTCGCGATCAAGCGTCTGCGAGCCAAGCTCGACGGGCCATTCGACGAGAAACTGCTGCACACCATTCGTGGCATGGGTTATGTGCTGGAGAGCCGTGGTGTCCAGTAATTCCATCGCGCTGCGCCTGAGCGGGATGTTTACGCTGGTGGCGCTGCTGGTGTTCCTGTTGATCGGCGGCGCGCTTTATCAGCAGGTCGACAAGGGCCTTGGTCTGCTGCCGGAAGCCGAGCTGGACGCGCGGTATAGCGTGCTCGAATCGGCCCTCAATCGTTATGGCACCCCCGAGCATTGGGTGAAGATCAACGCCAAGCTCAAGCTGCTCGGCGAGGAAGACAAGCGCATTCGTTTCTGGGTGGTCAGCGGTGATCCCGGTTACGAGTACGGCGCGCCGGACGCGCGGATCCGCGCCTTCGCCAACGGCCCGACGGGCATGCATGACCTGCAGTTGCCCGACCATCCCTATCCGCTGAAAGTGCTGCTGACCGAACTGCCGGCCAAGGATCAACGCCCGCCCCTGCGCTTCATGATCGGCATCAACACCGAAACCTTCCACGAGACTCAGCACAACCTGCTGATCGCCTTGGTCAGCCTGGCGATTATCGGTGTGCTGCTGGCCTCGGCGTTGGGTTATTGGGTGGCGCGGATCGGTCTCAAGCCGTTGATCAAACTGTCCCACGAAGCCCAGCGTCTGGCACCGCCACTGCGGGCCGGACGCCTGCGCATGTCGCCCTTGCCGCCGGAGCTGGAGCAGTTTGTCGACTCGTTCAACTCAACCCTGGAGCGGGTCGAACAGGCCTATTCACGCCTGGAATCGTTCAACGCCGACGTCGCCCATGAACTGCGCTCGCCACTGACCAACCTGATAGGCCAGACCCAGGTCGCGCTGACCCGCGGGCGCTCCGCCGAGCATTACTTCGAAGTGCTGCAATCGAACCTCGAAGAGCTGGAACGCCTGCGTTCGATCATCAACGACATGCTGTTTCTGGCCAGCGCCGACCAGGGCAGCAAGGCCACCAAACTGACCGAGACTTCTTTGGCCGATGAAGTCGCGACCACGCTCGAGTACCTGGATTTCATCCTCGAAGACGCGCAAGTGCAGGTGCACGTCAGTGGCGATGCGCAGGTGCGGATCGAGATCGCGCATCTGCGCCGGGCACTGATCAATCTGCTGAGCAACGCCGTGCAGCACACCGAGCCGGGCCAGGTGATCGAGGTGCACATCGAAGTTGAAGAGCATCAGGTCAGCATCGGCGTGGCCAACCCCGGATCGCCGATTGCCAGCGAGCACTTGCCGCGCTTGTTCGAGCGCTTCTATCGGGTCGATGCCTCGCGCAGCAACAGCGGCAACAACCATGGGCTGGGGCTGGCGATCGTCAAGGCGATTGCACTGATGCACGGTGGCGATGTGTTTGTGCGCAGTGATCGGGGGATGAATACCTTCGGCATTTATTTGCCTGTTTAGAAGCCCCTCACCCTAACCCTCTCCCGGAGGGAGAGGGGACTGACCGAGCTGTTCTCTGGAGTTGCATCGACCTGAAATATCCAGTCGAACTCAAGTTTTGAAAAGCCCCCGATCTGCTCCCTTTCCCCCTCGCCCCCTTGGGGGAGAGGGCTGGGGTGAGGGGGTTGCTCTTGGCTGCACCGAGACCTTCGACTTTTACCTCCTGCGCAACAGTCATTTATGAAAATCACGCTGTTTCTCGGCGCCCGGCAACCTTATCTTTGCCCGCACCAAACAGCACTTGCCAAGCAAGAAGGTTTTCAAGATGTCCAACAGTATGGGTATTGCCAGCGCTTTCGTTTTGTCCTCATTGATCCTGTCGCCGATGGCGATGGCTGAAGAATCGCAAGCGTTCGTAGCGCAGAATGCCGCTCGCGCTCACGCCTTCGAACAGTATCAGGCAGAAGTGATGGCCAAGTCGCAGGACGCTTCGCAAGCCCCTCAAGCCGCCACTTCCCAAGCTCAAGCGGCCGAGAAAGACAGCTGAGTCGCGCACCGCGAAACATTTCCCTCGACGCGGTTGTTTGGCTCTTCCCGTTCAACCGTCGTCCTTCCAGGCCGCTGCCTTTCAGCGGCCTTTTTTCGTTGTGGTCTGAAAGCCGTTTGGTTCGTCTGTAAAAAACAAGAAACATCCCGCACCTCAAGACATTGAAGTGTCAGTTGACCCAAGGAGCTCCGTCGCAAGTGCGTTACCCAGTCAGTTTCACCTCGCTGTTCATTGCAATTGCCGCAACGATTGCCCCCGCCGCTCACGCCGACGAAGCCGCCAAACAAGGCTTCATCGAAGGCTCGAGCCTCAACCTCAACGCCCGCAACTACTACATGAATCGCAACCGTCTGCAGCAGACGGACGACAACATCGAGTGGGGCCAGGGTTTTCTCGGGATCTTCCAGTCGGGTTACACCGAAGGCACGGTCGGCTTCGGCATCGATGCCCACGCCATGCTCGGGCTGAAGCTCGACGGCGGTGGCGGTACCGATGGTTCGAGCATCCTGCCGATCAGCGATGGCAACGGCAAAGCGCCGGGCTCGTTCTCGACTGCGGGCGGCACGTTGAAGATGCGCGCGTTCGATACCGAGCTGAAGGCCGGTGACCTGTTCCTCACCAACCCGGTGATTGCCGGCGGTGATTCGCGCATGTTGCCGCAGACCTTTCGTGGCGTGAGCCTGACCAACCACAGCTTCGACGGCTGGATGTTCGAAGGTGGCCAGGCCAGTTTTACCAAGCCGTACAATCAGAGCGGTCGCCAGCGCATCGGCACGTCCTACGGCAAACTCGCCGAGGGCGACGAAAGCCGTCACCTGAACTGGGCCGGCGTGTCCTGGAGCGGCGTCGAAGGGCTTACCAGCAATCTGTACGCCGCCGAGCTGAAGGACATCTGGAACCAGTACTACTACGACCTGGATTACACCTGGCAGTTGACCGATCTGGTCAGCCTCAACCCGGGCCTGCACTTCTATCACACGCAGGACACCGGCGACGCGCTGCTGGGTAACATCGACAACAACACTTACAGCCTGCATTTCACCGTCGGCATCGGCAACCACAGCGTCACCGCTGCGTACCAGCGCGTGAACGGCAACACGCCGTTCGACTACATCAGCCAGGGCGACAGCGTTTACCTCGACAACTCGCAACAGTATTCGGACTTCAACGGCCCGAACGAGCGCTCGTGGAAGCTCAAGTACGCCTATGACTTCGCCGGTCTCGGTGTGCCGGGCCTGACTTCGGCAGTTTCCTATTCGCGCGGCACCGTGGACCTGACCAAGGTCGATCCGGGCAGCAAAGGCTATGCCTCGTGGTACAGCGCTGACGGTCGCAACGCCAAGCACTGGGAACGCGACCTTGATCTGAAATACGTGGTGCAGAGCGGTCAGGCGAAAGACCTCGCGGTACGCCTGCAATGGGCGACCAACCGGGGTGGCAACGGTTACGGCGCGATTGATACCGATACCGATGAATACCGGGTGATTGTCGACTACCCGATCAACGTCTTCTAAGATCCCCCCTGCACCACGGTCTTGAATTTAGAGATGTACCCTGTGGGAGCGGGCTTGCTCGCGAATGCGCTGCATCAGTCGACATCAATGTTGAATGACACGGCGCATTCGCGAGCAAGCCCGCTCCCACAATGGAATACCGTCACTGACTTGATGCAACTACGCTAATAAGATCCTCCCAACCGACAGCCCCCATCATGATCGCGAGCCGTACCCCACCTCTGGCGGGCAAGACCGGACGCCCCGAATTGCTGCTGATCTGCGGCAGTTCGCTGACCGTGATCGCGATTCTGTGCATCGTCACTTTTCTGCTGATTCGTGAGCACGCCAACGCTCAGGAAGCGGCCACCCGCAGTGCCACCACCATCGCCCAGTTGATCGACGCCGACGTCCTGCGCACGGTCGAGCTGTACGACCTGACCTTGCAAGGCCTGATCGCCGCCGCCCAGCGTGATGATCTGCGCGACGTCACCCCGCAGATCCGCCATCTGGCGCTGTTCGACCGCTCCACTACCGCGCGCTTCAAGGGCGACATCCTGCTGCTCGACAAGCATGGCGATGTGGTCGCCGACTCATCACGCATCGAACCCAAACCGGGCAACTTCGCCGACCGCGATTATTTCCTCGCCCATGCCTTCAACCGTGACATGGGCATGTTCATCAGCCGCCCGTTCAAGACCCGCTGCGATTGCGACGAAGCCAATCAGTGGCGCATCAGCTTCAGTCGGCGGATTTCTTCGGACACTGGAGAATTCGCCGGTGTGGCGGTGGCGTCGATGAAACTCGACTACTTCGATCAACTGTTCAACAGCCTCGATATCGGCAAAGACAGCACGCTGAACATCATCAACAGCGACGGCGTGCTGCTGGCGCAGAAGCCTTATCTGCAAAGCGACTCCATCGGCAAGAGTTTCGGTAACCGGCCCAACGTGGTGCGGATTCTCGGCGACAAGGATGGCAGCGGCAGTTTCACCAGCACCTCGAGCATGGATCATCAGCAACGGCTCTACACCTATTCGCGAGTCGGCAATCTGCCGTTGACGGTGATGGTCGCGCTGTCCAGTGATGAGGTGTTCGGCACTTGGCGCCGCACGGCGCTGTTGATCAGCGGCGCCACCGGCGTGCTGTGTGCCGGGCTGCTGTGGCTGACCTGGCTACTTGCCCGCGAACTGCGTTTGCGCCAGCGCGCCGAACGTGAACTGGCGCAACTGGCCGCCACCGATGCGCTGACCGGCGTGGCCAACCGGCGGATGCTCGATCAGTCGCTGCGCCACGAATGGTTCCGCGCCCAGCGTTCGGGCAAGCCGCTGTCGGTGATGATGATCGACGCCGATCACTTCAAGGCCTTCAACGACCGTCATGGGCATCAGACCGGTGATCAGGCGCTGCGCGAACTGGCCAGGGTAATCACGGCGAACGTGCGACGACCAGGGGATCTGGTCGCCCGTTACGGTGGCGAAGAGTTCTCGGTGATTCTCGCCGAAACCGACAGCAGCGGCGCAGGGCAGATTGCCGAACATATCCGCCAGGCGGTCGAGCAGATGCCGAGGGTCCAGGGCGCGGACGTGGCGATGACCGTCAGTATCGGTATCAGCACCTGGACGGCAACGGTCGAGATGTCGCTGGAACAACTGCTGTTTGCGGCAGACAAGGCGCTGTATCAGGCCAAAGAAGGTGGGCGCAATCGGGTGGTGGTGGCTGGCTGATTTTTGCGGCGATTGAACTGGCCTCTTCGCGAGCAAGCTCGCTCCCACAAGGGAATGCATTTCAAATGTGGGAGCGAGCCTGCTCGCGAATAGGCCGGCCCAGGCAACACAAAAACCGCAGGCATAAAAAAAGGCCATCCGGGGATGGCCTTCAAAAAACTAGAGAGGTTTTTTACTTACACTGCCGCAACCGGGCGCATGTAAGAGATCGGTGCAGTGCTGGCGTCTTCGAACGTCACGACTTCCCACGCATCTGTCTGCTCAATCAACTTGCGCAGCAGCTGGTTGTTCAGTGCATGACCGGACTTGAAGCCTTTGAACTCACCAATCAGGCTGTTACCCAGCAGGTACAGGTCGCCAATCGCATCGAGGATCTTGTGCTTCACGAATTCGTCTTCGTAGCGAAGGCCGTCTTCGTTCAGTACACCATCGGAATCCACCACGATCGCGTTTTCAACGCTGCCGCCGAGTGCGAGGTTGTGCTTGCGCAGGTACTCGATGTCACTCATGAAACCGAAAGTACGGGCGCGGCTGACTTCTTTTACGAACGAAGTGCTGGAAAAATCCACGCTTGCACTTTGGGTGCGGTCCCGGAAAACCGGGTGATCGAAATCGATCTCGAAGCTCACCTTGAACCCTTCGAAAGGGACGAAAGTGGCGCGCTTGTCGCCGTCTTCCACTGTCACTTCACGCAGGATGCGGATGAATTTCTTGGCGGCGTCCTGCTCTTCCAGGCCAGCCGATTGAATCAGGAATACGAACGGTCCAGCGCTGCCATCCATGATCGGGACTTCGGACGCGGAGAGCTCGACGTAGGCGTTATCGATGCCCAGGCCAGCCATGGCCGAGAGCAAGTGCTCTACCGTGTCCACTTTGACGTCGCCGTTGATCAGCGTCGTCGACATAGTGGTTTCACCGACGTTTTCCGCGCGGGCAGGAATCTGCACCACAGGGTCGAGGTCAGCGCGACAAAACACAATGCCAGTGTCGACAGGCGCAGGCTTGAGGGTCAGGTAGACCTTCTCCCCGGAATGCAGGCCTACACCTGTGGCACGGATAATATTTTTCAGTGTGCGTTGTTTAATCATGGCTTGGGCCGCTTCAGCGCAAATTGCGAACTGGTATCAACAAAGGCTGGCGATAATAGCAGACCGAGCCTTTGCTGAACACCAATCACCGTCATAGCCCTGATACATTCCATCAATCGGCCTGACGACGCAGGAATGCCGGGATGTCCAGGTAATCCAGATCGTCCTGCGGGTTCATCTTCGCGGCAGTCGCAGCACCGGCCTGAGCCTGGTTGCGCATGACGGTCGGACGGTCCAGGTCACGGTAGTTCACCGCCGGAGCTTCCTGACGCGCAGGAGCAGGTTGTTGAACCTGAGCGGCAGCCATGGAGGTGTGAACGGTGTTGTCGATGACCTTCACAGGCTTCTCGATTTTCGCGCCCAGACCGGTGGCAACCACGGTGACGTGCAGTTCGTCGCGCATGTCCGGATCGATAACGGTACCGACCTTGACCATTGCGTGCTCGGAAGCGAAGGCTTCGATGATGCTACCCACGTCGGAGTACTCACCCAGGGACAGGTCAGGACCGGCGGTGATGTTCACCAGGATGCCGCGTGCACCTTGCAGGTTCACGTCTTCCAGCAGCGGGTTGCGGATGGCCGCTTCGGTCGCTTCACGCGCACGGTTCGGACCGCTGGCGCAGCCAGTGCCCATCATCGCCATGCCCATTTCGCTCATCACGGTACGCACGTCGGCGAAGTCGACGTTGATCATGCCCGGACGCTTGATGATGTCGGAGATACCGCGAACGGCACCGGCCAGTACGTCGTCAGCCTTGGCGAAAGCCGACAAGAGGCTTGCGTCTTTACCGAGGATGGTCAGCAGCTTCTCGTTGGGGATAGTGATCAACGAGTCGACGCTTTCGGAGAGCATGCGGATGCCTTCGTCGGCGATCTGCATACGCTTGCGGCCTTCGAACGGGAACGGACGGGTCACGACCGCAACGGTCAGGATGCCCATTTCCTTGGCCACTTCGGCGATGATCGGTGCAGCACCGGTACCGGTACCGCCGCCCATGCCAGTGGTGATGAACACCATGTTGGTGCCCTGCAGGACTTCGGCAATGCGCTCACGGTCTTCGAGAGCGGCCTGACGACCTACTTCAGGGTTGGCGCCAGCGCCGAGACCTTTGGTCACGCCGGTGCCCAGTTGCAGGATGGTGCGCGCGCCGATGTTTTTCAGCGCTTGAGCATCAGTGTTGGCGCAGATGAATTCGACGCCTTCGATGTTGCTCTTGACCATGTGGTTGACAGCGTTGCCGCCGCCACCGCCAACACCGATAACTTTGATTACCGGGCTTGCGGGGATGTTGTCTACGAGTTCGAACATTTTCCCTCTCCTTACATTCTCTAGTTTTTTCGCCTACTGCATTTTTGTAGCGGTGTTGCGGTAAAGCGTTAGAAGTTGCCTTGAACCCACTTCTTCAATCGGTCCAGCAACGGTGCCTGTGGCTCATCGTTGCTGTAGCTGTCGCGGCTGCCGATGCCCGAGAACGAGATCCCGTCGGACTGCTTCTGCAGGCCGTACATCAACAAGCCCACGCCAGTGGAATAAATCGGGTTGCGCACCACGTCATCCAGGCCCTTCACGCCATGCGGCACGCCCAGGCGCACCGGCATGTGGAAGATTTCTTCAGCCAGTTCGGTGGCACCTTCCATCTTCGACGTACCGCCGGTCAGGACGATGCCCGCCGGGATCAGGTCTTCGTAGCCGCTGCGACGCAGTTCGGCCTGGATCAGGGTGAACAGTTCGTCGTAACGCGGCTCGACCACTTCGGCCAGGGCCTGACGCGACAGTTCGCGCGGTGGACGGTCGCCAACGCTCGGCACCTTGATGGTTTCGCCGGCACCGGCCAGTTTGGCCAGGGCGCAGGCGTAGCGGATCTTGATCTCTTCGGCGTACTGGGTCGGGGTGCGCAACGCCATGGCGATGTCGTTGGTCACCTGATCACCGGCAATCGGGATCACCGCGGTGTGGCGGATCGCGCCTTCGGTGAAGATCGCGATGTCGGTGGTGCCGCCGCCGATGTCGACCAGGCACACGCCCAGCTCTTTTTCGTCGTCGGTCAGTACCGAGTAGGCCGAGGCCAGTTGCTCGAGAATGATGTCGTCGATTTCCAGACCGCAGCGACGCACGCATTTTTCAATGTTCTGGGCAGCATTGACGGCGCAGGTGACCACGTGAACCTTGGCTTCCAGACGGACGCCGGACATGCCCAGAGGCTCGCGGACGCCTTCCTGGTTATCGATCACGTAATCCTGCGGCAGGGTGTGCAGCACGCGCTGGTCAGCCGGGATCGCCACGGCCTGGGCGGCGTCGAGTACGCGCTCCAGGTCAGCCGAGCTCACTTCGCGGTCACGAATCGCCACGATGCCGTGGGAGTTCAGGCTGCGGATGTGATTGCCGGCCACGCCGACGAACGCCGAGTGAATGCGGCAGCCCGCCATCAGTTGGGCTTCTTCGATCGCGCGCTGGATCGATTGCACGGTGGACTCGATGTTCACCACCACGCCCTTCTTCAGGCCGCGGGACGGGTGAGTACCGATACCGACGATTTCCAGCGTGCCGTCGTCCGCGACCTCGCCTACCAGCGCCACCACCTTGGAGGTGCCGATATCCAGACCGACGATCATTTTGCCGCTTTGCACGTTTGCCATGGGTCCTGCCTCTTCTTAATTCTTTGCGACAGCGGGTTGGGCTGTCGTCGGCGCTACTGGTTCCCGCCAGCCAACAGCGAGGCCGTTGGCGTAGCGCAGATCGATGCGCGCAATGTTCGTAATCTGGTCTTTAAGCGTCTTGTCATAGATGGCAATGAAGCGGCGCATCTTTTCCACCAGGTTGCCGCGTCCCAGCAGCAACTCGATGCCGGGGCCGGAGCTGCCGGCACCGGTGGTCAGGAACCAGCTGCCACGTTCACGCAGTTCCAGGCGCGCGATCGAGAAGCCCAGCGGCCGGAGCATCTGGCTCAGCACCTGATACTGCTGCATCACTTGCTGCTGGGCCCGTTGTGGGCCGAACAGCTGTGGCAGGTGTTCGTAGTTCGCCAACTCCTTTGGCGTGAAGGCCTGACCCTGGTTGTTGAGCAGCGACTCGTCGCCCCAACGGGCCACCGGCAGTTGCTCTTCGAGGCGGATCACCACCTGATCCGGCCACACCCGGCGTACTTCGGCGTGGGCGATCCATGGCATCTGCTCAAGCTCGGTCCGCATGCTGGCCAGATCAATGGTGAAGAAGCTCGACGCCACGTACGGGGCGATTCGCTGCTGCACCGCTTGCTGACTGATGTAGCTCAGGTCGCCCTGCACGGCGATCTTGGTGATCGGCCTGTCAGCGTAAGGCAGCAAACGCTGCGCGCCTTCGTAGGTACCGAACCCGAGCGCCACCAGCAGCACCGGCCAGAACAGGCTTTTCAGAAAGCCGAAATTGGCTTTCGGCAGGCGCGCGGACATCGGCTCTTTGGCCACCATTCGGCTGGCACCCCGCGGCACCGGCTTGCGGCCGGGTGCGGGTGGCTGATGTCTGAGATGAGCGCCTTGCATGGTCTTAACCTCGCGCCTCTGTGTTACCGGAGCCTTCAACACTGGCGGCCAGAATGGCCAGAACCAGTTGCTGGAAGTCCAGACCGGCAGCACGGGCCGCCATCGGCACCAGACTGTGATCGGTCATGCCCGGTGCGGTGTTCACTTCCAGGAACCAGAACTGTCCGTCGGCGTCCTGCATCACGTCCGCCCTGCCCCAACCGGCAATACCCAGCGCCTCACAGGCCTTGGCCGTGAGATCCATGAGTTCCTGCTCCTTGGCGGCATCCAGCCCGCACGGAATGCGGTACTGGGTATCGTTGGCGATGTACTTGGCGTCGTAGTCGTAGAACGTGTGCGGTGTACCCAGGGCGATAGGAGGCAACACCTGGTCACGCAGGGTGGCGATGGTGAACTCCGGACCTTGAATCCATTGTTCAACCAAGACTTGCGAATCGTAGGTACTGGCCGCTTTCCATGCGTCGATCAACTCGGACGCAGAACTCACTTTGGCCATCCCGATACTTGAACCTTCATGCGCCGGTTTGACGATCAAAGGGAAGCCCAGTTCCGTCGCCGCGGAAATACAATCGGCTTCGCTGCACAGCACAGCGTGACGCGGCGTCGGAATCCCGAGGCTGTGCCAGACCTGCTTGGTGCGCAGTTTGTCCATCGCCAGTGCCGAAGCGAGGATGCCGCTGCCGGTGTACGGAATACCGGCGCATTCGAGCAGGCCCTGCATCGAGCCGTCTTCACCGCCACGACCGTGGAGAATGATGAACGCGCGGTCGATCTTTTCATTCAGCAGACGCTGCAGAAAATCCTCGCCGACGTCGATCCCGAACGCGTCCACGCCCGCGCTTTGCAGCGCGTCGAGCACGGCGTTACCGGATTTCAGCGAAACCTCACGCTCAGCACTCATGCCACCGAACAGCACGGCGACACGGCCGAAATCTTTCGGCGCGATGGTGGAGAACAGGTTGGCGTAGGCAGCAGTCATTTCAACTTCCCCTCGACCGACGCCGCCACGGCGCCGGCGAACAATTCACTTTTCAACAGCTTCGGCGCGAGACCGCCGATATCCCCGGCACCCTGGCACAGCAGGATGTCGCCGGCACGCAGCAGCGGCTTGACCAGCGGCGCGAGGTCGACACCGCGCTCGATGTAGATCGGGTCGAGCTGACCACGCTGACGGATGCTGTTGCACAGCTTGCGGCTGTCCGCGCCCGGGATCGGCTCTTCGCCGGCCGGATAGACTTCCATCAGCAGCAGCACGTTGGCATCGGCCAGTACATTGACAAAATCGTCGTACAGGTCACGGGTGCGGCTGTAACGGTGCGGCTGGTAGACCATCACCAGACGGCGCTCCGGCCAGCCACCGCGCACGGCTTTGATCACGGCCGCGACTTCGGTCGGGTGGTGACCGTAGTCGTCGACCAGCATCACGTTGCCGCCGTCCACCGGCAGTTCGCCATAGACCTGGAAGCGTCGGCCAACGCCCTGGAACCCGGAAAGGCCCTGGACGATGGCTTCGTCGCTGACCCCTTCGTCGCTGGCGATGCAGATGGTCGCCAGCGAGTTGAGCACGTTGTGGTTGCCTGGCATGTTCACGGACACGTCCAGCGGCTCGCGATCCGGGCGCAGCACGGTGAAGAAGGTCTGCATGCCCTGCTGACGCACATTGATGGCACGCACGTCGGCGTCTTCGCTGAAGCCGTAGGTCACGGTCGGACGCTTGACCAGCGGCAGGATTTCACGCACCACCGGATCGTCCAGGCACATCACCGCCAAACCGTAGAACGGCAGGTTGTGCAGGAACTCGACGAAGGTTTTCTTCAGTTTGTTGAAGTCACCGTCGTAGGTCGCCATGTGGTCGGCGTCGATGTTGGTGACCACGGCCACCAGCGGTTGCAAGTGCAGGAAGCTCGCATCGCTTTCATCGGCTTCGGCGATCAGGTAGCGGCTGGTGCCGAGCTGGGCATTGGTGCCCGCGGCATTCAGACGGCCACCGATAACGAAAGTCGGGTCCAGGCCTCCGGCGGCGAACACCGAAGCGATCAGGCTGGTGGTGGTGGTTTTGCCGTGGGTGCCGGCGACGGCGATGCCGTGGCGATAGCGCATCAGCTCGGCGAGCATCTCGGCACGCGGTACCACCGGGATGCGGCGCTCAAGAGCGGTCGCCACTTCCGGGTTGGAGGTGTTGACGGCGCTGGAGACCACCAGTACGTCGGCGGTGGCAGCGTTCTCGGCACGGTGGCCGATATAGATGTGCGCGCCGAACGATTCCAGACGCTCGGTCACCGGCGAAGCCTTCAGGTCGGAACCGGACACTTCATAGCCCAGGTTCAGCAACACTTCAGCGATGCCGCACATGCCCACGCCGCCGATACCGACGAAGTGGATGCGACGGATGCGGCGCATTTCCGGTTGTGGCATGGCTTTCTGATTCTCAACCATGGGCCACCTCCAGGCAGGTATCGACCACGCTACGGGTGGCATCGGGTTTGGCCAGACGGCGGGCCGCTTGGGCCATTTCTTCGAGTCGTTGCGGTTGCATCAAGACCTCTGTCAGGCGCGCGGCAAGGTCCGCGGCACCAGTCGTTCTTTGCGGCATCACGAAGGCAGCGCCTTCACGGGCCAAATAATCGGCGTTGCGGGTCTGGTGATCGTCGATCGCGTGGGGCAAAGGCACCAGCATCGAGGGCAGACCAACGGCAGCCAGCTCACTGATGGTCAGCGCGCCAGCGCGGCACACCACCAGGTCAGCCCAGCCATAGGCCTGGGCCATGTCTTTGATAAAGGGCTGCACCTGCGCATCCACGCCGGCGGCGCGGTAGCGCTCTGCAGTCACTTCATCGTGGTTTTTGCCGGCCTGATGAAACACTTCCGGACGCAAATCGGCAGGGACTTGCGCCAGGGCTTCAGGCAGCAACTTGTTCAACGGTTCTGCGCCCAGGCTTCCGCCGAGGATCAGCAAACGCGCTTTGCGCCCGGCCAGAGCCGGTCGCGATGTTTCGAGGAACAGCTCGCTGCGCACCGGGTTTCCGGTGGTACGGCGGGTGTCCGACAGAGTAAAGGTGTCGGGGAAGGCTTCACACACCCGGGCGGCGAACGGCACCAGCAACCGATTGGCGGTGCCGGCCACGGCGTTCTGCTCGTGAACGATCACCGGCACACCGGCCAGTTTCGCGGCAATCCCGCCAGGCCCGGTCACATAACCACCGAAGCCGACCACGCAGACTGGACGCAACTTGCGAATCACCGCCCGCGCCTGCCACACCGACTTGAGCAACATGAACGGTGCCTTGAGCAGCGACAGCTTGCCCTTGCCACGCAACCCGGTGGCATTGATGCGGTGCAGTTCCAGACCTGCAGCCGGCACCAGTTCGTTTTCGATTCCGCGTGGCGTGCCGAGCCAGTGCACGGTGTAGCCGCGCGCCTGGAATTCACGGGCACAGGACAGCGCCGGGAACACGTGGCCGCCGGTGCCGCCGGCCATGATCAATACGTTAGCGCCCATGGTTCGGCTCCTCGGCGAAGTCGCTCTCATGGAACTCCATCTCTTCACTGCCCAGGTGGGTCCGACTCTCCCACTCGATCCTCAGCAACAAGCCGAGGCAGGCGCAGCAGATCACCAGGGAGCTGCCGCCGTAACTGAGGAACGGCAGGGTCAGACCCTTGGTCGGCAGCAGGCCGACGTTCACGCCGATGTTGATCAGGAACTGGCCAATCCACAGGAACGACAGACCGTAAGCCACATAAGCGGCGAAGAACTGCTTGGCCTTCTCCGCCCACAGACCGATGTACATACCGCGAATACACACGAAGACGAACAGCGCGACGGTGCACAGCGAACCGACGGCGCCCAGCTCTTCGGCCAGCACCGAGAACACGAAGTCGGTGTGCGCTTCAGGCAGGTAGAACTGTTTTTGTACGCTGTTGCCCAGGCCGACGCCCAGCCACTCACCGCGACCGAAGGCAATCAACGCCTGCGACAACTGATAACCCGCGCCGAACTGGTCGGCCCACGGGTCGGCGAAGTTGGTCAAACGCGCCATCCGGTAAGGCTGCATCTGAATCAGCAAGACCACGGCCCCGACTGCCAGCACCACCATCAGCGAGAAGCGGAACAGCCCGACCCCGCCAAGGAACAGCATCGCCGCAGCAGCCCCCATCATTACCACGGTGGCACCGAAGTCCGGCTCCATCAGCAACAGACCCGCCATCGGCAGCAGCACGATGAACGGCTTGAAGAAGCCCATCCAGCTCTCGCGCACTTCTTTCTGCCGACGCACCAGATAACCGGCGAGGTAGATCACCACAAACACCTTGGCGATCTCGGACGGCTGAACGTTGAAGAAGCTGAAACCGATCCAGCGCATCGACCCGTTCACTTCACGGCCGATCCCCGGGACGATAACCATTACCAGCAGACCGAATGCGCCGATCAGCATCATCCAGCCCAGACGCTGCCAGGTGGCAATCGGAATCATCATGGTGATGATGCACGCGCCGAGGCCTAGCGCCACGTAGATCAGGTGGCGAATCATGTAATACAGCGCGCTGCCCGACTGCGCCGCCGCCACTTCGGTGGAGGCCGAGGCAATCATGATCAGACCCAGGCCCAGCAGCGCCAGGCAACCGGCGAGCATCGGGAAGTCGAGGTCGATGCCACGCCCGGTGATGATCGGCGACGGGTATGGCTTGATGATATTGCGCAGGCTCATGCCAGATCCTCCACGGCGCGGACGAACTGGTGACCACGGTCTTCGTAATTCTTGAACATGTCGAAACTGGCGCAGGCCGGCGACAGCAGCACTACGTCACCCGGCTGGGCGACTGCGCGGCACTGCGCAACGGCGTCGACCAGCGAGGTCGCGCGAATCAGTGGCACGGCGTCACCGATGGCCTCGCCGATCTTGTCGGAGTCGCGGCCCATCAGGATCACGGCGCGGCAGTTGGCCGCCACTGGATCACGCAGATCCTTGAACTCGGCACCCTTGCCGTCGCCACCGGCGATCAGCACGACCTTGCCGTCGATATCCGCACCCAGGCCTTCGATGGCAGCCAGAGCGGCGCCGACGTTGGTGGCTTTGGAATCGTTGTAGTAACCGACGCCGTCGAGATCACGCAGCCACTGGCAGCGGTGTTCGAGGCCGGTGAAGTTACGCAGGGCATCAAGCATGGCGTCGAACGGCAAGCCGACCGCGTGGCCGAGCGCCAGCGCCGCGAGGGCGTTCGCCTGGTTATGCGCGCCGCGCACTTTCAGTTCGCGCACCGGCATCAGGTTCTGGAATTCGAAGGCCAGGTATTTCTCGCCGTCTTCTTCGCGCAGGCCGAAGGCCTTGAAATCCGGTTTGTTCAGGCCGAAGGTCCAGCAAGGCTGGCCTTCGCCGATCAGCGGACGACTGAGTGCATCCTGACGGTTGACCACGAACTGCTTCGCACCACGGAAGATCCGGTGCTTGGCCAGGTGATACGCCGGCAGGCCGCTGTAGCGGTCCATGTGGTCTTCACTGATGTTGAGCACGGTGGCCACTTCAGCGTTGAGCTGGTCGGTGGTTTCCAGCTGGAAGCTCGACAGCTCCATCACGTACAGCTCGACGTCATCGCTGAGCAATTCCAGTGCTGGCGTACCGAGGTTGCCGCCGACCGCGACGCGTTTGCCGGCCGCAGCCGCCATCTCGCCGACCAGGGTGGTGACGGTGCTTTTCGCGTTGGAACCGGTGATGGCCACGATCGGCGCCCGCGCGTTACGCGCGAACAGCTCGATGTCGCCGGCCATTTTCACGCCACGGGCGGCAGCGGCTTGCAGGGCCGGGGTCGCCAGCGCCAGGCCGGGGCTCACGTAGAGCTCGTCGGCACGGCACAGGAATTCGACGTCCAGCTCGCCACAACGCACTTCCACGTGCGGATAGTCACGCTTGAGCGTGGCCAGTTCCGGTGGATTGTCCCGCGTATCGGCGACGGCAAACGACACGCCCCGGTTCGCCAGGAAGCGAACCAGGGACATGCCGCTCTTGCCGAGGCCGACAACGATGCGGAAGTGGTCAGAAGCGATCAGAGACACTCGTTCTACCTCAGCTTCAGGGTGGCAAGGCCGATCAGCACGAGAATCACGGTGATGATCCAGAAACGGACGATCACGCGTGGCTCGGGCCAGCCCTTGAGTTCAAAGTGGTGGTGAATCGGTGCCATGCGGAACACACGGCGCCCGGTCAGCTTGAAAGAGGCAACCTGGATAACCACCGACAGGGTTTCCATCACGAACACGCCGCCCATGATGAACAGGACGATTTCCTGACGGACGATCACTGCGATGGTGCCCAGTGCCGCGCCCAGTGCCAGAGCACCGACGTCGCCCATGAACACTTGCGCCGGGTAAGTGTTGAACCAGAGGAAGCCCAGACCGGCACCGATCAGCGCGCCGCAGAACACGATCAGTTCGCCCGCGCCCGGCACGTAAGGAATCAGCAGGTATTCGGCGAATTTCACGTTACCCGACAGGTAGCAGAAGATCCCCAGACCGCCGCCGACCATCACGGTTGGCATGATCGCCAGACCGTCGAGGCCGTCGGTCAGGTTGACCGCGTTGCTCGAACCGACGATCACGAAGTAGGTCAGCACGATGAAACCGGCGCCCAGCGGAATGCTGTAGTCCTTGAGCATCGGCAGGATCAGCGTGGTTTCCACCGGCGTGGTGGCGGTCATATAAAGGAAGATCGCCGCGCCCAGACCGAACACCGACTGCCAGAAATATTTCCAGCGGCTTGGCAAGCCACGGGAGTTCTTCTCGATCACTTTGCGGTAGTCGTCGACCCAGCCGATGGCGCCGAACAGCAGAGTCACCAGCAGAACGACCCACACGTAGCGGTTGCTCAGGTCAGCCCACAACAGGGTGCTGACACCGATGGAAGACAGAATCAACGCGCCGCCCATGGTCGGCGTACCCGACTTGGACAGGTGCGATTGCGGGCCGTCATTGCGAACGGACTGGCCGATCTGACGGTTCTGCAGGGTGCGGATCATCCACGGGCCATAGCACAGCGACAAAACCAGCGCGGTCAGCACACCGAGTATCCCGCGCAGGGTCAGGTACTGGAAGACCGCGAAGCCTTTGTAGAACTGTTGCAGATACTCCGCTAGCAGCAGCAGCATTAATGTTTCTCCAGACTGGACCCGCACAGAGCCGCAACGATGTTTTCCATCGCTGCACTGCGCGAACCCTTGATCAAAATGGTGGTGTTTGTGTCCTGCTCGGCGTCGAGGGCCTGGATCAGTTCGGCTTGCGTGCCGAAGTGATGCGCCTCTTTACCGAATGCGTTCACGGCGTGGACCATGTTCGGCCCGACCGCGTAAAGCGCGGAAACCTTGCCCCGGGCATATTCGCCCACGTCGCGGTGCCCCTGCTCCGCCCAGTCGCCCAACTCGCCGATATCTCCGAGCACCAGGACGGTGCGGCCGGAAAAGCCGGCGAGTATATCAACGGCCGCGCACATGGAGGTGGGGTTTGCGTTGTAAGTGTCATCGATCACGCGCATGCCGTTCTTCGCCAGTTGCGCGACGGTGCGACCCTTGACCGGTTGTACCGCGCCAAGCCCGGTGGCAATGCCGAACAGCGACACGCCCAGGGCGTGAGCGGCAGCGGCGGCAGCCATGGCGTTGGCGACGTTATGGGTGCCGAGCAGGTTCAGCTGAACGTGCTCCACACCTTCAGGTGTATGCAGGTTGAAGGCCGGGCAGCCCCGGGCATCAGTGCTCAGGTCGCTGGCGTAGAAATCTGCCTGAGGATTGTTCAGGGAGAAGGTCAGCACCTTGCGTGCGCCGGCGCGGAGCTTCCAGATGCCAAAGGCCTTGTCATCGAGGTTGAGCACGGCGACGCCATCCGCTGCCAGCCCGTCGATGATCTCGCCTTTGGCTTCGACGATTTTTTCCGGCCCGCCGAACTCGCCAACGTGAGCGGTACCGGCGTTGTTGAGAATCGCCACGTGTGGCTTGGTCAGCCCGACGGTGTAAGCGATTTCGCCCAGACGCGAAGCGCCCAGTTCGATCACGGCGGCGGTGTGTTCCGGGGCCAGTTCGAGCAGGGTCAGCGGTGCGCCCAGATCGTTGTTCAGATTGCCGCGCGTCGCCAGCACCGGACCGCGGGTACGCAGGATGCTCGCGAGCATTTCCTTGACCGTGGTCTTGCCGCTGGAGCCAGTGATGGCCGCGACTGGCTGGGTGAATGCGGCACGGTTCAACGCACCCAACTGGCCGAGGGCCTGGCGGGTGTCCTTGACCAGCAGTTGCGGCAAGGTGCTGTCGACGACTTCGCGCTCGACCAGTGCCGCCACCGCGCCTTTGCCGGCGACGTCATTCAGATAGTCGTGACCATCGAAGCGCGGGCCAGTCAGGGCAATAAACAGTTGGCCAGCGGTGATCGCACGGCTGTCGATGCTGACGCCATCGAAACTGGCATCGCTGCTGATCAGACGGGCGTCGAGCACGTTGGTCAGTTCGCTCAATGTCAGGGCCTTAAGCATGGGCCACCTCCCACGCGGTGAGGGCGTGATCGGCCTCGACCAGATCGGAGAAAGCGTGCCGCTCGCCGTTGATTTCCTGATAGTCCTCGTGACCTTTACCGGCCAGCACGATCACGTCATCCGCCGAAGCGCCAGCGATCAGTTGCGCAATCGCCTGACCACGGCCGGCGACGAAGGTGACGTTATCCACAGCGCTGAAACCGGCGCGGATGTCGTCGAAAATCTGCGCCGGGTCTTCCGTGCGCGGGTTGTCATCGGTGACCAGTACGCGATCAGCCAGACGCTCGACCACTTCGGCCATCAGCGGACGCTTGCCGCGATCACGATCACCGCCACAGCCGAACAGGCACAGCAACTGGCCTTTGACGTGTGGGCGCAATGCAGTCAGAACTTTTTCCAGGGCATCCGGGGTGTGGGCGTAATCGACCACCACCAGCGGCTGAGTGCCGCCACCCAGACGCTGCATGCGTCCGGCCGGGCCTTCGAGTTTCGGCAGCACTTTGAGAATTTCGTCGAGGGCGTAATCCAGACCGAGCAAGGCGCCGACCGCCGCCAGTACGTTGCTCAGGTTGAAACGACCGAGCAGCGTGCTGCGCAGATGATGTTCGCCCTGCGGCGTGACCAGCGTGGCGCGCACGCCGTGGTCATCGAACTGCGCTTCACGGCAGAACAGGTAGGCGCTGCTGTCGAGCAGGCTGTAAGTGATCAGGCGCGAATCGCGTTTTTCGGCGGCCAGTTGCCGGCCGAAATCGTCGTCGAGATTGACCACGCGGCACTTCAGGTCATTCCAGGCGAACAGCTTGGCCTTGGCCTCGGCGTACGCCTCCATGGTGCCGTGATAATCCAGGTGATCGCGGGACAAGTTGGTCATCACCGCGACGTCGAACGCCAATGCGGTAACGCGGCCCTGGTCCAGACCGTGTGACGAGACTTCCATGGCCACGGCTTTGGCCCCGGCCTTTTTCAGGTCGCCCAAGGTTGCTTGCACGGCAATCGGATTCGGCGTGGTGTGCAGACCGCTTTCCAGCGCGCCATAGAAGCCGGAGCCCAGCGTGCCGACGATGCCGCAGTGCTGACCGAGCAGGTCGAGTGCCTGCGCGACCAGTTGGGTCACGCTGGTCTTGCCGTTAGTGCCGGTGACACCGATCAGGTTCAGGTGATGGCTTGGCTCACCATAAAAGCGCCCGGCGATGTCGGACAGCTGCGCCGCCAGGCCTTTGACCGGAATCAACGGAACTTCGGTGATCGGCAGCACGGTGGCGCCTTCCACTTCATAGGCAACCGCCGCCGCGCCGCGCTGCAAGGCATCGGCGATGTGCGCACGGCCATCGAACTTGCCGCCCGGCACGGCGAGGAACAGGTCACCCGCGCGTACGTTGCGGCTGTCCAGCGCCAACTCACGGATCAGCAGATCGTGGCCGGCGTGGGGGAATATCTTGTTCAGACTCAGAGACATCAGCCGCGCCCTCCATTGGCTTTCAGCGGAACGACCGGGGTAGCGTTGGCCTGTTGGGTGGTCGGCAGGTTGTCCGGGGTCACGTTCATCAGACGCAGGGTGCCGGACATCACGCGGCTGAACACCGGTGCCGACACCAGACCACCGAAGTAACCGGCCTTGGACGGTTCATCGATCACCACCACGATGGCGTAACGCGGATCGCTCATCGGGCCGAAACCGGCGAACAACGAACGGTACGAGTTTTCGGCGTAGCCCTTGGTGCCCACCGACGTTTTACGTGCAGTACCCGACTTGCCGGCCACGTGATACGCCGGCACCTGCGCACGGAACACGCCGCGCGGTGCTTCAATCACTTGCTGCAGCATGCCTTGCATGGTTTTCGCGACCGCTTCCGGCAGTACCTGGGTGGTCTGCGGCGGCTTGTCGGTTTTGATCAGGGTCAGCGGTGCGAGACGACCGTTGTTGGCCAGCGCCGAGAACGCGTGCACCAACTGGATCGCGGTCACGGAAATACCGTAGCCGTAGGACAGCGTCGCGGTTTCAGCCTTGCGCCATTCGCGGTAGTTCGGCAGGTTGCCGACGCGCTCGCCCGGGAAGCCGAGGCCGGTGTCCTGGCCGAGGCCGACTTTCTGCGCGAGGCGGAAAATGGTTTCGCCACCAATATCGAACGCGACCTTACTCATGCCGACGTTACTGGAGTTGATCAGAATGCCGGTCAGGTCGAGTACCGGACCTTCGGTCTTCGACACGTCCTTGATGGTGTACTTGCCGATCTGCAGGGAGCCTGGGTACACCTCGACGGTGTCGCTCGGTTTCCAGCGGCCGGTTTCGATCGCGGCACTCATCGAGATCGCTTTCATGGTCGAACCCGGTTCGAACACGTCGATCATCGCGCGGTTACGCATCATCGCCGGCTGCAGGTTGCGACGGTTGTTCGGGTTGTAGGTGGGCTGGTTGACCATGGCGAGAATCTCGCCGGTCTTCACGTCCATGATCACCAGGCTACCGGCCTTGGCGCCGTTCTCGATGATCGCGTTGCGCAGCTCGCGGTTGGCCAGGTATTGCAGACGCAGGTCAATCGACAACGCCAAGGGCTTGCCGGCCTTGGCGTTCTTGGTGACCTGGACATCCTTGATCAGCCGACCGCGCCGATCCTTGATGACCTGCCGCTTGCCCGGGACACCGGCCAGCCACTCGTCGTAGGCCAGCTCGACGCCTTCACGCCCGTGATCGTCAATGTCGGTAAAGCCGACCATGTGCGCGGTAACTTCACCGGCCGGATAGAAGCGGCGGAATTCTTCGATGCCGTAAACGCCCGGCACTTTCAGATCGAGCACAGCCTGGCCCTGCTCGGGGGTCAGCCCGCGCACCAGATAAATGAATTCTTTGT
The DNA here is from genome assembly GCF_004683905.1 of Pseudomonas fluorescens. Classification (NCBI taxonomy): domain Bacteria; kingdom Pseudomonadati; phylum Pseudomonadota; class Gammaproteobacteria; order Pseudomonadales; family Pseudomonadaceae; genus Pseudomonas; species Pseudomonas fluorescens. Next base: position 5,002,060 of record NZ_CP038438.1, read on the forward strand.
TGGCCTGGGCTTCGAGACGCTCGGCCAGGGCTTTCGGATCCTGCCCCAGCGCAGCGGCCAGCGCCGGCCACTTCTCTTTGGCGGTCTGCATTTCCTTGGCGTTGGCCCACAGGGTCGTCACCGGGGTGCTCACGGCCAACGGCTCGCCGTTACGGTCGGTGATCAGACCACGGTGAGCAGGAATCGGAATGTGACGCAGGCTGCGCGCATCGCCCTGACCTTTGAGGAAGTCACGGTCAACCACTTGCAGGTCGATGATGCGCCAGCAGATCGCCGCGACCATCACGCCGAGCAGTGCCACCATCAGGCGGAAGCGCCACGGGAAGAGTGCCCCTTCGAGTTTCATCATGGCGCCACCATCTTCACGTCAGCCGCGCCAGGGATGTGCATTTTCAGTTGTTCGGTGGCCAGCACTTCGATGCGGCTGTGCGCAGTCCAGGTGCTTTGCTCGAGAATCAGGCGCCCCCACTCGGCCTGCGCCTTGTCGCGCACGCTGAGTTCGTTATAAAGATTGTTGAGCAACTGCCGGTTCCAGTGCGCGCTGTAAGACACGCCGATGGCCGACACGAGCACGCCGATAAACAGCAGCAGCATGATAAAGCTGCCGCCCGGCAGGGGCTTGGCGAAAAGCTTGCTCACCGCAACTTCTCCGCGACACGCATGACAGCGCTACGGGAACGTGGGTTGGCTTTGAGTTCGGCGTCGGAGGCCGTCTGCGCTTTGCCGTGGATTTTGATTTTCGGTTCGAACGCCACGTGGCGCACGGGCAGGTTGCGCGGCAGGTTGTCGGCTTCGCCTTTCACCAGCTTGCGCATGAACAGTTTGACGATGCGGTCTTCCAGCGAGTGGAAGCTGATGACCACCAGACGGCCACCGATCTCCAGAGCATCCAGTGCGGCTTCGAGGCCGGCTTCCAGATCGCCCAGTTCGTTGTTGACGTGAATGCGCAAACCCTGGAATGCACGGGTCGCCGGGTTCTTGCCCTTCTCCCACGCTGGGTTGGCGACTTTCAAGACTTCGGCCAGATCAGCGGTGCGCTCGAACGGCTTGATGTCGCGGCGCTCGGCCACGGCACGGGCCATGCGCCCGGAGAAACGTTCTTCGCCGTATTCCTTGAACACCCGGGCGATTTCTTCCACCGGCGCGGTGTTGACGAACTCGGCGGCGCTGATGCCACGGGACGGATCCATGCGCATGTCCAGCGGGCCGTCGTTAAGGAAACTGAAGCCGCGTTCGGCGTCGTCGAGCTGCGGCGAAGACACGCCGAGATCGAGCAGGATACCGCTGACCTTGCCGCTCAGACCTCGCTCGGCAACCACCGAACCCAGCTCGGCAAAGCTGCGCTGCACAACGACAAAGCGGCCGTCTTCGGCCGCTAGCGTTTGCCCGGTGGCAATCGCTTGTGGATCTTTGTCGAACCCGATGAGCCGACCGTCCGTCCCGAGCTGGCTGAGGATCAGCCGACTGTGCCCGCCGCGCCCGAACGTACCGTCCAGATAGCAGCCATCAGGACGTACGGCGAGAGCCTCGACGGCTTCGTCAAGCAGTACGGTGATGTGGTTAAAGCCGCTATCAATAGTCACAGGATCAAATCACGCAGTTCGTCAGGCATGGCGCCCGGTTGTTGAATAGCAGCAAGGTCAGCGGCAGACACCGCGTTCCATGCATCCTCGTCCCACAATTGGAACTTGTTCAGTTGGCCCACCAGCATCGCTTTCTTATCAAGCTTGGCGTATTCGCGCAGACGCGGTGGAACCAGAAAACGACCACTGCCGTCGAGTTCGAGGTCGACGGCATTACCAATCAATAAACGCTGCAGGCGACGGTTCTCTTCGCGAAGCGAAGGGAGTGCGCGCAACTTGGTTTCAATGATTTCCCACTCGTCGAGCGGGTAGACACACAGGCACGGATCAACGGCATCAATGGTCACGATCAATTGGCCGGAACTACGCGAAACGAGCTCGTCACGGTACCGGCTCGGCATGGCGAGACGGCCCTTTGCATCGAGACTGATAGCGTTAGCTCCGCGAAACACGTCAGCGTTTCTCCAATTTTTATCGTTTTGAGCTCAAAAAACCCACTTCATGCCACTTTCCGCCACTTGCGCACACTATAGGAATGCGCCCACCACACCGTCAAGGCGCGGATCAAAGGAAAACCCTTACAGAACGGAGATTTAGGAGCTTAAAAGGAGGGGTAACGACAAATTGGCGGACACTTTTGACCAATAACTTGATGCAGCACTGAAAGCTGCGCTCGGAAGTTAAAGTAATTTGTTAAGAGTAAGATTTTTTCGGTATTACAAAAGCGCTTCTGCTGTTGATTGAAGCAAGGTGGGAAATGGCTATTACTGCATTTGCCGCTGCCGGACTTTAGCGCAGGCCTGCCGATAATAACCAGCCCTGATGCCATTGATTCAAGCAGGGAAAGAAAAAGGTGGAGAGTCGATCTGTAAGCCGGGTTCTGTCTTGAACAGTCATTCGTCTACGATGGCCATCACTGGACATCTTTAGCAACCTACCCGGTCCCAGCGCGGGCCACGCCTTGGGACCCTATTTGGTCTTGCTCCAAGTGGGGTTTACCTAGCCACGAACTGTTGCCAGACGTGCGGTGCGCTCTTACCGCACCTTTTCACCCTTACCGGCGCCGAAGCGCTTAGGCGGTTATTTTCTGTGGCACTTTCCGTAGGCTCACGCCTCCCAGGCATTACCTGGCACTTCGCCCTATGGAGCCCGGACTTTCCTCCCCCCCCTAATTTTCATAGAGGGCAGCGACTGTCCGATCGACTCTCCGCCGCGCAGGTTAACGGCAGAGCGCCCGAAGAACAAGCGCTAATAGCCGTGAAACCCGTCTGCGCGACGGGTTACTCGCCCTTCTGCTGCTCCAGTGCGACCTGATACAGCACGTTTTTGCGCTCGCCGGTGATTTGCGCGGCCAGGGCGGCAGCGCGCTTGAGCGGCATCTCTTCGAGCAACAGATTGAGCACGCGCATCGCTTCGCTGCTGACGGCGTCTTCGGACTCCGGTGCAGACCAGCCTGCGACCAGCACCACACACTCGCCGCGCTGCTGGTTGCTGTCGGACTCGACAAACGCACGCAGCTCACCCAGCGGCAACCCCTTAAGCGTCTCGAAAGTCTTGGTGATTTCCCGGGCCAGCAATGCCTGACGCTCTCCACCGAACACGGCTTCCATGTCCTGCAGGCATTCGAGAATACGGTGCGGGGCCTCGTAGAAAATCAGCGTGCGCGGCTCTTCTTTGACTGCTTCCAGGCGCGCCTTGCGCCCTACCGACTTGGCCGGCAGGAAGCCTTCGAAGATGAATCGGTCGGAGGGCAGGCCCGCCGCCGACAGCGCCGCGATCAAAGCACAGGCGCCCGGCACCGGCACCACATTGATCCCCGCCGCCCGTGCCTGGCGCACCAGGTGATAACCCGGATCTGAGATCAGCGGCGTCCCCGCATCGGAAATCAGCGCGACGTTATCGCCCGCCAGCAAACGGGTAATAAAGCGGCTACCTTCATCACGTTCGTTGTGTTCGTGGCAGGCGGCCAACGGCGTGGCAATGCCGAAGTGCTGCATCAACCGCGCCGAGTGCCGTGTGTCTTCGGCGGCGATCAACGCCACTTCGCGAAGGATTTTCAGAGCCCGGGCGCTGATGTCGTCCAGGTTGCCGATGGGCGTCGCCACCACATAAAGCGAGCCAGCAGCGGAATTCAAAGGACCTGGAGCAGTCAAAGCGCACACCTCGTGTTCGGTAAAAGCCGGCATTGTAGCGCGTCACGAGGCTTGCGAACCGTATGAGCCAAGCGCGGTTTTGCACGCAGTTGTGCGCCGCTGCAACATTTACTCCAGCTAAATTGATTGATTCACGCCAGTAACATCGCGCCCCGGCCAGTGCTTGGGTACAATTCCACGCTAATTTGATCGAGTATCAGGAACACTTACATGATCGCTTGCCTGCGGCTGTTCACTGCCCTCTGCCTCGCTGCCTTGCTGGCGGCCTGCGCCAGCTCCCCTTCCTCCAGCCTTGGCGAACTTCCACGGACTCCGGATGCCAGCATCGAGCAACTGCTCGAACAGGCTACCCAGGCCAAGACGCCGGAAAAAGCCGCCCTGTTGCGCTTGAGTGCGGCAGACCTGGCTTATCGCCAGGGCAACGCCGGCCAGTCCGCGCAGATCCTGCAACAAGTGCCGATGGAGCAGTTGAAGCCAGGCCAGCAGATCTTCGCCAGCACCCTGTCCGCTGAGCTGGCGATGACTCGCAATCAGCCGAAAGCCGCGCTGACGGCCCTGAGCCATCCGAGCCTGCAGCATCTGAGCGAAATGCCGGAAGACCAGCAAGTGCGCACCGGCACCGTGCGCGCCCGCGCACTGGAAGCCGATGGCCAGACCCTGGCGGCCGCTCGCGAGCGCATCTTCATCGCACCGATGCTAAAAGGCGAAGTCGCAAGCAAGAACCACGAAGCGATCTGGATCCTGATCGCCTCGCTGCCAACCGATCAACTGCAACCCAATACCTCCGACGATCTCGGTGGCTGGATGGGCCTGGCCCTGGCAGTGAAAACTGCCGGCACCCTGGAACAGCAGCAAGCCGCAATCGATACCTGGCGCGCACAAAACCCGAAACACCCGGCGGCAATCAACCTGCCGCTGCCCCTGACCAAACTCAAGGAACTGGCCAGCCAGCCCCTGAGCAAGATCGCCCTGCTGCTGCCGCAAGACGGCCCACTGGCCTCGGTCGGCAAGGCCCTGCGTGAAGGTTTCATGGCGGCGCACTATCAAGCGCAACAGGCCGGCCAGAAGCCGCCCGCCATCGAGTTCTACGACAGCTCCAAGCTGACCTCGATGGACGAGTTCTACCGCAAGGCTCAGGCTGACGGCGTGCAACTGGTGGTCGGCCCGCTGGAAAAACCGCTGGTCAAACAACTGAGCACCCGTCCGCAACTGCCGATCACCACCCTCGCATTGAACTACAGCGAAGGTGATCAAGGTCCGGCGCAACTGTTCCAGTTCGGCCTGGCGGCTGAAGACGAAGCCCGCGAAGTTTCGCGTCGTGCCCGCGCCGACGGCCTGCACCGCGCGGCGATCATGGTGCCGAAAGGCGAATGGGGCGACCGCGTACTGCGTGCGTTCAGCCAGGACTGGCAGGCCAATGGCGGCAGCATCGTCGCCACCGAACGTGTCGATCAGCCGGTGCAACTGGCCCAGCAGATCGCCGACATGTTCCAGCTGCGCCAGAGCGAAGCCCGCGCCAAGAGCCTGCAGAACGCCGCTGGCACCAACGTAGCCGCGCAGCCGTCGCGTCGTCAGGACATCGAGTTCATCTTCCTCGCAGCCACCCCGCAACAGGCGCAGCAGATCAAGCCGACCCTGAACTTCCAGTACGCCGGTGACGTTCCGGTGTACGCAACGTCCCACGTCTACAGCGCCAGCGGCGATGTGAACCAGTACAACGACATGAACGGTGTGCGCTTCTGCGAAACCCCGTGGTTGCTGGAAGCCAATGACCCGCTGCGCCAGCAAGTCACCGCGCAATGGCCACAAGCGGCCGGCAGCCTCGGCCGCCTGTACGCCATGGGCGTCGATGCCTACCGTCTGGCACCGCGCCTGGGTCAGTTGAAGGCGCTGCCGGACAGCCGCATCGAAGGTCAGTCGGGCAGCCTGGGCATGACCCAGACCCAACGCGTCGTACGTCAGTTGCCATGGGCGCAGTTCGTCAACGGTCAGGTTCAGCGCCTGCCGGACACCCCGCGCTGATGCCCGACGGCTCGCACCTGCAGAGCGGCAAGGATGCCGAGCGCCAGGCGCTCGAGCATCTGCAACACCACGGTCTGCGCCTGCTGGCGCAGAACTGGTCATGCAAACGGGGCGAGCTTGATCTGGTCATGCTTGATGGCGATACAGTAGTATTCGTCGAAGTCCGCTACAGAAAAAACACTCAATGGGGTGGCGCGCTCGCTAGCATCGATGAGCGCAAACGGCAGAAACTGATTTTCGCCGCACAGTATTTTCTTCAGCGTGAGTCACGCTGGGCCGACTCCCCTTGCCGCTTCGACGTGGTGGCCATCGACAGGCACCCGGATCAATTGAACTGGTTGCAGAATGCGTTCGATGGTTGATTCTCTGCACACCACCCCGGACACTTTCACCGACAATTTTTGCTCTTTGCTTTGCGGGCTGCACATTCACGTGCCGAACAGCCGCGCTACTTAAGGTCACACAGATGGACATGCAATCCCGAATTCGCCAGCTTTTCCAGGCCAGTATCGACACCAAGCAACAGGCGATGGACGTACTTGCACCGCACATCGAGCAAGCCAGCCAGATCATGGTCAACGCCCTGCTCAACGAAGGCAAAATGCTTTCGTGCGGCAACGGCGGCTCTGCCGGCGACGCCCAGCACTTCTCCTCGGAGCTGCTCAACCGCTTCGAGCGCGAACGTCCAAGTCTGCCGGCCATCGCCCTGACCACCGACAGCTCGACGATCACCTCGATCGCCAACGACTACAGCTACAACGAAGTGTTCTCCAAGCAGATCCGCGCACTGGGTCAACCAGGCGACGTATTGCTGGCGATTTCGACCAGCGGTAACTCGGCCAACATTATTCAGGCGATCCAGGCCGCACATGATCGCGAAATGATTGTCGTAGCATTGACTGGCCGCGATGGCGGCGGCATGGCTTCGCTGCTGCTGCCTGAAGATGTCGAGATTCGCGTACCGGCCCATGTCACTGCACGTATTCAGGAAGTCCATCTGCTGGCGATCCATTGCCTCTGCGATCTGATCGACAGCCAACTGTTCGGGAGTGAAGAATGACCCCTAATCGCCTTGGCCTTCTGGCCTTGACCCTGTGCCTCGGCATCAGCGGCTGCACCTCGGTGGTGAATGCCAGCCGTGAAGCGCCGATTGAAGACGACCGCGGCACCCGAACCTTCGGCAGCAAAATCGACGACTCGCTGATCGAGACCAAAGTCGGCGTCAACGTGGCCAAGGCCGACCCCGGCCTGGACAAGGACTCGCATATCGTCGTCACCAGCTTCAACGGCGTGGTGCTGCTCGCCGGCCAGACGCCGCGCGAAGACCTCAAGGCCAAGGCTGAACAGGCCGCCGCCAACGTCCAGCGCGTGAAGAAGGTGCACAACGAGCTGCAAGTGATTGCGCCGTCGAGCTTCCTCGCCCGCCAGAACGACGCCTGGCTGACCACCAAGATCAAGACCCAGATGCTGACCGATGCCAGCATTCCCGGCTCGCGCATCAAGGTCGTGACCGAGAACGGCATCGTCTACCTGCTGGGCCTGCTGACCAAGCAGGAAGCCCAACAAGCGACCAACCTGGTGCAGAGCGTTTCCGGTGTGCAGAAAATCGTGAAGCTGTTCGAATACATCGACTGATACGCGACGAGCAGACACAAAAAAGGCGATCCATCCGGATCGCCTTTTTTATTACTTCACCACTTTCAGGCTTGGCCGGCCGCTTGGTCGCGGCGGCTCGCTGCCCGGTGGCGGCAAGTCGTCATCGGGTTCGACATCGTCTTCGTCATCCATCGGCGACTCGAGATCGAACACCATGCCCTGCCCGTTCTCCCGGGCGTAGATGCCCAGAATCGCGCTGATCGGCACATACAGACTGTGCGGAACGCCACCAAAGCGACCCTCAAAGGTCACCACGTCGTTGTCCATGTGCAAGTGACGCACGGCGCTGGGCGAAATGTTCAGGACAATTTGCCCGTCACTGGCGAAGCCCTGCGGCACCTGCACTGCCGGGTATTCGGAATTGACCAGCATGTGCGGGGTGCAATCGTTATCCACAATCCACTCGTAGAGCGCGCGGACCAGATAAGGTCGACTGGAGTTCATAGCGGCTCCTTAAGCCTTAGCGCATATCGCGTTCGACGCCAGACAGACTCGCCTGGAAAGCCTCACGCGCAAACTGGCGCTCCATATAATCAAGCAGCGGCTTGGCCGGCCGCGGCAGTTCAATACCCAGAATCGGCAAACGCCAGAGTATTGGCAATAGGCAGCAATCCACCAGACTTTGTTCCTCACTGAGGAAAAACGGCTTGTCGGCAAACAGCGGCGACACGCCCGTCAGGCTTTCACGCAATTCCTTACGCGCCACGACACGCGCGGCCTCCTTGGACTTGGGATCAAGAATCAGATCCACCAGACCACACCAGTCGCGCTGAATACGGTGAATCAGCAGACGACTGTTGGCACGCGCCACCGGATAAACCGGCATCAGTGGCGGATGCGGGTAACGCTCATCCAGATATTCCATCACCACGGTCGACTCCCACAACGCCAGGTCGCGATCGACCAGTGTCGGGAGACTGCCGTAAGGGTTCACCTCAATCAGTTTAGGCGGCTGGCGACCAGCTTCCACGTAAATGATTTCGGCGCTGACACCCTTCTCTGCAAGCACGATGCGCACTCGGTGGGAATAGTGGTCGGCGGGGTCGGAGTAACAGGCCAACCGATTGGTCACGCCCATGGCGATCCTCCTCGCTTGTTGAAATTATCGGAACCGGAAAAACGCGCGCGCCCAGAGGGCGCCTCCCGCAATGTCTGGCGAACCAGACCTTGCGTTATCGGAGGAACCCTTGGGCGCGCGCGATTAACAGCAATGCTTGAAGCGTATCAGTGCACGTCTTTCCAGTATTCACGCTTGAGCAGGTAGGCGAACACAAAGAAGAACGCCAGGTACAGCAAGACGTAAGTACCGATGCGCTGATGTTGCAGCTTAACCGGGTTAGCCGAGTAAGCCAGGAAGGTTACCAGATTCTTGACCTTCTCATCGAACTGCTCTTCGTTCAGAGCACCGGATTTCGGCACGATGGTCAACTGATCGCACGCTTCATGGGTCAGCGGCGTACCGGTCAGCGGATCGTATTGCTTCTTGCCGTCCTCGACGATCTGCACTTGCTTGCAGCCAACCACCTGGCGACCTTGCAGGCCGACCAGCACGTTAGGCATGCCGACGTTCGGGAAGACCTTGTTGTTCACGCCCCATGGGCGTGCCGGATCTTCGTAGAACGAGCGCAGGTAACCGTAGAGCCAGTCAGTACCACGCACGCGAGCCACCAAAGTCAGATCCGGCGGAGCAGCACCGAACCAGGTCTTGGCGTCCGCCGGCTGCATGCCGATGTTCATGTGATCGCCGATCTTGGCGCCAGTGAACACCAGCTTCTCGAGCATCATTTCGTGGGGAATGCCGAGGTCATCGGCCACCCGCTCGTAACGCTGAAACTTGGCACTGTGGCAGCCCATGCAATAGTTGGCGAAGGTCCGCGCACCATCTTGCAGGGCAGCCTTGTCGGACACGTCGATATCGACTTTTTCCAGCTCCGGACCACCGTGTTCAGCGGCGAAAGACAGCACAGGCAGAGCAGCAAAAATCAGAGCAAAAAATAACTTTTTCATCAGCCAGTCACCCTTTCCGGAACCGGTTTGGTCTTCTCGAGCCTGGTGTAGAACGGCATCAGAATGAAGTAGGCGAAGTACAGGAAGGTGCAGATCTGCGACACCAGCGTGCGCTCCGGCGTCGGGGCCAGTACGCCCAGAATGCCGAGGATCACGAAGGAAATGCAGAACACCACCAGCCAGATTTTGCTCATCCAGCCCTTGTAACGCATCGATTTGACCGGGCTGCGATCCAGCCACGGCAGCACGAACAGCATGGCAATCGAGGCGCCCATGGCGATAACACCCATGAGTTTTTCCGGGATCGCACGCAAGATCGCGTAGAACGGTGTGAAGTACCAGACCGGTGCAATGTGCTCAGGCGTCTTGAACGGGTTGGCTTGCTCGAAGTTTGGTTTTTCGAGGAAGTAGCCGCCCATTTCCGGGAAGAAGAACACGATAAAGCAGAAGATGAACAGGAACACCACTACGCCGACGATGTCTTTCACGGTGTAGTACGGGTGGAAAGCAATGCCATCCAGCGGGACACCGTTTTCGTCTTTGTACTTCTTGATGTCGACGCCATCAGGGTTGTTCGAGCCGACTTCGTGCAGCGCCAGAATGTGCAGCACCACCAGACCAAGAATCACGATCGGCAGCGCCACCACGTGCAGGGCGAAGAAGCGGTTCAGGGTGATTCCGGAGATCAGGTAGTCACCCCGAATCCACTGGGTCAGGTCGTTACCGATCACCGGAATCGCACCGAATAGCGAGATGATCACCTGGGCACCCCAGTAGGACATCTGACCCCAAGGCAGCAGATAACCCATGAAGGCCTCGGCCATCAGCGCCAGGTAGATCAGCATGCCGAATACCCAGACCAGTTCACGTGGTTTCTGGTACGAACCGTAGAGCAGGCCACGGAACATGTGCAGATAGACCACGATGAAGAACGCCGACGCGCCGGTGGAGTGCAGCAGACGCAGGATCGAGCCGTACTCGACATCGCGCATGATGTATTCGACGGAAGCGAACGCCTCTTCTGCCGACGGCGTGTAGCTCATCGTCAGCCAGACACCGGTGACGATCTGATTGACCAGCACCAGCAGCGCCAGCGAGCCGAAGAAATAGAAGAAGTTGAAGTTTTTTGGCGCGTAATACTTGCTGAGATGGTCTTCCCACATTTTGGTCGCAGGGAAGCGCGCATCCACCCAATCCATGAACTTGCTCATCACGCTTTCTCCGTATCGACGCCAATGACAATCAGGTCATCGGTCTCATAGGAATGCGGGGGAACTGGCAGGTTCAAAGGCGCGGGTTGCGACTTGTAGACGCGGCCAGCCAGATCGTAGTGGGAGCCGTGGCAAGGGCAGAAATAGCCACCGACCCAGTCTTTACCCAGATCTGCAGGCGCCACTTCGGGACGGAAGGTTGGTGAGCAACCCAGGTGAGTGCAGATCCCGATCAGCAGGAGAATTTCCGGCTTGATCGAACGCACTTCAGGGTCGACATAGGTGGGTTGCGTGGAGTTTTTGGAAGTCGGATCGGAGAGCTGGCCCTCGATCTTCTTGAGATTCCCCAGGATTTCCGCAGTACGGCGGACAATGAACACCGGCTGGCCGCGCCACTCGGCAATCATCTGCTGTCCTGGCTCGATCTTGCTGACATTCACTTTCACCGGTGCACCGGCGGCTTTCGCCTTGGCACTGGGAAACCATGACCCCACGAACGGGACCGCAGCCCCCACCGCTCCTGCAGCACCCACCACGGATGTGGCTGCTACCAAGAAGCGACGCCGGCCTGCATTCACGCCGTCATTGCTCATTCAGTCCTCTCCCATCAGCTTTGTGGCCTGTTAAATCAGGCATCTACTAAATAAATCAATGTTACTTATAAAAATTTTGCCGAGATGGTAATGAAAAGCCCCAATTCTGACAAGGGAATTACCCGGAGCTCATACCCTCAAGCCTTGCAGTATAGGGGGTCTACGAATGTGGCAAGTTGTCACAGCGCAATTCTTTTGATAAATCGCAGGCATAAAAAAACGCCCGGTTCCGTGAGGAATCGGGCGTTCTTTTTTGAACGTGGAAACGAATTAACGCTTCGAGTACTGCGGACGCTTACGCGCTTTACGCAGACCAACTTTCTTACGTTCAACTTCACGGGCGTCGCGAGTAACGAAGCCAGCTTTGCGCAGAGCGCTACGCAGGGTTTCGTCGTAGTCCATCAGAGCGCGAGTGATGCCGTGGCGGATTGCGCCAGCCTGACCACTTACACCACCACCGATGACAGTGACGTAGATGTCGAACTTCTCGACAGTCTCGGTCAGTTCCAGCGGCTGACGAACTACCATGCGGGCAGTTTCGCGGCCGAAGAACGAGTCCAGGGAGCGGTTGTTGATGGAGATGTTACCAGTACCCGGACGCAGGAAAACGCGTGCGGTTGCGGTCTTGCGACGGCCAGTGCCGTAATTTTGAGTCGCCGACATAATGAACTATTCCGTTAAATCTTCAGTTCTTGGGGCTGCTGAGCAGTATGAGGGTGTGCAGCGCCCGCATAGACTTTCAGCTTACGGTACATGTCACGACCCAGCGGGTTCTTAGGCAGCATGCCTTTAACCGCGGTCTCGATCACGCGCTCAGGGGCTTTGGCGATCAGCTTTTCAAAGTTGATCGACTTGATGCCGCCCGGGAAACCGGAGTGGGAGTAGTACATTTTGTCAGTGGTTTTAGCGCCGGTTACACGGATCTGCTCGGCGTTGATTACGACGATGTAGTCGCCGGTGTCAACGTGAGGAGTGTACTCAGGCTTGTGCTTGCCACGCAGACGGCTCGCGATTTCGGTGGCCAGACGACCCAGGGTCTGACCAGCAGCGTCGACGACAAACCAGTCGCGCTTTACTGTTTCCGGTTTAGCAGTAAAAGTTTTCATTCTTTATAGCCTCAGGGGCCGCCTGTAAATAAGACGGCGGATCTTACTGAATAGTGCGTACTTTGACAAGTCAAAGGCAGCCGGATACAGACGCTTTCGGGGGCTCGGGTCGGCGCGTCCGTTCAACGGCAAGATTCTTCGGCGGCGGCGCATCACTTCCACTGCAGAAAGAGGTCGGCAATTATGCAGATTGCGAAAAAATTTTCAACCTGCTTTTATGATTGTTTTGCCCAAGGAGCACCCGATGGACTATCGCCAGCTAGGCCGTACCGACCTGAACGTGAGTGCAATCTGCCTCGGCACCATGACCTGGGGCGAGCAAAACACTGAAGCTGAAGCCTTCGCCCAGATCGAACGGGCCAAGGAAGCCGGGATCAATTTCATCGACACCGCCGAGATGTACCCGGTGCCGCCGAAAGCCGACACCTACGCCACCACCGAGCGCTACATCGGCAATTATTTCAAAAGCCGTGGTGATCGGGCCGACTGGATCCTCGCCAGCAAGATCGCCGGCCCCGGCAACACCATCGACTACATCCGCGACAAAAACCTGCGCCATAACCGCCAGCACATCGCCGCCGCGGTGGATGCCAGCCTCGAGCGCCTGCAGACCGATTACATCGACCTTTATCAATTGCACTGGCCGGAGCGCAGCACCAACTTTTTCGGACAGCTGGGCTACAAGCACAAGATCGAAGCCAACCTGACGCCGCTCGAAGACACCCTCGAAGCGCTCGACGAACAAGTGAAGGCCGGCAAGATCCGCCACATCGGGCTGTCCAACGAGACGCCGTGGGGCACCATGCGCTTCCTTGCCCTGGCCGAAGCCCGTGGCTGGCCGCGTGCGGTGTCGATCCAGAACCCGTACAACCTGCTCAACCGCAGCTTCGAAATCGGCCTGGCGGAAATCGCCATCCGCGAACAGTGCGGCCTGCTCGCCTATTCGCCGCTGGCGTTCGGCTTCCTGTCCGGCAAGTACGAAGGTGGCGCTCGCCCGCCGAAAGGTCGCCTGAGCCTCTACAGCCGCTTCAGCCGCTATTTCAACGCGCAATCGGAAGCTGCCTGCAGCCGCTATGTGGCATTGGCCCGTGAACACGGTCTGGATCCGGCGCAAATGGCGCTGGCGTTCGTCACCCAGCAACCGTTCGTCACCAGCAACATCATTGGTGCGACGACGCTTGCGCAACTGGACAGCAACATTGCCAGTTTTGATCTGAAACTTTCCGATGAAGTGCTGGCAGGGATCGAGGCGATTCACAAGGATCATCCGAACCCGGCGCCTTGATCGACCGCTAAAAGCTTCGCGAGCAAGCCCGCTCCCACAGAGGCTCACCGCACCTGTGGGAGCGAGCTTGCTCGCGAAGAGGCCAGTCAACTCACTGCAAAGATCAAAGCGAGCGCGCAATGATCTCCTTCATGATTTCATTGGTGCCGGCATAGATGCGCTGCACGCGCGCATCCGCCCACGCCCGGGCCACCGGGTATTCCCACATGAAGCCGTAGCCGCCATGCAACTGCACGCACTCGTCGAGCACCTTGCATTGCAGGTCGGTGCCCCAGTATTTGGCCATCGCCGCTGTCGGAACGTCGAGCTTGCCCTGCAGATGCAGCTCCAGGCACTTGTCGACAAATACTCGGCCGATCTGAATCTCGGTAGCCATTTCCGCCAGTTTGAAGCGGGTGTTCTGGAAGTCGGCAATCGCCTTGCCGAACGCCTTGCGATCACGGGTGTAATCCAGCGTCCATTTCAGCGCAGCTTCGGCTGAGGCCAGACCACCGATCGCTACCGTCAGTCGCTCCTGTGGCAATTCCTGCATCAAATAAGCGAACCCTGCCCCGGCCTGACCCAACAGGTTTTCCTTGGGAACACGCACGTCCTGGAAGAACAATTCCGACGTGTCCTGAGCCTTCATTCCGACCTTCTCCAGGCGTTTGCCCTTCTCGAAGCCCGGCGTATTCGCCTCTACCACAAACAGGCTAGTGCCCTTGGCACCGGCCTTCGGATCAGTCTTGGCGACGACGATCACCAAATCAGCGAGGAAGCCGTTGGTGATGAAAGTCTTGGAGCCGTTGATCACGTACTCGTCGCCATCCAGCACCGCCGTGGTCTTGACCCCTTGCAGGTCGGAGCCGGCGCCCGGTTCGGTCATGGCAATCGCACTGACCATCTCGCCAGAGACCAGTTTCGGCAGGTATTTGTGCTTAAGCGCTTCGCTGCCGTAATGCAGGATGTACGGTGCGACGATGTCCGAATGCAGCGAAAAGCCGATACCGGTCAGACCCAAGCGACCGACCTCTTCGATCACCACCGCGCTGTACAGAAAGTCCGCGCCCAGGCCGCCGTATTCTTCCGGCAGGTGTGAGCAGAGCATCCCCGCCTCCCCGGCCTTGTTCCACAGCTTGCGGTCGATGTGGCCTTGTTTCTCCCATTGCGCATGGAACGGGACAGCCTCTTTTTCGAGGAAGGTTCGTACGCTGTCGCGGAACAATTCGTGCTCGGAGCTGAACAAGGTTCTGGGGATCATGCGGCACCTTTCATTCTTGTTGGAGGGATATGACCTTCAGAGACTAAGCCTCACCTCCGACACAGGACACTGGACACATCCGACAAAAAATAAGACGATCCAGCCGTCTGGTGACCACTTTCCCTTATAAAAACAAAACAAAAGTTGAATTATGTCCAAGCAAGTCTCCACGCCCTTGCGGCGCGTCAGCATCCTGGCAATCGACCGGGTTTTCGCATCCACACTCATGCAGGCCAAGGATTTCTTCCATCTGGCCAGCCTGCGTTACGGCAAACAACTGGGCCACGGCCTGACACCGGCGTTTGAAACCCGCCTGGTCAGCCCCGACGGCAAACCGGTGAACAGTTTCAGTGACGTGATGATGCCGGTGGACGGCGGCCTGGAAAACGCCGACGTCATCATCCTCCCGGCGTTCTGGGACGACTTTGAAACCCTGTGCGGCCGTTATCCACAAATCCTGCCGTGGCTGCGCGAGCAGCATGCCCGCGGCGCCGTGCTCTGCGGCGAAGCCACCGGGGTATTCTGGCTGGCCGAGGCCGGACTGCTCAATGGCAAGGAAGCGACCACCTACTGGCGTTTCTTCAATGCCTTCGCCGAGCGCTTCCCCAAGGTGTACCTCAATCAGGACAAGCACCTGACCGACGCTGACAACCTGTATTGCGCCGGCGGCACCACTTCGGCCTGCGATCTCTATATCTACCTGATCGAACGCTTCTGCGGCGCCAACGTGGCGCAAGCCGTGGCCCGCGACATTCTGTATGAAGTGCAGCGCAGTTATTCGCCGGGTCGCATCGGTTTCGGCGGGCAGAAGCTGCACCAGGACGTGATCATCCTGCAGATCCAGCACTGGCTTGAAGAGCATTTCGCCGACAAGTTCCGCTTCGAAGACGTGGCCCGCGAGCACGGCATGAGCATCCGCAACTTCATGCGCCGCTTCCAGACCGCGACTGGTGACAAGCCGCTGCACTACCTGCAACGGCTGCGTATCGAGACCGCCAAAGGTCTGCTGTCCGGCAGCCGCAAGAGCATCAAGACCATCAGTTATGAGGTCGGTTACGACGATGCGAGCTTCTTTGCGCGGCTGTTCCGCCAGCACACCGAGCTGTCGCCGAACCAGTATCGGCAGCAGTTTCAGCAGGCAGCATAACTCCCTGCCCACGCACAAAACCACTGTGGGAGCGGGCTTGCTCGCGAAAGCGTACTTTCAGTTGGCATCTATTTAGCTGACACACCGCATTCGCGAGCAAGCCCGCTCCCACAGGGGTACTGCGTCGCATAAAAAAAGGCCTGCAATTGCAGGCCCTTTTTTGTATGCCGAATCTGTTTAAGGCTTGTGCGCCCGGGACAGGAATTCGTGCGATTGCATCTCCAGCAGACGGCTGAGCGTACGCTGGAATTCGAACGTCAGGCGTCCGCCGGTGTACAGGTCTTTCAACTCGACTTCGGCAGAAATGATCAGCTTGACGTTACGGTCGTAGAACTCGTCGACCATGTTGATGAAACGCCGGGCGATGTCGTCGGTGGTGACGCTCATCTGCTCGACGCCGCTGAGCAGCACCGCGTGGAAGATCTTGCCCAGCTCGATGTAGTCGTTCTGGCTGCGCGGACCGTCGCACAGTTCGCGGAAGTCGAACCAGGCCACGTCGTCGCAAGTGCGCAGGGCACGGATTTCGCGGTTCTCGATGATCAGCACATCGTTTTCCACCGCTGCCGTGCATTCCGGTGTCAGGGCCTTGAAGCTCTTGCGCAGGCTTTCATGGGCGGCTTCGTCCAGCGGATAGTGGAACAGCTCCGCTTGTTCGAGGTGGCGCAGACGGTAGTCGACACCGCTGTCGACGTTGACGATTTCGGTGTTCTGCTTGATCAGCGCAATAGCCGGCAGGAAGCGCGCGCGCTGCAGACCGTCCTTGTACAGGCCGTCCGGAACGATGTTCGAGGTCGCGACCAGGGTCACGCCGTTCTTGAACAGCTCTTCCATCAGCGTGCCGAGGATCATCGCGTCGGTGATGTCCGAAACGAAGAATTCATCGAAGCAGATCACTCGCGACTCGGTGGCGAAGCGCTTGGCGATGATGGTCAGCGGGTTTTTCTCGCCGCCGAGGGTTTTCATCTCTTCGTGCACACGCTTCATGAAGCGGTGGAAGTGGGTGCGGGTCTTTTCCTTGAACGGCAGCGCTTCAAAGAAGGTGTCGACCAGGTAAGTCTTGCCGCGACCCACGCCGCCCCAGAAGTACAGACCCTTGACCGGCGTCTGATCCTTTTTGCCAAACAGCTTGCCCAGCAAACCCGGCTTGTTCTGCTCGGCCGCGATCAGATCGTCGTACAGGCGCTGCAGATGACGCACGGCAGTTTCCTGCGCGGCGTCATGGAAGAAGTCCGGGCGTTTCAGATCAGCTTGATATCGTTCTAGGGGCGTCATAATTCGTTAGCAAGGCAACAAAAACGGGCCGTCACTGTAGCGACGGCCCGTAGGAATGGCAATCAGCCCTTGGTCGGGCCGCGCCGCGGATTAGTCCTGAACCGGGGTCAGTGCAACGCGCAGAGCCTCGATGGCCGCGTCTCGCGCAGCAGCATCGGCGAACGCCGGGCTGTCACCAACGCACTCGCCTTCCAGCCACACGCTGAAGCTCAGGTCTTGATTGCGGATGTCCAGCGCCTGACCGGATTGCAGTTGCTTGGTCACTTGGCCGGCGGTTTTGCCGTCGGCAAAGTTGCGCGACAGCAATAGTTGCTCGCCATCAGCCGCCAGCAGACGGAAGCGGAAGCTGCCGTCGTCTTCACGGAAGCTCACGAAACGTGCAGCTTTCACGGCTTTCTTTTTGGTGGTCGCCGCGACTTGCACCTGATTGACGAACGAACGCAGGCCGACCGCTTCACGCAGTTCGTTGAGGAACGGCGTCGCCACCGCACGAGCCTTTTTCGCGCCGTGTTGCAGGATGTCTTCCAGATCCGCCGGGCGCTCGATCAACTGGTGATAGCGCTCGCGGGACTCGCCCAGTTCATTGTCGAGCAACTGGAACAGACGATTCTTCGCCTCGCCCCAACCCAGACCGCCGAGCAGTTCGCTGCGGAATTCGTCCGCCTGCGCCGGTGTGGCGAACGCCTGAAACAGAGTGAACAGGTGCGAGTTATCCGGATCTTTGGCTTCGCCCGGCGCTTTGGAGTCGGTGACGATCCGCGAGATCGCGTCCTTCATCTCTTTGGCGCTGGAGAACAGCGGGATGGTGTTGTCGTAGCTCTTCGACATCTTGCGCCCATCGAGGCCGGGCAAGGTCGCCACGCTCTCCTCGATCAGCGCTTCAGGCATGGTGAAGAACTCTTTGCCTTGGCCGAACAGGTGGTTGAAGCGCTGGCCGATGTCGCGGGCCATTTCCACGTGCTGGATCTGGTCACGACCGACCGGGACCTTGTGCGCGTTGAACATCAGGATGTCCGCCGCCATCAGCACCGGGTAGCTGTAGAGACCCATGGTGATCCCGGCATCCGGGTCTTCACCGCTCTCGACGTTCTTGTCCACCGAGGCCTTGTAGGCGTGCGCCCGGTTGAGCAAGCCTTTGGCGGCGACGCAGGTCAGCAGCCAGGTCAGCTCGGGGATTTCCGGGATGTCGGACTGGCGATAGAAGGTCACACGGTCGACATCCAGGCCACCGGCCAGCCAGGTCGCGGCGATTTCCAGACGCGAGCGCTGGATGCGCAGCGGGTCATCGCATTTGATCAAGGCGTGGTAGTCGGCCAGGAAGTAGAACGAATCGGCATTGCTGTCGCGGCTGGCGAGAATCGCCGGGCGGATGGCGCCGGCGTAGTTGCCCAGGTGCGGCGTGCCGGTGGTGGTGATGCCGGTGAGGATACGGGTACGGTTCGTCATGGGTAATCGCTTGTCAGACTGCAATCAATTCGAGAGACGCGGCAGGATCAGATCCTTGAGATCGGTCAGCTTGCCATGAAAAAAGTGTCCGCATTCTGCCACTTTCAGCAGCTCATGGGGGCGCTGGAGTTTTTCCGACCAGTCGTAGACCAACTGCGGATCGATCACTTCGTCGGTTTCCGGCTGGATCACGGTCAGCTCGCCGTGCTGTGGCAGTTGATCCTGATCGCCCAGGCGCATCACCGCCGGCGCGACCATAAACAACTGCTTGAGCTGCACGCCTTGGGCTTCGAGACGACCGCCGAGACTTGCTGCAACAAATCCGCCGAAGGAGAAACCGAACAGGGTCAGCGGCAGCTCCGGATGCTTTTCCAGTAGCCATGCTGCGGCAGCCTGAGCGTCGTCGACTTCACCGCTGCCCATGTCGTGGGAGCCTTCGCTGGCACCGACGCCGCGATAGTTGAAGCGCAAGGTGATCAAACCTGCGTCGCGCGCAGTGCGCTGCAGGGTCGAGACGACCTTGTTGAGCATGGTGCCGCCCTGCACCGGGTTTGGATGGCAGATCAGCGCAATGCCGACTGGCTGCTCGTTATCGAGGTACAGCGCTTCGATTTGGCCGACTGGGCCGGCAATCACTACAGGGGTTTCACGCATCAGCAAGGAAGGAACTCCGTGACCTCGAATCGGGTCGACTCGTCTAGCAAATTGTCTGTGCCAATCTATTGCGAGTGAATCGCGGTATACAGCGCAGGTTCGAGCCGTTAACGTAAAGCAAAGCCGTTTATAGAGGAAGGACTCGTGGAACACTCGCTCTTAGTTTGGTTGTTACCGACTCTTGCCCTGGTTGTGGGTGTCGCCATTGGATTCCTGATCGCTCGCGTCGCACCGAATGCCGCGCCGAGCCGCACGCAGCGTCAACTGGATGATATCCAGGAGCGTTTCGACAGCTATCAAAACGAGGTGGTCACTCACTTCAACAGCACCGCGACGCTGGTCAAGAAGCTGACCCAGAGCTATCAGGAAGTGCAGGATCATCTCGCCGAGGGTGCCAACCGCCTGGCCCTGGACGAGCAGACCCGTCAACGCCTGATCGCCGCTTTGCACGCCGATGCCGCGCAGGCACCGCGCGAACGCCTGACGCCGCCGCGCGATCAGGAGCCGCCACGCGACTACGCGCCGAAAGCCCCGAACTCGCCGGGCATGCTCGATGAGCATTACGGCTTGAAGAAGTAATCAGCCTTCGCTGCAAGCAAAAAGCCCCCGGACAATTCGGTTGTCCGGGGGCTTTTTTGTATCTGATGATTTGAGGGTGTTGGTCCGGCCCCTTCGCGAGCAAGCCCGCTCCCACAGGGTCATGTGGTGAACGCAGATTCTGTGAACAACCCCCATCCCTGTGGGAGCGGGCTTGCTCGCGAAAGGGCCAGCACGGGCAACCCAAAAAAATGCCCGGTCACAAGACCGGGCATTTCTTCACTCAAGCATTCACTTACGGATACTGCTGAACCGTCCCCGGCTGTTGCTGCTGACCACCATACTGCTGACCCGGAATCGCTTTCAGGTTGACCTCGACGCGGCGGTTCTGCGCGCGGCCATTGACGTCACCGTTGCTGGCAATCGGGTTATCCGGGCCGGCGCCACGGGCCGAGAGGTTGGCACCGCTGACACCTTGAGAAGTCAGGTAGGTGGCCACGCTCTGCGCACGACGCTGAGACAGGTCCATGTTGTGCTGGCGGCTGCCGGTGCTGTCGGTGTAGCCGACGATTTCGATCTGGTTCTGGTTGAACTCTTTCAACGAGTTCGCCAGGTTGTTCAGCGGCTGATAGAAGCTTGGCGCGATGTTCGCCGAATCGGTGGCGAAGGTGATGTTGCCTGGCATGATCAGCTTGATCTGATCGCCCTGGCGCTGCACTTCAACCCCGGTGTTGGCCATGCTGGCGCGCAGCTTTTTCTCTTGCTGGTCGGCGTAGTAACCGTAACCGGCCGCCGAGGCACCAACGACCGCCGCGCCGATCAAGGCACCCTTGCCACGGTTGTTGTGGTCGATGGCGGCACCTGCCAAGGCGCCGGCCAGCGCACCGAGACCGCCGTACTTGGCGGTTTTGCTCATGCCTTGCGAGCCACCGTCGGCCTGCCCCTGATTGTCATACGGGTTGGGCGAGGCGCAGCCGGCCAACATGGCCACAGCGGTAGCAACAATAATCAAACGAGGCGTGGTGAACATGAAAAGCTCCTGGTTTTTTTCGCATTCTGTGTGGCAGCGGCCCTAGGCAATAGACCTGTGCGGGCGTTGGATCATGACAATGCCGAAAAATTCCGCCGCACACTCATGACAAAATGTTTAGGCGCGCACGAACGGGTTTTCGCGCATTTCATCCCCGAGACGCGTGTCCGGGCCATGTCCGGCAACCACGATTGCGTCTTCGTCGAGGGTGTACAGCCGCTGCTTGATCGATCGCACGATGGTCGCCTGATCGCCGCCCCACAAATCCGTGCGCCCTACCCCGCGACGAAACAGCGTGTCGCCGGCAATCAACAGCTTAGCCTCGGAAAACCAAAAGCTCATGGAACCGGGCGTATGTCCCGGCGTATGCAGCGCCACGCCGCAGCCGCAGGCCAGTTCTTCATCGTCGCTCAACCAGCGATCCGGCGACGGCACCGGCGTGTAGGGCACACCGAACATCTGGCATTGCATTTCAAGGTTGTCCCACAGGAACTGGTCTTCCTTGTGCAGATGCAGGGTTGCGCCAGTCTTTTCCTTCATCTGCCCGGAGGCGAGGAAATGATCGAGATGCGCGTGGGTGTGGATGATGCTGACCACTTTCAGGCCATGGGCATCCAGGCGCGCCATGATCAGGTCAGGGTTGCCGCCCGGATCGACGACGATGGCTTTTTTAGTGATCGGGTCGCCGATGATCGTGCAGTTGCATTGCAGCGGGCCGACAGGGAAGGTTTCGCGGATGAGCGCAGGCGCTGGAACAGTCATGGGGCAATCCTGATCAATATTCGACGGCGGCGAAAACCGCTGATGTCGAAGATTTTAGCGGGACTAGATCATTAACCCCAGCGCCTTGGCGCGGGCCACCGCCTGAGTACGCCGCTCAACCCCCAACTTGCTGTTGATATGGCTGGCATGGGTTTTCACCGTATGCAGCGAAATGAACAGTTGCTCGCTGATTTCCTGATTGGAACAGCCCTGGGCAATCAAACGCAGCACCGCCAGCTCGCGACTGCTGAGTTGTTCGGCAGATCCACATTCAATGACAGGACGGGCAACCACCAGCGGAAAATGCGTCAGCAACTGCTGTCCTGCCAGTGCTGGCGAGTTTTGCAGCTGGCTGCGCAGCCAGTCCGGATGCGCGTTGATCAAGGCGTCAAATGGCTGTATCACGCCGCCCGTCGCCGCTTCCAGCGCCTGGTTCAATGCTTTGCGTGCCTCGGATTCGCGACCACTGCTCAGCAGCAAATTCACTTTCTGCGCCAGCGCCATCACACACAGCAACTGGCGCCCGGTTTGCTGACCGTTTTCCAGCAACACATTCAACCGCCCTTCGGCGAGCATCGGCTGGCCCTTGATCACGTCGAGCAACGCTTGTTGCAATTCCACATGCAGCGGCAGCTGTGGATGAAATTCCGGTGGTGCGGCTGCACGTTCGCCGGTGTAGGTCTGGCCCAGTCGTGCCAGCCAGGCTTCGGCCAGATCAGTGCGGCCTTGCGCCAGCCACAGTTCGCATTTGACCAGGGTGATCATCGCCAGATAGTAGATCGGCGGCACATCCCATATATGCATCAGACGCTCGGCTTCAGCGAGTTCGGCGAAGGCCTTGGCGAATTCGCCGAGGCTGCCGTCGAGACGGGCGATCACGCAGTGACCGATCAATACGCTGATATCGCGACAGGCCCGCGCTTCGGCCAGACCGCTCAGCAATCGGGCCCGGGCCTGCTGCGGTTGCAAGCGCATCGACAGCAGAAAACCTTCATACAGCGTCAATCGCGCACGCACCGCGTACAGACGTTGCGCCGACAACCCGCGCAGACGATCAAGACCCTGATGCACCTCATCCAGTGCCCGCAGAATTTCCCCGCGCGATTGCAGGACCCGCGCCCGGTCGTAATGCGCCAAGGCTTCGAACAACGGATTGCCGACCCGCTGCGCCAGCTCGAGGGATTCTCGATTCAAGCCCCGCGCACGCCACAGGTCACCGTCGGCGATCGCCAGATTGGACAAGGTCGACAGGCACATCAGGCGTTGCCCGTAACGTTTCACCGGCAGGCTTTCCAGCGCTTCGCTGCAATAGCGCTGGGTCAGCTCACGATGCCCGCGCCCGCGGGCGATGATGCCGCTGAGCGCCAGCCATTGCGCGAGCATCGACTTCTGCGCCGAAGCCGAAGGCGCCGGCAGGAAACGACTTAAATGACTGGCCAGCTCTTCAGCGGCATCCAGCTGACAGGCCAGCCCGAGCGCCCAGCTATAGAGCACGATCAAGCGTGGGGTGCTGATCAGCAGACTGTCGGGCAAGTCCATTTTCCAGCGCAGCAGCATGCCCACGTTCTGCTCGGCGAGCAGTTGTTCCTCGGACAGGTTCTGCACCAGATTCGCTGCGACATCCAGATGGCCGGCGCGCAAGGCCTGCTCCACCGCTTCGTCGAGCAGCCCTTGAGCATTGAACCAGCGACAGGCGCGCAGGTGCAGGGTCGCCGCCGGCACCAGCGTCTGGGTCACGGGACGGCTGCGCAGCAGATCGGAAAATAAATGGTGATAGCGATACCAGTGACCGTGTTCGTCCAGCGGCACCAGAAATACCTGATGCGCCAACAGAAACCGCAGGATTTCGGCGCTGTCGTGGGCTTCGCGCACCGCGTCGCACAGCTCGCTGCAAAAGCGCTCTTGAGGGGCGGTGTCGTAGAGAAACGCCTGCACCTCGGCCGGCAGGCAATCGATCACTTCTTCCAGCAGGTAATCGCGGATCAGCCCTTCCCCGCCGTTCAGCGCGGGTGGCAACGGAGCCCCGCTGCCAGCCTCGGAGACCGCAAGCAACCAGAAACGCAGTCCGGCCACCCAGCCTTCGCTGCGCTGGATCAGGTTTTCCAGCGCTTCGCCGCGCAATGAACTGCTGTGTCGATCAAGCAGCGTCAGGGCCTCATCGTGGGTCAGGCGCAAGTCCTGCTCATGCAGTTCGAGCAACTGGCGCGACAGGCGCAGACGCGCCAGATGCCAGTCCGGGCGCTGCCGACTGGTGACCATGACCAGCAAGCCATCGGGAAGATGATTGAGGAAAAACTGCAGGCAACGGTCGAGTACCGGGCCTTGGGCGAGATGGTAGTCGTCGAGCACCAGCAACAGCGGCGCCGTCGGTTGCAGTTGCAGGGCCAGTTCATCGAGCAAACCATCGAGCCATTCTTCGAAGGCGAACGGCTGATGGCGCTGGCGCATCTTCAACAGGCCGAGTGCACGACTGCCCAGATCCGGAAAGTAGTCCTGCAGTCCCTCCAGCAATCGCTCGAGAAACCGCCCCGGATCGTTATCCCGTGGGCTCAATCCCAGCCAGAGACTTTGCCAGTGCCCCGGCAGGCTCTGACAGAACTCCACCGCCAGCGAACTCTTGCCGAACCCGGCCGGAGCGCACACCAGTAACAGACGTCCACCGAGCCCGGTTTGCAGGCGCTCGCAGAGACGTGGCCGCAAGACGTATCCGTCCGGCAGCGGAGGACGGAAAAAACGTCCGTCCAGTGCCGCGACGGCAACGCTTGCGGGACCCGGAAGTGGGGACAGATCAGTCATGGCCGGCTCTTGTTCGAATGGCTGTTGGCGGCGTAGCAGATGTCCGCAGCCTAGCCTTAAACGTAGCGGTTATGAAGGTTGCTGCTACAAATGGCTACAAAAAGACTGTCGAGAGCCGGCAGCTCCTACAAAATCAACGCCAAAAAAAACGCCCCGAACCAGTCGGGGCGTTTTTTCGAGGATGCGGCCTCGGGTCAAAGCTTAGCGGATACCGTCCTGGCCCAGGTTGCCCGGCTGGAATTCACTCTTGGTGGCAGAGAAACCGAAGTCATACGCTGATTTTTCTTCGTTCTTCATGCCCAGCGCCAGGTAGCGACCCGATTGCAGGTCGTACAGGGCTTCCAGCGCGTACCACGGCACTTGCTTGTCGTAGTAGTCCTCGGCATGCGCTTCGGCGACACGCCACAGCTGACCGCGACCGTCGTAGTGGTCGATGACCGCTGCCTGCCAGGTGTCTTCGTCGATGTAGAAGTCACGTTTGGCATAGATATGGCGCTGACCCGGTTTCAGGGTGGCGACCACGTGCCAGACACGACGCAACTCGTAACGGGTCAGGTCCTGGTTGATATGGCCGGCCTTGATGATGTCTGCGTACTTGAGAGTCGGCGAGTCGATCTTGTAGCTGTTGGAGGCAATGTACATCTCTTTCTTGCCTTCGAGCTTCCAGTCGTAGCGATCCGGCGCACCGTTGTACATGTCGAGGTTGTCGGAGGTACGCAGACCGTCCGCCGCAGTGCCCGGGCCGTCATAGGACACTTGCGGTGCCTGACGCACACGACGCTGACCAGTGGCGTAGACCCACGCCTTGCGCGGCTCCTTCACCTGGTCGAGGGTTTCGTGCACCAGCAGTACGGTACCGGCCAGACGTGCCGGCGCGGTCACTTTCTGCTTGAAGTAGAACAGGATGTTGCCCGGGTTGGCCGGATCGTAGTCCTTCATCTTGTCGCGGAACACGAACTGGTCCTGGAAGTACACCAGGCTGAACGAGCCGTTGGTTTGCGGAGTCGCCTGGGTCACCAGACGGGTCACGCTGCCACCGCGATAGCGGGTGATGTGGTTCCAGATCACTTCCAGACCGCTTTTGGGAATCGGGAACGGCACGGCGGTATCGAAGTTTTCCAGACCGTTACCGCCTGCGACCAGATTGGTGGTGGTGGCGTTTTTCTTGATCGCGGCGAACACATCATCCGGCACGGTCGAGCCGCGATGGGACGGATAAACCGGAATCTTGAAGGTGTCCGGGTAGCGCTTGAACATCGCGTACTGGCCCGGAGCAAGCTTGTCCTTGTACTGCTCGACGTTCTGCGCGGTGATGGTGAACAGCGGTTTTTCACTGCCGAACGGATCGGACAGGAAGCCCTTGCTGTCGACCGTGCCGGCATTTTTCGCCAACGGTTTCCAGGCAGGGATCGAACCGTCGGCGTTGCCGGCCATTTCGGCGCCCATCGGGGTCAGGCTCTTGCCCAGCTTGTCGGCTTCGGCGGCGGGAACGGCCGCCATGACGCTGGTCGCCAGCAGCGACAAACCCAGAACACTCGCGTGGAACAGACTCTTTGTTATTTTCATATGTGTGTTCGTCCTGAAAAAACTGTGCTTAGAAGTTCACGCCGACGCTCAAGGCCACGAAGTCACGATCGTCCACGGTCGTGTAGTCGCCGCCAAAGAAGTTGGTGTAGGCCAGGCTCGCCGTGTAGGTGTTCTGGTATTCGGCATCGAGACCGAGGCTGATGGCCTTGCGACCTTCCTCGAAGTTGCCGCCAGGGCCTGGCGAGTAACCTTTCACGTCGTGCGACCAGGCCACGTTCGGCTTGAGGTTCACACCGGCAAACACGTCGCTGTAATCCCAGATGGCACGAGCGCGATAGCCCCACGAAGTGGCCGTGGTGAAACCATCGTTGTTGCAGTTGCTGGAAACGTTGTCGCGCGAAGCCCCCGGCCCGGCACCGTTGATGGTGGAGGTGTTGAGGATCTGCGAGCAGGTGTTGAGACCTCCCGTGGCAGGCAGTTCGCCCGGGCCGAACACCGGATCGCGACCGTAACGGGCTTCGGATTTGCTTTCCAGACCACCGACGTGGGTCACGCCGACTTCACCCACCAGGGTCAGCCGGTTGGCGCCCATCACCTGATCGAAGAAGTGCGTCAGGGTGGTTTGCAGTTGGGTGATTTCTTTACGGTTGTAACCGTGCAGATCCTGGCCCGGCACGCCGTTGAGGACCGACGCGTTGGTCAACGCGCCTCCCAGCGGACGTACGCCGGCGAACAGGATGTCGGTGGAGTTCAACTGCACCGGAGCATTCGGCCGGTAGCTGACTTCACCGCTCCACGCCGTACCGGTAGGCAGGGTAGTGGAGAAGCTCAGACCGTACAGGCGAATGTCTTCAGGGTATTCGATGAAGTATTCCGAGTTGCCTGCCACGACCAGCGGGCCCAGTGCCTGGAACGGCCCTGGCAATGCCTTGACGCCGTTATAGATCGACTGGGGCGCGCCGGTGGCGCTGAAGATCGGCGCACGGCTGTGGTAGTTCATGAAGTAGGCGCCGAACTCGGTGGCCAGCGGGTCGAACATGTACTTGGCGGAAACGCCCCACTGCCCGCTGTCACGCGCGTTGCGGTTGGGCGAACGGCGCACCAGCACGCCCTCTTCGTTGACGTCGACACCAGCGTTGGCCAACGGCCCGAGCGCAATACCCGGAATGGTCGAACGCTTGTTCAGTACCCGCAGGTTATCGTCGCAACCGGTGGTCACGATGTCCGGCTGCGAGAAGAACGTGCCGCAGTTGTCGGTCACGGTCTTCTGCCAGTCGATCTGGTAGAAACCTTCGGCCGAGAGGTTTTCGGTGAGGCTCTGGGATACGTAGAACATGTTGACCGGGATCAGACCTTCCTTGATCTCGGCACCCGGACGGCGGAACGCGGACACGTCGATCGGGTTGATCGAGTTGATGCCGCCACCGATGAAGGTACTTTCGCCCCAGTTCACCACCTGCTTGCCCAGACGCACCGAACCCGGCTCATCGGCAATCGAGTAGTTGTGGTAAACGAAGGCGTCTAGGATCTGCCCGCCGGAAGAGCGCGCCGCGACGTCGCGGTTGTGGTTGCTGACGTCCTTGTATTCCAGGTCCTGATTCTGCAGCGCGAAGTCGTACCAGTATTTGCCCCGGACGAAGACCCCGGTGTCGCCGTATTTCAGTTCCAGATCATGGATGCCCTTGAAGATCTTCGAGAAGGCTTGCCCGCTCTTGAAGTTCAGGTGGCCGTTGTCGGAGGTCTGGGACAGGCCCTTGCCGCCGTTGTTGACACCAATAAGGTCCTTGTTCGGCTGCTGGGTCGAGATACTCATGCCCAGGGAGAGCGAGGAGTCGAACTGACCTTCGATTTCACCGACGTTGAAACTGACGCCGAATGCGGGCCCGGCGAGCGTAGAGGCAAGACTGACGGCCAGAGGCAGTTTAGCCCGGCGCCAGAACTGGTTTACTGATGTCATCGACGCTACTCCATGTGCATTATTGTTATGGCAGTGAGTACTTTTAAAAACGCCTGGAAGACCGGGAGCCAGTAGCCACCCGACGTCACTCCAAAGTTGCATCGCCCCTGTTCGTGCGTGTGCCCCGTTCTTAAAAATCCTTGAGCGGACTATAGCCAGCAGGGGGTACTGCTTGATCCCTCTAAAGTGTGATTTGCAGCTGCCGGCCACTCTGGAACAGTCCTTTCGCCAGTCCGACACATGTCGGCACGGCAAGGATGGCTGAATTTTTCGATTTAACAAGCCAAGCGCTTGCTTGGTGGGTCTGGCGCGCCGGTTTCGGCGCGCCAGCAGACACTCAAAGTGTCGAAAGGAAGGTGCTGTTGTTGGCCTGCCATTCGGTGATGTCGAGGCGGATGCGCTTCTTGTCGAGCTTGCCGACACTGGTCTTGGGAATTTCCGTAACAAGGGCAATCTGACTTGGAATCGCCCACTTGCTCAGGTGCCCCAATTCCACGAACGGCTTGAGGTGTTCCTTGAGCTCGCGCGCACCGATCTCGTGCCCTTCGCGGATCACCAGCAGTGCAAACGGCCGCTCGCCCCACTGCGGATCGGCGATGCCCACCACTGCTACTTCGCGTACCGCCACATGACGGCTGATCAGGTCTTCGAGGTCCAGCGAGGAAATCCATTCGCCGCCAGTCTTGATCACATCCTTGATGCGGTCGCGGATGTCGATCACGCCCATGCTGTCAAGCGTTGCCACATCGCCAGTGTGCAGCCAGCCGCCGGCCCAGAGCTCGGCGCCCTTCTGCGGTTCGTTGAAATAGCCTTCGGTGAGCCACGGCGCGCGCAGCACCAGTTCGCCCTGGGTTTCGCCGTCGGCGGGGAGGAAGTTGCCCTCGGCGTCGACGATCGCCGCTTCCACCAACGGCCCCGGCACACCGGCCTTGATCCGGTAAGTGGTGCGTTCGTCTTCGGTGCCGGCCATCAACTCGTCGTTCAAATGCGCACAGGAAACCAGTGGCCCGGTCTCCGACATGCCGTACGCCGCCGTCAGCTGAATGCCCCGGGCCTTGGCGGTTTCATACAGCGTACGGTTCAGCGCACTGCCACCGATGACGATCTTCCAGCCGCCGAAATCGGTGCCCTGCGCGCCTTTGGCGTTGAGCAGCATTTGCAGGATGGTCGGCACGCAGTGGGAGAACGTGACCTTCTCCTTGCGCCACAACTCGACGAGGAATTCCGGGTCGTAACGCCCCGGATAAACCTGCTTGAGCCCGAGCATCGTCGCCACGTACGGCAAACCCCAGGCATGCACATGGAACATTGGGGTGATCGGCATGTACACGTCGTTGGTGCCGAGCAGGCGCACGCTGTCGATCGCGCCCATGATCGTCGACACGCCCATGGTGTGCAGCACCAGTTGCCGATGGGTGAAGTACACGCCTTTCGGGTTGCCGGTGGTGCCGGTGGTGTAGAAGGTGGTGGCCACCGAATTTTCGTCGAAATCCTGGAAGTCGTACTGCGCACTCGCGGCGGCCAGCAGTTGTTCGTACTCGCCGACCAGGTTCGGCAGCTCGGCGGTCTTTTCCGGCAGATCGGTCAGCAGCAGGGTTTTCTCGACGGTGGTCAGGTGCGGCGCGATGGCCTGGTACAACCCGACGAACTCGCTGTTGACCAGCACGAAGCGGTCCTCGGCGTGGTTCATGGTGTAGAGGATCTGTTCCGGCGACAGACGCACGTTGATGGTGTGGATCACCGCGCCGATCATTGGAATGGCAAACATGCATTCGAGGTAGCGATGGCTGTCCCAGTCCATCACCGCCACGGTGTCACCCGCCTTCACCCCCGCCGCCGTGAGCACGTTGGCCAGCCGCGCTACGCGCTCGATCAGGGTCGGATAGCTGTAGCGCAACTGGTCTCGGTAGATGATCTCGCGGGTTTTCTCGTAACGGGCGCCGGACATCAGCAGCCGTTTGATCAGCAATGGATACTGGTAGGCCCCATCGGCCGGGGGAATGACGCGAGTCTGCAACATATGAATCCCTTTTCTGGCTGCACGGTGTTGGCGTAGAGAGCGTTACTCTAGAGCCGTTATACCCCAGTCAAATCAGCCGAAGGAATGATTTGCACAGCCGTACAAATGCTAGCTTTGCGCCAGCATTTGTCGGTATTTCAGCGCCGATCAGGCCGTTTGCCCTACAGCCGCTTCTGAAGGCGTCCGTGGGAAAACCAGCGCAGCAAGGAAGGTCAATGCGCCGAAACCCGCCAGAATCAAGTAAAGCCCGACAAAACCATGGCGCGGCTCGATGTAGGCAATCAGCGGAATCGCTGTCGCACTGGCGCCGAACGACAGGCAGTAACGCAGGGCGAAGACCCGCGATTGCCACTGCGGCGCGACGAAATTGGCGACCATCGAGTCGTTCACCGTCACCTGACCGAACACCACGAACATGAACGCCGCACCGAGCACGATCACTGCCCAGCCATCGACATACGCCATGGCGTACAACAGCGGCGCCTGAAACAGCGTCAACACAATAAACGGCCATTTCAGGCTGACTCGGTGCAGCACCTGGCCAATGCTCAACTGCGCGACTGCACCAAAGGCATACGCGAGGCTGACCACCACGCCGAGGGTTTGCGGCGAGGCGAACAGGTCATGCAGACGTTCCTGAAACAGCTTCGGATAGGTCATGGTGGTGGCGTTGAACACCACGCCACCGGTGGCCGTCGCCAGCGCCAGCACGCCGAATACCATGAGCATCGAAATCCGCTGCCCGGCAGCGCCCTTCAGTGCGGTGTGTGGACGCTGCGGGATCGGCTCTTCACGCACCTGCAAGGCAAAGCCGATTCCCAGCATGATCGCCACCACCCCCGGTAACACAAAGGCCGACCGCCAGCCGAACTGCGCCACCAGCAACCCGGTGATCAGCGCCGAGAACGCTACGCCGAGGTTGCCCCACATGCCATTGATGCCGATCTCCCGCCCGCGATTCTGCGCGTAGGCCACCAGCATCGCGGTGCCCACCGGGTGGTAGATCGCGGCGAAAATGCCGATCAGGGTCAACCCGATCACCAGCATCGTCGGGCTGGTGCTCAGCCCGGTGAAGATCGCCGAGGCGCCGATGCCGAAGAAAAACACCAGCATCATCTGCCGCCGACTCCAGTGATCGCCCAGCCAGCCGGCCGGTAACGAACAGGCGCCAAAGGCAATGAACCCACCCAGCGAAAGGCCGATCAGCGAGGCGTAGTCGAGGCCGAAGGCCTGGGTCATGCCGAGCACGGCGGCGGGGAAAATCAGCATGAACATGTGATCGATCACATGGGCGGCGTTGACGTAGCGAATGACGTTTCGAGATTGATTCATGGCGGCACGCTTGTGTTTGTTATGGGCGGATTGTTGTCAGCGGCTTTATGCTAAGTTGGCGAAAAAGCGCATACCTGCCAACCAGGTCATCGAATCCGACATGTTGATCAGCCACTTCGAACACGGTCCGGTGAGCGCCTATCCCCGGGATTATCTGGACGGCGCGCACCAGCCGCTGCATCTGCACCGCGAGGCGCAGTTGCTGTACGCCGTCCGAGGGATCATGCGGGTGGTCACCGACCTCGGTGCCTGGGTGATTCCGCCAAGCCGCGCAGTGTGGATTCCGCCGCAAGTCGCGCACGAGATTTTCATGTCCGGCGATGTGCAGATGCGCTCGCTGTTCATTGCCCCCGAGCTGTCACCGGCCAGCCTGCAACAGTGCTGCGTGCTGGCGGTGACGCCGCTGCTGCGCGAGTTGATCCTGCGCGCCGTACAGGGCCCGCCGCACGCGGACAATCCGCTGATCCAGCAGTTGATGCTGGAAGAGCTCGCCAGCCTGGAAAACCTGCCGCTGCACATTCCGATGCCCACCGACCGACGCCTGCAGAACATCTGTCTGGCGTTGCTGCACACACCGGATCACCCCAACACCCTGGAAGACTGGGCGCAGCAGGTCGGCGCCAGCTCACGCACTCTGGCGCGGCTGTTCCAGCGACAACTGAAGATGAGTTTCAACGCCTGGCGCCAGCAACTGCGCCTGATGGAAGCGCTGCCGCGCCTGCTCGCCGGGGACAGCGTGCAGAGCGTGGCGCGGGATCTGGGGTACGGCAGCGCGCGGGCGTTCAGCGCGATGTTTCGCCGGTTGCTCGGGGACAATCCCCGGGAGTACCTGAATAATCTGAGCAAACTCAGCCAACTCGTGTAGGAATTCCCCATCACCCTGTGGGAGCGAGCTTGCTCGCGAAAGCAATCTTCCAGTCACCTGTGATATCGACTGATCCGACGCCTTCGCGAGCAAGCTCGCTCCCACAGTTTTGATCGGGTTTCAGCTCTTAGTGCATCTCGGTAAACGCGATTTTCACGCCGAGAGCGATCAGCACCGCGCCCATGGTGCGGTCGAACCAATGGCCCATGCGGGCAAAACCGGCACGTACACGTTGCTGACTGAACAGCATCGCCACCAGGCAGAACCAGAAAGCGGTCGCAACGGCCAGGTAAACCCCGTAACCCGCCTGCACCGCCAGTGGCGTGTGCGGGTTGATCACCACGGTAAACAGCGACAGGAAGAACAGCGTGGCTTTCGGATTCAGACCATTGGTCACGAAGCCCGAGGTGAACGCGCCGCGCGCGGTGCGCACGCCGGCTTCCTTGTGCAGATCATCGGTAACGGTTTTCGCCGGCTGCGCGCGCAAGGCCTTGAAGCCGATGTACAGCAGGTACGCGGCGGCGGCCCATTTCAAGGCGTTGAACAGCACGATCGACTGCGAAACGATCAGGCCGATGCCGAGCAGCGAATAACCCACATGCAGGAAAATCGCCGTGCCCACACCCAGCGCGGTCCAGGTGCCGGCGCGACGACCATGGGTCACGCTCTCGCGCACCACCACGGCAAAGTCCGGGCCGGGGCTGGCCACGGCCAACAGATGGATCAGTGCAACGGTCAAGAACTCGGTCCAGTACATGGGGGCTCCTCTGGGGGTGATCATCAGCTTGAACACATCGCCTGAATGCTTTTCCCCTGTGGGAGCGGGCTTGCTCGCGAATGGCGTTGTGTCAGGCAACCTTTATGGGTCTGACACGCCCTCTTCGCGAGCAAGCCCGCTCCCACAGGTTTTGTGAGCACCTCGGGCACTGCGTAACGTTTTGTTTCATCTGGTAGGCTCGGCAGATTACGCCTTCCGTTCCAAGCACAAAAGGTACAGTTGATGACGAACCCGCGCCGCGCCGTATTCCTCGATCACCCGTCACTGGATCTCGGCGATCTCGACCTCAGCCCGTTGCGCGCCTGCTTCAGCGACCTGCAACTGTTCGCCCAGACTGCGCCTGATCAAGTCGCCGAACGCCTGCACGGGGCCAGCGTGGCGATCACCAACAAGATCCGCATCGACGCCGCCGCGATGGCCGCCAACCCGGATCTGCAACTGATCCTGATCACCGCCACCGGCACCAACAACGTCGATCTGGACGCGGCTCGCGCCCACGGCATCACCGTGTGCAACTGTCAGGGTTACGGCACGCCGTCGGTGGCGCAACACACGATCATGCTGCTGCTCAACCTCGCCACCCGTCTCGCGGATTATCAAAAAGCGGTCGGCGAAGGTCGCTGGCAGCAGGCCAGACAGTTCTGCCTGCTCGACTATCCGATCGTCGAACTGGAGGGCAAAACCCTCGGCCTGCTTGGTCATGGCGAACTCGGCGGTGCGGTCGCGCGACTGGCCGAAGCATTTGGCATGCGTGTATTGCTCGGACAGATTCCGGGCCGCCCGGCGCGGCCGGACCGTCTGCCGCTGAACGAATTGCTGCCGCAGATCGACGCCCTGACCCTGCACTGTCCGCTCAACGAACACACCCGGCACTTCATCGGCGCCCGCGAGCTGGCGGCGATGAAACCCGGCGCCTTTGTGGTCAACACCGCTCGCGGTGGTTTGATCGACGAGCAAGCCTTCGCCGACGCGTTGCGCAACGGTCACCTTGGCGGCGCCGCCACCGACGTGCTCAGCGTCGAACCGCCGGTCAACGGCAATCCGCTGCTGGCCGCCGACATTCCACGGCTGATCGTCACTCCGCACAACGCCTGGGGCAGTCGCGAAGCGCGGCAACGCATCGTCGGCCAATTGACCGAAAACGCCCAGGCATTCTTCAGCGGTAAAGCGCTGCGGGTCGTCAGTTGATAAACTGCGGCACTTTTTTTCCAAGGAGCAGTTATGGATCCGCGCAGTGAAGTACTGCTTCGTCAGGCCGAGTTATTCCAGGGTTCGCTGTTGTTGGCCGGTTTGCCTGCCGACGATTTGCTCGGGCGCCTGCCCAATGCGTTCGGCTGGTGCTGGCATGCCGGCGATCAAGCGGCACTCGATGCGCGCTTCGAAGGTCGCAGCCATTTCGGTGTGAATGTGCCGGAACGCGAATTCGACAGCGCCGTGGTGTTTTTGCCCAAGTCCAAGGATCTGACCGATTACATCCTCAATGCCGTGGCCGCACGTCTGCCCGGGCGCGAGGTGTTTCTGGTCGGGGAAAAACGCAGCGGTATCGAGGGTGCGTCCAAGCAACTCAACCCGTTCGGCAAGCCGCGCAAACTCGACAGCGCCCGTCACTGCCAACTGTGGCAGGTCACCGTGGCCAACGCGCCTGAAGCAAAATCGCTGGAAAGCCTGGCGCAGACTTATGAGCTGCCGCTGGCCGAAGGCCCGCTTAAAGTCATCAGCCTGCCGGGCGTGTTCAGCCATGGTCGACTGGACCGCGGCAGCGCCCTGCTGCTTGAGCATCTGGACAAACTGCCGAGCGGTCATCTGCTGGATTTCGGTTGTGGCGCCGGGGTTTTGGGCGCGGCGGTCAAACGGCGTTATCCGCACAATCAGGTGACTTTGCTCGACGTCGATGCCTTCGCCGCCGCCAGCAGTCGCCTGACGTTGGCGGCCAACGGTCTGGACGCCGAAGTGCTGACCGGCGACGGTATCGACGCTGCACCGATGGGTTTGAACGCGATTCTGAGCAACCCGCCGTTCCATGTCGGCGTGCACACCGATTATTTCGCTACCGAAAACTTGCTGCGAAAAGCGGCCAAACATCTGAAAAACGGCGGCGAACTGCGCTTGGTTGCGAACAGCTTCCTGAAGTATCAGCCGCTGATCGAAGAGCATCTGGGCGTGTGTGCAATCAAGGCCGAAGGCAATGGTTTCCGGATTTACCGGGCCAAGCGCGGCTGAAAATTTGTTCTTGCTCTATCGGTTTTGCGAAGGCAGAATCCGCTCCGTCCTAGGGGAGTAGTCTCCCACGAGCGCCAAGCTCGTCCGGCATACGTCAACATACTTGATCCTCAGATCATGGCGTATGCGACCCAAGCGTCCGCACCAGACGGATCGCAGGGTTTGACAAGACCTATGACACGCACACCTTACCCGGGGCGGGAAGGCTGTACGTGTCATAGCCGTGTCGACCCGCCCCTTAGGAAAATCCTGATGCTGGACTCGTTACTCGTTCCCACCGCAATCGTTGCCTTGGCCGAAATCGGCGACAAGACGCAACTGCTCGCGCTGATTCTCGCCGCTCGCTTTCGCAAACCCTGGCCGATCATTGCCGGTATTGTCGCTGCGACCCTGGCCAACCACGCAGCAGCCGGTGCGGTAGGCGCCTGGTTCGGCAGCTTCTTCTCAGACTCGGTCCTGCACTGGATTCTCGCCGCAAGCTTTACCGCCACTGCGCTGTGGACGTTGGTCCCGGACAAGATGGACGACGATGAAGCCAGCACCGCACGCAAGTTCGGCCCCTTCCTGACCACGCTGATCGCGTTCTTCCTTGCGGAAATCGGTGACAAGACGCAGATCGCCACCGTGATGCTGGCGGCGCAATATCCGGAGCTGTGGCTGGTGATCATCGGCACCACGGCGGGCATGCTGATTGCCAACGTGCCGGTGGTATTGGCGGGTAATTTTGCTGCGGAGAAACTGCCACTGACCTTGATCCGTCGCCTGGCGGCTTCGGCGTTCCTGATTCTGGCGATCGTGGCGGTGTACAAGGCGATGCAGAGCAGTGGCTGGATTTAACCCCTGAGCCGTGATCTGACAATTAACTGTGGCGAGGGGATTTATCCCCGATGGGGCGCGAAGCGCCCCCAAACCTGCCTCCTCAGAGTGTCAGACATAACGCATTTGCAGGTTTTGGGGCTGCTTCGCAGCCCATCGGGGATAAATCCCCTCGCCACAACAGCCCTCCCAACCTGAAGAATCGTTGTGTCCTTCGACTCTTAGGACTTCGGCGCTTTCTCGTACAGCGGCATGACTTTTGGAATCGCCGCCTGCAGCGAGGCGATCCGGCTGGACGAGGCCGGGTGGGTGCTCATGAACTCCGGCGGTGCGCCTTCCGAAGCCTTGCTCATCTTGTTCCACAAGGTGATCGCCGCATTCGGGTTGTACCCGGCGCGGGCGGCCAGTTCCAGGCCGATCAGGTCGGCTTCGTTTTCGTTGGCGCGGCTGTTGGGCAAGGTCATGCCGTAATTGGCCACGGTGTCGGCCAGCGCCAGGCTGTCCTGACCCAGACCGAGCAACGCACCTGCACCCTGTTTGGCCATTTCAATGCCATAGGCTTTGGACATCGCCTCACGACCGTGCTCGCGCAGGGCGTGGGCGATTTCATGGCCCATGACCGCCGCGATTTCATCGTCAGTCAGTTTCAGGCTATCGATCAGCCCGGTGTAGAAAATGATCTTGCCGCCAGGCCCGCAGTTGGCGTTGAGCTCGTCGCTCTTGATCAGATTGACTTCCCACTGCCACTGCGCCGCATCCGGGCGGAAGTTCGGTGCCTGGGCGATCAGCCGGTTGGCAATCGCCTGAACCCGCTTGGCCTCCGGGCTGGTCTTGTCCAGCACGCCTTTGCTCGACGCCTCGCCGACGGTCTTCTGATAGGACTGGGCATACATCTGGTCGACCTCTTGCGAGGACAGCATGCTGAACATGTACTGCTTGCGCTCCACACCGACGGCTCCGCCGCTGGTGGTGTTGACCGACTGACAACCGGCCAGCAACAGCGCTGCGCTCAGTGCACTTACAACCAATGTCTTGTTCATTCAAAAGCTCCCTGAAAACCTGCCGCGTATCGTAGGGGGTGAATTGTATCGGCGCCAGATACAACAGACGTGTTGCAGCGTCTTTCGGAAGTTTCCCACCGCTGTTGTCGTAAAAAATTCACAGCACCCGGCAAGTCTGCTGCCGCTGCGTCGCGCACCGATCCATTTGCGACATCCTCCGCCCTTTGTTCCGCTCAACGCTCATGGCGCCATGCCTGCTGCCGATACAACAGCGCAGACGTCCTCTTGCGTGCGGAGCTCCCATGAAGTTCAAGTCGATCCAGTTTTCCGTGGCCGCCCTGGCCGGCGCCATCGTCCTCAGCGTGGTTGCCGCGCTGGTGCTGTACGCGCTGTTCTCCGGTGCCCGCACTCAAGACATGGTGCAGCAGCGCACTCAGGCGCAGTTCGAACAAGTCATCGAACAACGCCTGACCTCACTGGCGCAGACCCAGGTCAGCCAGATCCAGCGCGAACTCGAAGCACCGCTGCTGATTGCCGGCGGACTGGTGCGGGTCAACGCGCTGCTCGGCACACCGGGCGCCGACGGTCAGCCGCGACTGACCATCAGCCGCGAGCAACTGATCAGCCTGATCAAGGAGAACGTCGAGCAGAACCCGAAGATTCTCGGCACCTACATCGGCTGGGAAAAAAACGCCCTGGATCACAATGACGCGGCCTACGTCGGCAGCGCCGTGACCGGTATCGATCCCGCCAACGGACGCTTCCTGCCGTGGTGGTTCCGCAATACCGACGGCAGTCTGGGCGTGGACAAACTGGCCGATGTCGACGATCAGAAAACCCTGTCCACCGGGGTGCGCGCCAGTGAGTACTACCTCTGCTCCAAGGAAACGAAAAAGCCCTGCGTGATCGATCCGGCGCCGTACAAGGTCGGTGACAAGGTCGTGATGCTCGCCTCCTTTATTGAACCGATCATGCTCAACGGCGCATTCCAGGGCATCGTCGGCGCCGACCTGTCGGTGAACTTCATCCAGGAAATGCTCCTCGGCGCCAACCAGAAGTTGTACAGCGGCGCCGGGCAAATGGCCCTGATCGGCGGCAACGGCCGGATCGTGGCCTACACCAAAGATCCGAGCAAATTCGGTGAAAAGGTCAGCGACATTCTCGACGCCGAGCAGATCGCCAACATGGCCAATCTCAAACGCGGCGAAGTCACCTACTCGGTCAACAAGGACAAGGGCCGCATCGAGCTGTACCTGCCGTTCGGCATCGGCCAGACCGACGCGCGCTGGACCCTGATGCTGCAACTGCCGCTGAACGCAGTGATGGCGGATCTGCAAAAACTCCAGGCCGACCTTGATGCACAACGCAAGTCCGACACCTTCGGCATGGCCATGGTCGGCCTGATCATCGCCGCCATCGGTTTGTTGGTGATCTGGCTGGTGGGGCACGGCATCGCCCGGCCACTGAAGCAGATGGTCGCCATGCTCGATGACATCGCCAAAGGTGAAGGCGACCTGACCCGTCGCTTGAGCAGTGATCGCAGCGATGAACTCGGCTCGATTGCCAAAGGTTTCAACACCTTCCTCGCCAAGTTGCAGGCCATGATCACGCAGGTGGTGACGTCAGTGCAGAGCGTCAGCGATTCCTCGGAACACACTGCCGACATCGCGATTCGCACCAACATCGGCATTCAGAAACAGATGGCCGAGATCGATCAGGTCGCCACGGCGGTGCAGGAGATGACCGCCACCGCGCAAGACGTGGCACGCAACGCCACTCAGGCCGCGCAAGCCGCCAGCCATGCGGATCAGGCCGCTGGCCAGGGCATGCAGATTGTCCGTGATACCTCGAACTCGATTGGTGTACTGGCGGTGGAGATCGGCAAGGCCGTTGAGGTGGTGCAGACGCTGGCCAAGGACAGCGAAAACATCAACGCGATCCTCATCGCGATTCGCGGGATCGCCGAGCAGACCAACCTGCTGGCGCTGAACGCAGCAATCGAAGCGGCGCGGGCCGGCGAACAAGGGCGCGGCTTTGCGGTGGTGGCGGACGAGGTGCGCAATCTGGCGCAGAAGACCCAGAAGGCCACCGAAGAAATCCAGAGCATGATTCAGCAACTGCAACAGGGCACCCGCGATGTGGTGCGGGTCATGGAAGACAGCCAGAACCGCACCGACGAAAGCGTGCAGCACGCGGCGAAAGCGGCCGAGGCGCTGGAGACGATTACTCAGGCGGTGTCGGTGATCAATGACATGAACACGCAGATTGCCAGTGCGGCGGAAGAACAGAGCGCAGTGGCCGATGACATCAACCGTAACGTGATCAATATCGGTCAGGTGGCGAATGAAGTGGCGGGCGGTGCGGATGAGTCGAGTTCGGCCAGTGCCGGCCTGACTAAATTGGCGGAGCAGCAGCGGCGGTTGATCAATCAGTTCAAGGTCTGAAAAGCGAAAAGCCCCTCACCCTAACCCTCTCCCAGAGGGAGAGGGGACTGACCGAGTTGTCTCCCGTCATACATCGACCTGAAATAACCAGTCGATTATGGATTCAAAACTGAGCGTTCAAGTCGGTATATTTCGTCAATATCCCCCAATCAGACCCCTCTCCCTCAGGGAGAGGGGTCTGACCGAGTTGTCTCCCGTCATACATCGACCTGAAATAACCAGTCGATTATGGATTCAAAGCTGAGCGTTCAAGTCGGTATATTTCGTCAATATCCCCCAATCAGTCCCCTCTCCCTCAGGGAGAGGGTTAGGGTGAGGGGCTTTTGACTTAACCCGGGGTCAGGCATTCCGGCCCATTGAGCTTCGGATCATTCACCAGATTCGCCAGCACCCGCTCGCGCAATGCTGCGGGCTCACTGGCGAGCAAGCCCTGCAGCACATGCAACGGCGTCGCGGGATCGAGCCAGGCCGCCTGCCCCGCCTCATCGAGAATCAACGGTCGGCGCTGACTGGCCGCCGGCTGCGTGATGGCGGCGGTGCTCAGCCACACCTGCTCCTGCACCGGATACGCCTCCCAGATCGCCGCGAAAAACAGCGACGAGCCCTCCCCCGGCGTCAGCCAGTACGGGCGCTTGCGCAGGTTGCCGCGCCATTCGTAGAAACCGTTGGCCGGCAGCAGGCAGCGGCGCAGGCGCAGCGCCTCGCGGAACATCGGTTGCTCGGCCACCGTTTCCGCCCGGGCATGCGCCGGTGTTTTCGACAGATCGGTCAGCCACGGCGGTGTCAGGCCCCAACGGGCGCGGGCCAGCGTGCGCTGGCCGTCAGCCTCGGCGCGCAGCATCAACACCGAATCATTGGGGGAAATGTTCCACTGCGCCTGCTGATCGGCGGGAAATCCGGGCAGGGCCGCGAAATCGCGGTTCCAGCGAAACAGGGCATAACGTCCACACATGGGGCAACACGACTCAGAAAAAAAACGAACGCCAGCCTAACAGACCAGCGTCCCGGGGAAGCTCTCCGGTTCATCGCCGGGCAGCGGCAGCGCGGCATTGTACGCGGTGATCAGTTCGCGGGCGTATTCGGCCTGATCGTTTTCGACCGACAGTCCCAGCAGGCCGAAAATCGGCAATTCCCCCGTGCCGCCGAGCAGATCGCGGCCCACCAGGTGCGCTTCGATGCCTTCACTGGCGAGCATGCCCTTGAGCATCTCGCCCTCCATCAGGTTTTCCGGCTCGTAGATTCGCTGCATGGGCGCCCCTCACTCGTTTTCGCTGAAGACTTCCAGAAACCAATCCTCGCCATGCACCTGCAAGACAAACTTGATCGGTTGACAACACACCTGGCAGTCCTCGATGTAGGTCTGATCACCGCCGGACAGGTCCACCGTCGTCTCGACCTCTTCACCACAATACGGACATTCATACAGTGCGCTTTCCAGCATCGCGGTCTCCCAGGTGACTTGTGCGTATAATCGCCGGTCTATTTGCAGGGCTATTTTTGTCTGGCTACCTTTTCAGACCGTGCCCCGTTGGTTTTCGATCAAAACCTTTACTTACCCTAGCCGTTTCCAACAAGAGAGCATGATGGGCGAATTCGATGCCATCCGACCTTACGACGACAGCGAAGTACCTGCGGTACTGGCAAGACTGCTCGGCGACAAGGCGTTTCTAGATATCCTCACCCACTTCCGCTTCCCGCGTTTTGCCGGTGCCTTCGGCTGGATGCTCAAACCACTTATAGCCCATCGGCTGCGTCGTGAGTTTGCCGACGTGACCTCCGTGGCCACTTTGCAGGACAAAGTCGAGTTCTACGTCGACCACACCATCGAGCGCGCCACTGATGGCGTGACCTACACCGGTGTCGAGCAATTCAAGTCCGGCAGCGCCTACCTGTTTATCGCCAACCACCGCGACATCGTGATGGACCCGGCCTTCGTCAACTACGCGGTGTACCACGCCGGCCTACCGACGCCGCGCATCGCGATCGGCGACAACCTGCTGCAGAAACCCTTCGTCAGCGACCTGATGCGCCTGAACAAGAGTTTTATCGTGCATCGCTCGATCACCGGGCGCCGCGAGAAGATGGCGGCGTATCAATTGCTGTCGGCGTATATCAACCACTCGATCCGCAACGATTGCGCCTCGATCTGGATCGCGCAGGCTGAAGGCCGGGCGAAGGATGGCGACGACCGTACCGAGTCGGCGATCCTCAAGATGTTCCACATGAGCCGCAAGGACGAGCCGTTCGGCGAAGTGATTCAGTCGCTGAACCTGACCCCGGTGTCGATCAGCTACGAATACGACCCGTGCGACCAGGCCAAGGCCCGCGAGTTGTACATCCGCGCCACCACCGGCACCTACGCCAAGGCGCCGGGCGAGGATGACGTGAGCATTGCCAAGGGCATCACCGGCTACAAGGGCCGGGTGCACGTGAACTTCGCTGCGCCGATCACCGAGCTGTTCGAAGACACCAAGCAATTGGCGGTCGAGATGGACAAGCAGATTCTCGGCGGATACCGCCTGTTCCCGGTGCATTACCTGGCGTACGCGCAGTGGGCCGATGCCGATCCGCAACTGAACGTGCCGAAGGCTGCCGAAGTGTTTCCGGCCGATGAGCTGGCCAAGGCGCAGGAAGAATGGCAGCGCCGCCTGGACGCCTGCCCTGAGGAGCACCGTCCTTATCTGGTGCTGCAATATGCGACGCCGGTGCGCAATCAGTACCGAGTGAAGGCTGGGTTACCGTTGTAAACAGGCATAGCGGAGCCCCTGTGGCGAGGGGATTTATCCCCGATGGGTCGCGAAGCGGCCCCAGGATTCTGCCTGAATAATCATGGGCCTGCTGCGCAGGCCGTCGGGGATAAATCCCCTCGCCACAAGGTTTTGCATTCGCTTCAGAAGCGCGTGCTGATCCAGGAAACGATCAGGGCCAGGCCGAGGCAGGCAAAACCGAAGCGGTAGAAAAAGCGGTTCATGCGCAACGTCGCCCAATCCAGAATCGGTTCGGCGTTGGGTTGGGCCTGGCGTTGCGCGGCGATGCTGGCCATGGCGCGTTGTTCACGACGGCGGGTCGCGTGCAGCAGCCAACTGCCGGGGAAGGCCAGTGCCAACGCCAGCAGGTTGATCAATTTGGCGGGATGGGCGGTAAACAGCGTCATCAAGTGCAGCGACATCACAGACCTCGGAACTGAATCGGTGTGGCAGGCGCCCGATCGACGACCGCGGCGCGGATTCTACCGAAACACGCCTCCACTACCCTACCCTTTGCGACAAATAACCTGACAATCGACCGATGGCTGTCCTG
Organism: Pseudomonas fluorescens; assembly: GCF_004683905.1. Lineage (NCBI taxonomy): Bacteria > Pseudomonadati > Pseudomonadota > Gammaproteobacteria > Pseudomonadales > Pseudomonadaceae > Pseudomonas > Pseudomonas fluorescens. The sequence goes on from NZ_CP038438.1 coordinate 5,044,820, forward strand.
TGTCACGGCATCGTCATTTACATCGGCCACCATGCGCGCCTCGAAACACACATGGAACGCGACATGCTGCACGCCGAAAACCAGGATCGCCTGTACCTCATCACCCCGACCGACGAACAACAAAGCCTCGTCGGCAGCCTCGCCTTCAATGTTCAGGATCGCCACTGGCTGGTGTATTGCGCCCTCGGCGGGCATCAGCATGCGGATTTGCCGGAGACGGATTTGCTGACGGGTGTCAGCGTGCTTGATTTTTATTCCCAAGCAGCCTGAAAAGTAAAAGCTCCCTCACCCTAACCCTCTCCCCGGAGGGAGAGGGGACTGACCGAGTTGTTTATTCGAGGTGCATCGACCTGAAAACTCGAGGTGAACGCCGGTTCTGAAAAGCCCCCGATCGGCTCCCTTCCCCCTCGCCCCCCTGGGGGAGAGGGCTGGGGTGAGGGGGTACGATTCCATGCCCCACAAAAAAGCCCGGAGCCATCACTGGCGCCGGGCTTTTTCACATCAACCGCACAGCTTACTCGGCGAGGATCTGACCCACGGTCGGGTCCTTGAACAGACGGGTCAAGGCATCGCTCAACACGTCGCTGACCAGCTTGGTGTTGGTTTCCTGGTTCGGCGCCATGCCGAAACGCTGGTCCAGCGAAGCGCCGTAGCGGCCGCTGTAACGACGGTTGCCGCTCTGCACGTCGGAGCGGAAGGTCGCGCCGATGGTGGCTTCGGTCACGTACATGCCTTCTTTCGGCGACTGGTACTTCAGCTCGGTCAGGGTCACGGTCAGTTGCGGCGCGTTCATCCCGTTGCTGGTCGGGGTGAAGCCGAGTAGACGTACGGCGGCTTCAGCCTGCGCCTGCAACTTGGGCAGGATCTGCTCGCGCTGCACGGTGATCGCGCTGGTTTCCGGGTACAGGCCGCCGCGGGTGCCGAGGGTTGGCGACGAACGACCGTCAACCACACGCACCACCACTTGCTGGCCATGGCCGACCGGGGCCAACTGCGTGGTCAGCTTCGGTTCCGGGCTCAGTTGTTGCGGGCTGTGGGCGCAGCCAACCAGGGTCAAACTGGTCACAGTGATCAAACCGAACAACAGGCGTTGCAACATGCTCTTTTCTCCAGAATCAGGCACAAACAGGCCGGCAGTATAGCGGTGGGCCACTGCGGGTCACCAGCACCCGACAGTGAATACTCAAATGTCTGACCCAGCCGTGGGAATGCGGTTCCTGTCACAGATTATTCACCGCCCATACACGTTGGCGTCACGGCCGCCCGGCAAGCTTCAAACCAGTCCTCCAACAAGGTACTAGGCCATGCGTTATCTGATCTCGTTGTTCGCCCCACGCCCACTGCACCGCAGCTTTGCCCTGCTCGACCGCAACGGTCATTGTCAGGCATTCAAGCAGTGCAGCCTGCAACCGATGGGCGACGGCTGGGTGGAAATCGAAGAAATCCGTCTCAACTGGTTGCACCAGCCACTGCCCGCCAGCGCCCGCGTCATACCGTCGCAGCCCCGCGCACGCGTGCAAGCGATGTTGAGCATCTGACCGGATGCCTAATAAAAGTCATTAAACACGAGCAACTGCCCGCATTTCTTCGATACAATCTCCCCCCGATTATAAGGACGTCTCCTGATCGGGCCCCGCAACACCGTCTATGCGCATGCATCGACACCCAAATCGCCCACAGAGAGCCGCCCACACAGATCGAGTGAAGTTGGCGCGCTTGCCTGTTCTTCCGGCAAAAACCCCGCTTTTCGCGAATCTGCAGAGCTGTCATGACGCTCGGCCACCGCGTTGTTTTGCCCTTGCGGGCAGGGTGCCAGGCCTGGACAGCCCTTTTTTGAGGTTCACGTCTTCAAAAGAGCGTGAAAAAAACGGGTTTTCACAACTTCACAAGAGTGTGGCGAGCAAATGAAAAGTTTTGCGTCTGAACATGCACCATTAGCGTCTGAAACAGCCCAACGACACAGGACCGGGTATACCTCGAACATCGGAGCCTGAAGCCTGTCCGCTACGGATTTGGTTGCACAAAAACGGATGTCTCGACCATAAGTCGAATTGCCAGCCGCGTGCTGAAATGAGTTCATGGAGCTCTTGAAGCCAGGCCGCATGCATCCGTCGAAGTTGCGAAAAATTGCGAAGATTCGGACATGACGAACCTGACCATGGGTATCCGGGGCGCAACTGACCTGCCCCGTCACTCCCTGGCAGCCATGCCGACAATTTGGTGCTGCAGATTTTGGAGACGCGTTAAATGGCGCATAACGAAGCAGTCGACGTAGTTCTGGTTGGGGCCGGCATCATGAGTGCCACCCTGGCAGTACTGCTCAAAGAGCTCGACCCGGCGATCAAGCTGGAAGTCGTCGAGTTGATGGATTCCGGTGCTGCGGAGAGTTCCAACCCGTGGAACAACGCCGGTACCGGCCACGCCGGCCTGTGCGAGCTGAACTACACGCCGCAGGCAGCCGACGGCAGCGTCGACATCAAGAAAGCCGTGCACATCAACACCCAGTTCGAAGTGTCCAAGCAGTTCTGGTCGTACCTGACCAGGAAAGGCACCTTCGGCTCGTGCAAATCCTTCATCAGCCCGGTGCCGCACCTGAGCTTCGTTCAGGGTGACAAAGGCGTGTCGTTCCTCAAGGAACGCTTCAACGTGCTGCACAAGCACCACGCCTTCTCCGACATGGAATACACCGAAGACAAGGCCAAGATGGCCGAGTGGATGCCGCTGATGATGCCGGGCCGCTCGCCGGATGAAGTCCTGGCCGCCACCCGCGTGATGAATGGCACCGACGTCAACTTCGGCGCCCTGACCAATCAGTTGCTCAAGCACCTGACCAGCGCACCGGACACCCAGGTCAAATACTGCAAGCGCGTCACCGGCCTCAAGCGTAACGGCGCCGGCTGGACCGTCAGCATCAAGGACGTCAACAGCGGCGCCAGCCGTGAAGTCGACGCCAAGTTCGTCTTCCTCGGCGCTGGCGGCGCGGCTCTGCCATTGCTGCAGGCTTCGGGCATCGAAGAAAGCAAAGGCTTCGGCGGCTTCCCGATCAGCGGGCAATGGCTGCGTTGCGACAACCCGGAAGTGGTCAAGCACCACCAGGCCAAGGTCTACAGCCAGGCGGCAGTCGGTTCACCACCGATGTCGGTGCCGCACCTGGACACCCGTGTGGTCGATGGCAAGAAATCCCTGCTGTTCGGGCCATACGCCGGTTTCACCACCAAGTTCCTCAAGCACGGTTCCTTCATGGACCTGCCGCTGTCGGTTCGCGCCGGCAACATCGGCCCGATGCTGGCAGTGGCGAAGAACAACATGGATCTGACCAAATATCTGGTCAGCGAAGTGATGCAATCGATGGAGCAGCGTCTGGAATCCCTGCGCCGCTTCTACCCGGAGGCGAAAGCCGAGGACTGGCGCCTGGAAGTGGCCGGCCAACGGGTACAGATCATCAAGAAAGACCCGAAAAAGGGCGGCATCCTGCAATTCGGTACCGAACTGGTTGCGGCGAAAGACGGCTCCCTCGCCGCCCTGCTCGGCGCTTCGCCAGGTGCTTCGGTAACCGTTTCGATCATGCTCGAGCTGATCGAGAAATGCTTCCCGGCCAAGGCCAAGGGTGAGTGGGCGGCCAAACTGGCGGAGATCTTCCCGGCCCGCGAGAAGGTTCTGGAAACCGATGCTGCGCTGTATCGCAAGATCAACACGCAGAACAACATCGCGTTGGAACTGGTTGAAGAAAGCAGCGAGACCCCAAGCTTCGCTTGATCTTGCGACATAAAAAACGCCCCGTACTCAGTGAGTGCGGGGCGTTTTTTTTGCTGGGATAAAAACCAATACTGCTGGCTCACCAACACTTGTGGTGAGGGGATTTATCCCCGATCGGCTGCGCAGCAGTCGCAAAACCATTGATGCGATTTACCTGACACCCTTGCACTCAGGCTTCGGGGCCGCTACGCAGCCCATCGGGGATAAATCCCCTCGCCACAGATATCGGGTGATCTCAACCGCGAGCCTTGTCGATCAGCTCGATGTACTCGGCCGCGTTACGCTGATCCTTGATCAGGTCAACGAAGGTCTGGCCCTGCGCGTCCTTGCCATCCACGTCGTAACCGGCCGCGACGAAGAACGTCAGGAAGCGCTCGAAATCGTCGATGCGCAGGCCACGGTAGGCCTTGATCAGTTTGTGCAGCGACGGCGAAGTGGCGTCGACCGGTTCAAAATCGAGGAACAGCTTGATCTGCTCATCGCCGATCTCGTCACCAATCACCTGTTTCTTATCTTTACGCATTGCCGACTCCAGCTCGCAGACATTACACGGGGCGGGCAGTTTACCCCTGCCCAGCCACCAGGCTCAACGCGCACGAACGGCCCCGGTGTGCAGATCGGCCCAGATGTGGCCGTTGGCGTAACTGAGGAACTGTACATACACCGTGTCGTTGCGCAGCAGATCGATCACCACCCGGTACTGGGCCAGCGGGTAAAACAGGGTCAGGGTTTTGCTCTTGTCGTCATAAGCCGGTTTTTTCAGGCTTTTGCTTTCGCCATCGAAATTGACCAGCACCTGGGCGATGGTTGCGCCCTTGTTCAGCGACTTGCCCTTGAGGCGGATCATCAGCGGCGACGTGACCGGAATCGGCTGCTGATTGGACTGGCGTTGTGCGCCGACCACCACCGAATAATCGGTGACCTGCAGCAATTGTTGCTGCTCGGGTTCGGCATCGCGCAGGGTCAGGTCGTCCGGCGGCAGGAATTGACTGTGCATCGGTGCCGGGGCGGCGGCCAGAGGCAGGCTGAGGGTCAGCAACAGGGCGGCAAGACTGCGGATCAGAAGGCTCATGACAGGCTCCGGGGGCGGGGCGGAGCACTCTAGCATGGGTGTAGCAGATGGATCAGCACACACAAAACAACTGTAGGAGTGAGCCTGCTCGCGATAGCGTCGTATCAGTCAACATCAACATTGCTGACAGATCGCTATCGCGAGCAGGCTCACTCCTACAGGGGATAGTGCAGGGTTCTTACATGCCTTTAACGGCAAAGATCCCGTTGGCGTTGCGCCAGTAACCTTTGTAGTCCATGCCGTAACCGAAGATGTAGCGGTCAATGCACGGCAGGCCGACGAAGTCTGCCTTCAGATCAGGACGCGCCTTGCGGTCGTGATCCTTGTCGATCAGCACGGCGGTGTGCACTTTGCGCGCGCCGGCGTGTTTGCAGAAGTCGATGATCGCGCCCAGGGTGTGACCTTCGTCGAGGATGTCGTCGATGATCAGCACGTCGCGGTCGATGAACGAGACTTCCGGCTTGGCTTTCCAGAACAGGTCGCCGCCGCTGGTTTCGTTGCGATAACGGGTCGCGTGCAGGTAGGACGCTTCCAGCGGGAATTGCAGGTGAGTCAGCAGTTTTCCGGAGAAGATCAGGCCGCCGTTCATCACGCAGAACACCACCGGGTTGCTGTCGGCCAGTTGTTCGTTGATTTGTGCACCGACGCGGGCGATGGCGGCCTCGACTTCAGATTCGGTGTACAGGCAGTCAGCCTCTCGCATGATTTGACGGATATGCTCGAGATCAGCGGACATGGCGCTCTCCAGGGGGATGTTTTCGGAAAAGCGGGCAAAGGTACGCATCCCGTGAGGTCGAATCAAGCCTTAATGGACTAACGTACTCAATGTCCTATAGGACATCACCCTCGGATAGATTAATCTAGGCCGGTTTTTTTGCCCGCCGCCGGAGTTTTTCCATGCCCATCCTCGAGATCCGCCACCCGCTGATCCGCCATAAACTCGGCCTGATGCGCCGCGCCGATATCAGCACCAAGAATTTCCGTGAGCTTGCTCAGGAAGTCGGCGCCCTGTTGACCTATGAAGCTACAAAAGATCTGCCGCTCGAATCCTACGATATCGCAGGTTGGTGCGGCACTGTGTCGGTAGAGAAAATCGCCGGCAAGAAGATCACCGTCGTGCCGATCCTGCGCGCCGGCATCGGCATGCTCGAAGGCGTGCTGAGCCTGATCCCGGGTGCCAAGGTTTCCGCTGTGGGCGTTGCCCGCAATGAAGAAACCCTGCAAGCGCACACTTATCTGGAAAAACTGGTTCCGGAAATCGACGAACGGCTGGCGATGATCATCGACCCGATGCTCGCCACCGGCAGCTCCATGGTCGCGACCATCGATCTGCTGAAAAAAGCCGGTTGCAAGGACATCCGCGCAATGGTGCTGGTGGCCGCGCCGGAAGGCATTGCCGCTGTGGAACAGGCTCACCCAGACGTGACCATCTACACCGCTTCCATCGATGAGCGTCTGAACGAACACGGTTACATCATCCCAGGGCTTGGCGATGCCGGTGACAAGATCTTCGGTACCAAGCAGAAGGACGCGTGAGCATGCAGCAAGAGTTCAACGATCCGCTCTGGCGCACGGTGCTGTCCGGCGCCCAGATGCTGTTCGTGGCTTTCGGCGCCCTGGTGCTGATGCCGCTGATCACCGGGCTTGACCCGAACGTGGCACTGTTCACCGCGGGTCTGGGGACGATTCTGTTCCAGATCGTCACCGGGCGTCAGGTGCCGGTATTCCTTGCATCGAGCTTTGCCTTCATCACCCCGATCATTCTCGCCAAGGGCCAGTTCGGCCTCGCCGCGACCATGGGCGGCGTGATGGCAGCCGGTTTCGTCTACACCTTCCTCGGCCTCGCCGTGAAAATCAAAGGCACCGGTTTCATTGACCGTCTGCTGCCGCCAGTGGTGATTGGCCCGGTGATCATCTCGATTGGCCTGGCCATGGCGCCGATTGCCGCGAACATGGCGATGGGCAAGGCGGGTGACGGTTCCGAGCTGATCCACTACCAGACCGCGATGATGATCTCGATGCCGGCCCTGCTGACCACGTTGATCGTGGCGGTGTTCGGTAAAGGCATCTTCCGTCTAGTGCCGATCATTTCCGGCGTGCTGGTCGGTTTTGCCATGTCGTTCTATTTCGGCGTGGTCGATACCGCGAAGATTGCGGCGGCGCCATGGTTCGCCCTGCCGCACTTCACCGCTCCGGAGTTCAACTGGCAGGCGATCCTGTTCATCGTTCCGGTGGCGCTGGCTCCGGCCATCGAGCACATCGGCGGAGTGATCGCGGTGGGTAGCGTGACTGGTCGTGACTATCTGAAGAAACCGGGCCTGCATCGCACCCTGCTCGGCGACGGCATCGCCACCACGGCGGCCGGTCTGTTTGGCGGCCCGCCGAACACCACCTACGCCGAAGTGACCGGCGCGGTGATGTTGACCAAGAACTACAACCCGAAAATCATGACCTGGGCGGCGATCTTCGCCATCACCCTGGCGTTCATCGGCAAGTTCGGCGCGCTGCTGCAAAGCATTCCGGTGCCGGTGATGGGCGGGATTCTGTGCCTGCTGTTCGGCTCGATCGCGGCGGTGGGGATGAACACCCTGATCCGTCACAAGATCGACCTCGGTGAGGCGCGCAATCTGGTGATCGTGTCGGTGACCCTGGTGTTCGGTATCGGCGGTGTGCTGGTCGGCACCGGCACTGGCCCGGACGACTTCGGCCTCAAAGGCATCGCGCTGTGCGCGGTGGTGGCGATTGCGCTGAACCTGATTCTGCCGGGCAATGATGGCTGGAAGAACAAGAAGGCCGATGAGCCGCTGATTTAAGGGTCTAGATCCTTGTTGTCTGACAGATAGCTTTCGCGAGCAAGCCCGCTCCCACATTTGATCTTCAGCGCACCGTAGATCAAATGTGGGAGCGGGCTTGCTCGCGAAGCTTTTGGCTTTAAAGCGCCAGCGGCGCTCGTTCACACAGGGTTGCCAACGCCTTCGCCCATTGCGGGTCGTCATTCAGGCACGGCACCAGCACCAACTCCTCGCCCCCCGCTTCGCGGAACTGTTCCTTGCCGCGATCACCGATCTCTTCCAGCGTCTCGATGCAATCGGCGACAAACGCCGGGCACATCACCAGAATCTTCTTCACCCCGCTTTGCGCCAGCTCGTCCAGCCGCGCTTCAGTGTAGGGTTCGATCCACTTCGCCCGCCCCAGACGCGACTGAAACGACACCGACCATTTGCCATCGGCAATGCCCGCGCGCTTGGCGAACTCTGCGGCGGTGCGCATGCACTGGGCGCGGTAACAGGTGGCCAGCACGGCCGGCGAAGCGTTCTTGCAGCAATCCGCGTTTTTCAAGCAGTGATTGCCAGTCGGATCGAGCTTGGTCAGGTGCCGCTCCGGCAAGCCATGGAAGCTCAACAGCAAGTGATCGTAGTCCTGCTGCAAATGCGGGGTAGCGCTGGCGACCAGCGCGTCGATGTACTCAGGCTGATCGTAAAACGGTTGCAGCACCGAGAGTTTTACATCGAGCTTCTTCTCGCGAATCACCCGCTTGGCTTCTTCGATCACCGTGGTCGTGGTGCTGTCAGCGAACTGTGGATAAAGCGGTGCCAGCGTGATGCGCTTGTGCCCCGCCGCCACCAGTTGCAGCAACCTGGTTTCAATCGACGGCTCGCCGTAACGCATGGCCAGTTCCACCGGGCCGTGGGTCCACTGGGTGGTCATCTGCTGCTGCAGACGACGGCTGAGCACCACCAGCGGCGAGCCCTCCTCCCACCAGATCGAAGCGTAGGCATGGGCCGATTGCTCGGGGCGCTTGATCAGGATCAGCGACACCAACAGCCGCCGCACCGGCCACGGCAGGTCGATCACATACGGGTCCATCAGAAATTGATTGAGGTAGCTGCGTACATCGGCCACCGAGGTGGAGGCCGGGGAACCCAGGTTGACCAGAAGCAAGGCGTGATCGGTCATGCATCGTCCTATTTCAAAGGCGGCCGGAGAGATCATCCAAAGCCGCGCGCAAATCCGTGAACTGGAAAGTGAAACCCGCTTCCAGCAAGCGTGCCGGCACGGCCCGTTGGCCACCCAGCAACAGCAATGACATTTCGCCAAGCCCGACCTTCAGCGCCAGGGCCGGCATCGGCATGAACGCCGGGCGGTGCAGTACGCTGCCCAGCGTCTTGGCAAACTCGCGATTGCGCACCGGTTTCGGTGCGCACGCATTATAAGGACCGCTCGCCTGATCGCGGTGCAGAAGAAAATCAATCAGGGCGATTTGATCATCGATGTGAATCCACGGCATCCACTGCCGACCATTGCCCAGCGGCCCACCCAACCCGAGTTTGAACGGCAGCAACAGCCGCGACAAAAAGCCGCCCTCGGCCGACAGCACCAGCCCGGTTCGCACCAGCACCACGCGGATGCCCTGACCTTCGGCACGCTGGGCGGTTTCCTCCCAGGCAATGCACAACTGACTGGCAAAATCGTCGATCACTGGCGGCGAATCTTCGGTCAGCTCGCGTTCGCCGCCGTCGCCGTACCAGCCAACAGCCGAACCGGAGATCAACAACGCCGGTTTCTGCTGCCGTGTTTCCAGCCAGGCCAGCAGGGTTTCGGTGAGCGTGATGCGGCTGCTCCACAACAACGCCTTGCGCCGATGGGTCCATGGCCGATCCGCGATCGGTGCACCGGCCAGGTTGACCACCGCGTCCAGCGGCTCGTTGCCGAAGTCTTCGAGACGCGCAATTGCACGCACCTGCGCGCCACAGATTTTCGCGACCTTTTCCGGGCGTCGACTCCACACCGTCAATTGATGGCCCTGCCCCGACCAGTGTCGGCAGAGCTGACGGCCTATCAAACCAGTACCGCCGGTCAGCAATATGCGCATGACTTCTTCCTCGCGTGGCGTTTTACCCGGATCACTAGTCTATTTTTATAAGCAGGGATCTTTTCTATCGGGCAGGCTCTATTGTTTAACCATAGGCCAAGCTGTCAGAACGAGAACGCTAGAAGTTATACCAAAAAACAAAATTGTACAGGTTTCATTGACGGCGTAGTCTGTACAGAAAGGTAAACGAGGCCCCTATGACTGTACCTATCGCAATCATCGGCACCGGCATCGCCGGACTCTCCGCCGCGCAGGCGCTGACAGAGGCCGGACACACCGTCCAGCTCTTCGACAAAAGCCGCGGCAGTGGCGGACGCATGTCGAGCAAACGCAGCGACGCCGGTTCGCTGGACATGGGCGCGCAATACTTCACCGCCCGCGACCGGCGTTTCGTCACCGAAGTGCAACGCTGGCAAAGCCTGGGCTGGGTCGCCGAGTGGACACCGCAGCTCTACACCTTTCAGGGCGGGCAACTGAATCTGTCGCCGGACGAACAGACGCGCTGGGTCGGCACGCCACGCATGAGCGCGATCACCCGGGGTTTGCTCGACGGTCTGGAAGTGCACTTCGCCTGCCGCATCACCGAAGTCTTTCGCGGTGAAGAACACTGGCACCTGCAGGACGCCGAAGGCTTCACCCACGGTCCCTTCAGTCACGTGGTGATTGCGACGCCAGCGCCGCAAGCCACGGCGTTGCTGGCTGCGGCACCGAAACTGGCCGGTGCGGCCACCGGGGTAAAAATGGACCCGACCTGGGCCGTCGCCCTCGCCTTCGATACGTCACTGGATACGCCGATCGAAGGTTGCTTCGTGCAGGACAGCCCCATCGACTGGCTGGCACGCAACCGCAGTAAACCGGGGCGCGATACCATGTGCGACACCTGGGTGCTGCACGCCAGCAGCGCCTGGAGTCGGCAACACATCGACCTGTCCAAGGAAGCGGTCATCGAGCAACTGCACGGTGCATTCGCCGAACTGCTGCACAGCGCGATGCCCGCTCCGACTTTCAGCCTCGCCCACCGCTGGCTCTACGCACGCCCTGCGACCGGCCACGAATGGGGCACGCTGGCCGACGCCGATCTGGGCTTGTACGCCTGCGGCGACTGGTGCCTGTCGGGGCGTGTCGAAGGGGCCTGGCTCAGTGGCCAGGAAGCTGCACGCCGCTTGCACGAACACCTGCAATGAATCGCATCAATCCGCAAAAATTGCTGCTGTCGAAGTGGACAGCAGCCCACCCGCAAAACCGCGAAAAACATTTTCTGGTCACCGAACTGTTCCGGGATGAGGAAGGCACGGTGCTGGAGATTGAGTTGCAGGCGGTGCTGACCAAGCGCGCCGAACGCCTCGATTGGCAGACGTTGAAGAACAACGATCACTGGTTACTGGGCTGGCAATAAAGATCCTGTAGGAGTGAGCCTGCTCGCGATGGCGTCGCATCATTCAACATCAATGCTGCCTCCCACAGTCGATCGTGGTAAACCTGGAAAAACTTATACAAATGAGTTGACTTGTACACGCATGAATCTATGCTGAGGAAAAGTTGTACAGAGATAAATATCTGTACAGGAATAGATTCGAGGTGTGCATGTCCGATCTTTCTGCTTCCCGGCCCAAAATCGCCATCAGCGCCTGCCTGATGGGCGCCGAAGTGCGCTACAACGGCGGGCACAAGGAATCGCGGTTGTGCAGCCGCACCCTTGCCGAGTATTTCGAATTCGTGCCGGTATGTCCGGAAGTCGCGATTGGCCTGGGCATCCCGCGCGAACCGATCCGCCTGGTTGGCGATCCCGATGCTCCTGAAGCTATCGGTACGGTCAATCCGCAAATCAATGTCACCGAACCACTGGCAGCCTACGGGCAGAAAATGGCCGGCGAGCTCAATGACATCTGCGGCTATATCTTCATGCAGCAGTCGCCTTCGTGCGGTCTGGAGCGGGTCAAGGTCTATCACGCCAACGGCGCGCCGGTGAACGGCGGCGGCCGTGGCATCTACGCTCAGGCGTTCTGTGCGCAGCACCCTGACCTGCCGGTGGAAGAAGCCGGACGCCTGAACGATCCGGTGTTGCGGGAAAACTTCATCACCCGCGTGCTCGCCTACAGCGCCTGGCAGCAGGTGCTCGAACAAGGCTTGAGCCGCCGCGCACTGACCGAATTCCACTCACGCTACAAATACCTGCTGATGGCACACAACCCTGAGCAATACAAAGCCTTGGGCAAACTGCTGGGCAACATGGCCAAGACCGATCCGGTCGAACTCGGCCCGCGCTATTTCAGCGAGTTGATGAGCGCGTTGAAGAAATGCGCTACCCGCCGCACCCACAGCAACGTGCTGCAACACATCAGCGGCTACCTGAAACAGGCGATCAGCCCGGAAGACAAACAGGAAATGCAGCATGTCATCGGCCAGTACCGCCACGGCATCGTGCCGCTGGTGGTGCCATTGACTCTGCTCAAACACCACTTTCGCCAACACCCGGATCCGTACATTGCGCGGCAGGTTTACTTGCAGCCGCATCCGGAAAACCTCAGCCTGCGAAACGCCATTTGATGAACGATAAACTCGACACCAGCGCCCAGGAAGACCTCGGCGCCGACTTCAAGAAAGCCCTCGACGAGGGCTGGCTGCCGATCCGCGAAGTGGCGCGGCAGACCGGGGTCAACGCCATCACCCTGCGCGCCTGGGAGCGCCGTTACGGGTTGATCGTGCCGCAGCGCACGCCCAAGGGCCATCGCCTGTATTCCAGCGAACATGTGCAACGAATCCTGACCATCCTGACCTGGCTTAATCGAGGCGTGGCTGTCAGTCAGGTCAAACCGTTGCTCGATGCTCCGCAAGCCTTTACCGAGACGGTGGAAAACGACTGGCAACGGCAGCGCCAGTCCTTGCTCGGCGCCGTCATCCAGCTCAATGAGCGCAACCTCGACGACAGCATCAACCAGGCCATGGCCCTGTACCCGCCACGCACCCTGTGCGAGCAATTGCTCCTGCCGCTGCTGGCCGAACTCGAGCAGCGCTGGCAAGGCCAGTTCGGCGCACAGATGGAACGGGTGTTCTTTTATTCCTGGTTACGCAGCAAATTCGGCGCGCGCATCTACCATAACAATCGGCAATTACACGCTGCGCCGTTGCTGCTGATCAATCACTCGGACCTGGCACTGGAACCTCACCTGTGGCTATGCGCGTGGCTGATCAGCAGTGCCGACTGCCCGGTGCAAGTGTTCGACTGGCCGCTACCGGCCGGAGAACTGGCGCTCGCGGTCGATCATCTGCAAGCGCGGGGAGTGCTGCTGTATTCCAGCAAGGCGATGAATCTGGCGCAGCTGCCAAAACTGCTGAATGGCATCGGCACTGCAAAAATGCTCGTCGGACCAACGGTATGCATCCACCAGACCGAGTTGTCCGTAAGAACCCCTGAGATCGCTGATCTGATCCTGGCCGAAGACCCGCTTTCGGCACATCAGGAACTGGTTCAGCGTGGGCTGATTTAATGGAAACCGCCATGCAATTGATCTGGCTGCGCAGCGACTTGCGCCAACATGACAACACCGCCCTCGCGGCCGCCGCAGCGCGCGGTCCGACGGTTGCCGTGTATCTGTTGAGCCCGCAGCAATGGCTGGAACATGACGACGCCGCGTGCAAGGTCGACTTCTGGCTGCGCAACCTGCGTGAGCTGAGCAGTCGCCTCGGCGAGCTGAACATCCCGTTGCTGCTGCGCACCGCCAATCATTGGGATCAGGCCCCGGCGGTGCTGCTCGAACTTTGTGTGCAATTGAATATTCAAGCTGTGCACGTCAACGAAGAATATGGCATCCACGAAAGCCAGCGCGACGCCGCGGTGGCGGTGGCCCTGAAGACCAAAGGCATCGCTTTCCACAGCTACCTTGACCAACTGCTGTTCAAGCCCGGCACGGTACTGACCAAAACCGAAACCTACTTTCAGGTGTTCAGCCAGTTCCGCAAGGTCTGCTATGAACGCCTGCACCGCTCGATGCCGGCGCTGGTCAAGACGCCCGGCAAACAGGCAAAGCTGAACATCGACAGCGATCCGGTGCCGGCATCCGTCGCCGGTTTTGCAACGCCGAGCGAGTCTTTGCGCACACTGTGGCCGGCCGGCGAACAGGAAGCCCGGCGCCGTCTCGACACCTTCGCCGACGCGCAGATCGACTACTACCAGAGCGAACGCGACTTCCCGGCCAAACCCGGCACCAGTCAACTTTCCGCGTACCTCGCCGCCGGGGTGATTTCGCCGCGCCAATGCCTGCATGCGGCCTTGCAAAGCAATCAGGGCGAATTCGACAGCGGCAAGGTCGGCGCGGTGACCTGGATCAACGAGCTGCTGTGGCGCGAGTTCTACAAACACATTCTGGTGGGCTACCCACGGGTTTCGCGCCACCGCGCATTTCGCCCGGAAACCGAAGCCCTGGCCTGGCGTGATGCGCCGGACGATCTGGCGGCCTGGCAAGAGGCGCGCACCGGTTTGCCGATCATCGATGCGGCCATGCGCCAACTGCTGGAAACCGGCTGGATGCACAACCGCTTGCGGATGATTGTGGCGATGTTCCTGACCAAGAATCTGCTGATCGACTGGCGTGAAGGCGAGCGCTTTTTCATGCGCCACCTGATCGACGGCGATCTGGCGGCGAACAACGGCGGCTGGCAATGGAGTTCTTCGACCGGCACCGATTCGGCGCCGTACTTCCGCATCTTCAATCCGCTGAACCAATCGGAAAAATTCGACAGCGAAGGCCTGTTCATCAAGCACTGGCTGCCTGAGCTGGCCGGCCTGAACAAGAAGGAAGTACACAACCCGGCCAGCGCCGGCGAACTGTTCGGCGTGGCGGATTATCCGGCGCCGATCGTCAATCTCGGGGCTTCGCGCGAACGCGCGCTGGCGGCGTTCAAGAACCTGCCGTCGCGCTCGTCTATGGAAGAAGTTCATGAGTGAATTCCTGCGCCGCTTCGCCCGCCAGTTTGCCGAGTTGAACAAAGACAACTTGCAACGTCTGGGCGAGCTGTACAGCGATGACATTCACTTCACCGACCCGCTGCATGAAGTGCAGGGGCTGGTGCAACTGCGACATTACTTCAGCGAGTTGTACGCCAACGTCAGCGAGCTGCGCTTCGATTTCCACGGCTTCGACCAGATCGCTGACGGCGAAGGCTACTTGCGCTGGGTCATGAGTTACCGCCACCCGCGTCTGGCCGGTGGTCAATTGATTCGCGTCGCCGGGTGTTCGCACCTGCTGTGGCGGGACAAGGTTTATCGCCACCGGGATTATTTCGATGCCGGGGCCATGCTGTATGAACATTTACCCGTATTGGGCCGGGTGATCGCCTGGTTGAAAAGGAGAATGGGATGAGTCGTACACCTCCACGGCGTTATTGGCTGACCGGTGCCAGCAGTGGCATCGGCGCAGCACTGGCTGAAGACATTCTGAAAAGCGGCGCGCATCTGGCTGTCAGTTCGCGTCAGGTGGCACCGCTCAAAGTGCTGTCGCAACGCTACCCGGGGCAAGTGCTGGTGGTGGCCGGCGACCTGACCAACAGTCAGACCGTGCGCGAAATCGGCCAGCAGATCGAACAGGCCTGGGGCTCGCTGGACAGCGTGATTCTCAATGCCGGCACCTGCGAGTACGTCGATGCGCGACAGTTCGATGCCTCGATCATCGAACACGTGGTGCGCACCAACCTGCTCGCCAGCAGCTACTGCATCGAAGCAGCCCTGCCGTTGCTGCGCAAAGGCACCGCGCCGCATCTGATCGGCATGGCCAGTTCCGTGACCTACCTGCCGCTGCCCCGAGCCGAAGCCTACGGCGCGTCGAAAGCAGGGCTGCGCTATCTGTTCGAATCGCTGCGGATCGACCTGGCCGTCGAGGGCATCGATGTCACCATCATCAGCCCGGGTTTTGTCGAAACCCCGCTGACCGCCAAGAACGACTTCCCGATGCCGTTGAGCTGGCCTGTGGATAAAGCGGCGCGGCACATCTTCGCCAAGCTCAAGGATCGTCCGCTGGAGATCGCCTTTCCGGCACTGTTCATGGCGGCGCTGTGGCCACTGTCGAAGCTGCCGGCGCGCCTGCAACTGGCGATCGGCAAGCGCATGGTGCGCAGCAACCCACCGCTGCGGGACCCGATATGAAGATTGCCATTGTCGGCAGCGGAATCGCCGGCCTGACCTGCGCCCACCTGCTCAATCGCCGACACGACATCATGGTGTTCGAGGCCAGCGACTGGGTCGGCGGTCACACGCATACCGTGCAGGTGACCGTCGATGGCCGCGAATACGCCGTGGACACTGGGTTCATCGTGTTCAACGACTGGACCTATCCGAACTTCATTCGATTGCTTGGCCAGATCGGCGTGTCGTTCAAACCGACGGAAATGAGCTTCTCGGTTACCGACCCGGACTCCGGCCTGGAATACAACGGCAACAACCTCAACAGCCTCTTCGCCCAGCGCAGCAACCTGCTGTCCCCGGGGTTTTGGGGCATGTTGCGCGACATTCTGCGCTTCAATAAAGAAGCTCAGCGCGACCTCGCCGAACAGCGCATTGCCGCCGATACCACGCTCGACGATTACCTCAAGGCTGGCGGTTATGGCGAACGTTTCATCCTGCATTACATCGTGCCGATGGGCTCGGCGATCTGGTCGATGCCGATGGCCGAGATGCTCAATTTCCCGCTGCAATTCTTTGTGCGCTTCTTCAAGAATCATGGCCTGCTGTCAGTCAGTGATCGCCCGCAATGGCAGGTGATCGAGGGCGGCTCCAGTGCCTATGTCGCGCCACTGACCGCAGCGTTCCAGGACAAGATCCGCCTCAGTTGCCCGGTGACGCGCATCGATCGCGATGAACATGGCGTGGTTATCCACAGCCCGGCCGGCATCGAGCGTTTCGACAAAGTCGTGCTCGCCTGCCACAGCGACCAGGCCCTGCAATTGCTCGGCACGCCAAGCCAGGCGGAACGGTCGATCCTCGGCGCCCTGCCCTATGCCGATAACGAAGTTGTGCTGCATACCGATACCCGTCTGCTGCCGACCCGAAAACTAGCGTGGGCCAGCTGGAACTATCGCTTGAGCGGCGCCGGCCATACCCACGCGGCCGTCACTTACGACATGAACATCCTGCAGGGCATTCAGAGTGACACCACGTTCTGCGTCAGCCTCAATCAGAGCGCCGGGATCAGCCCGTTCAAGGTGCTCGCCAAATACACCTACGCCCACCCGCAATTCAGCCTCGCGGCGGTAGCGGCGCAAAACCGCTGGGCCGAACTCGACGGTCAGCAGCACACCCATTATTGCGGCGCCTACTGGGCCAACGGCTTTCATGAGGACGGCGTGGTCAGCGCGTTGCGCGTGGCCGCCGCGTTCGGGGAAAGCTTATGAACAGCGCCCTGTACAGCGGCTGGATTGGCCATCGGCGCTTTTCGCCCAGACGCCACGAATTCCGTTACCGGATCGGTCTGTTGTACCTCGATCTGGCGGAACAGGACGCCGTGTTCGAACTGTCGCCGTTTGCCAGTCGCAGCCGCTTTGCAGCGTTTTCGTTTCGCGAAACCGACTACCTGAAAACCTTCACCGGCAGCGGCATGCGCCTGATCGATGCGGTGCGCCAGCAAGTCGGCGTCGCCATCGGCCATCAACCGCAGGGTTCGATCTGCCTGCTGACCCAACCGCGCAGTTGGGGTCTGGCGTTCAATCCGGTGAGTTTCTTTTATTGCCACGAGGCCGACGGGCAACTGGCGGCGATTCTCTGCGAAGTCACCAACACGCCGTGGTGCGAGCGTTATCACTACGTGCTGCCGGCCCGCACACCGACCGACCTGCAAGACTTTCACCAGCACTTCGCCGTGGCCAAGGCCTTTCATGTCTCGCCGTTTTTGCCGCGTGACCTCGAGTACCGCATGAGCTTCAGCCCGGCTGCGCAAAATCTCGGCGTGCACATGGCCGACTGGCAGGGTGAGCACAAGCTGTTCGACGCCACGCTCAATCTGCAGCGCGAACCCCTCGACCGCCACAGCCTGCACCGCTACTTGCGACGTTTTCCGTGGATGACCGCGAAAACCTGTCTGGCGATTTACTGGCAAGCCGTGCGCCTGTTGCTCAAGCGTGCTCCGATTTTTGCTCATCAGGCTGCCGACGGCAGCTTTCAGATCGCCACTGTGCCTCCCAAGGAGCACCACCATGAAATCCTCTAGCCTGTCGGTCAGTCGCTTCAGCACCAACGGTTTGACCGGTTCGCTGCTGCGTCGCGGCGTTTTGCGGCAACTCAGTCAGCTCAAACACGGGCAATTGCTGGTGGTCGAGGATGGCGAACGCCTGATGTTCGGCACACCGGGCAGCCACCTGCTCGGCGAAATCCATGTGCAGGATGCAGCGGTGTGGGGCATGGTCGCCGGCAACGGATCGATTGGTGCCGGCGAAGCGTTTATCCACGGTTACTGGAGTTCACCGGACCTGACGGCGGTCGTGCGCGTGTTCGTCAGCAACCTCGACGTGCTCGACGCCATGGAGCGCGGTCTGGCCCGCCTCAGCCGGCCGCTGGTGCAAGGCCTGCACTGGCTCAACCGCAACACGCGCAAGGGGTCGCAGAAAAACATCGCGGCGCACTATGACCTCGGCAACGACCTGTTCGAACAGTTTCTCGACCCGACCATGATGTATTCGGCGGCGCAGTTCCTCAGCCCCGACGACAGCCTGGAACAGGCTCAGTTGAACAAGCTGGAACGGATCTGCCAGAAGCTCGCGCTCAAACCCGAAGATCACCTGCTGGAGATCGGCACCGGTTGGGGCAGCATGGCGCTGTACGCCGCGCAGCAATACGGCTGCCGTGTCACCACCACGACGCTGTCGAAAGAGCAGTACGCGTTTACCGCCAGGCGCATTGAAGCACTGGGGTTGCAGGATCGGGTAACGCTGCTGCTCACCGACTACCGCGACCTCACCGGCGAATACGACAAACTGGTGTCGATCGAGATGATCGAAGCGGTCGGTCACCGCTTCCTGCCCACCTATTTCAAGCAATGCGCGCACCTGCTCAAGAGCAACGGCCTGATGCTGTTGCAGGCGATCACCATCCGCGAGCAGCGCTACGAGCAGGCCAAGCGCGGCGTCGACTTCATCCAGCGCTACATCTTCCCCGGCGGCGCCCTGCCCTGCGTGCAGAAGATGCTCGAAGTGGTCAGCCGCGAGACCGATATGAACCTGCTGCACATGGAAGATTTCGGCCTGCACTACGCCCGCACCCTGCGCCTGTGGCACGAAAACTTTCGCCGCGCCCATGGCCGTTTGAGCGAGTTGGGTTACGACGATTACTTCCTGCGACTGTGGGAGTTTTACCTGTGCTACTGCGAGGGCGGGTTTCTGGAGCGCACCATCGGCACCGCGCAACTGCTGCTGGCCAAACCGGCCGCGATGCCGGCGCCGTTGCTCGGACGCTTCGATGCTTGAGCGGCTGACCAATGCCGTGCTGTTCCAGGTCGGCTGGCTGGCCTGTGTCATCGGCGGCGACAGTCTGTGGCTGCTGCTGGCGCTGGCGGTGCTGGTGGTCCATTTTGGTTGGATCAGCAGTTGGGCGGAGGAAGGTCGCCTGATCCTCAGCGTGGTGCTTGTCGGTACAGCCGTAGACAGTCTGTTGCGCGCTGCCGGCGTGTTCGAATTTCAGGATCTGTCGCCACTGATTCCGCTGTGGCTGATGCTGCTCTGGGCCTTGCTCGCGACCACGTTGCGTCACTGTCTGCAATGGAGCGCCCGCCCGTGGTGGCTGGCCAGTGTGCTCGGTGCGGTGGGTGGTGCGGTGTCCTATTACGGCGGTGGACGTTTGGCCGGGGTGCAGTTTCCCTACGGTGAACTGCCGACCCTGATCGGCATCGGCCTGCTGTGGGCGCTGCTGTTTCCGTTATTGCATGCGATGGCTCGGCGGTTGGCCCACTGAGCGTCTGTCAGGCCTTTCACACAGCAACCGGCGGCTGCCTTACACTGCGCAGCATGAAAACCATTCCCCACCAGCAAATCACCGAGCCAGCGGTCACCTGTTCGACCTGCGCAGCGTGCTGTTGCCAGCTCGAAGTGATGCTGATCACCGACACCGGCGTGCCTGAGCGCTTTATCGATACTGATGAGTGGGGTGGTGAAGTGATGCTGCGTCTGGACGACGGCTGGTGCGCGGCGCTGGATCGCGACAGCATGATGTGCACGATCTATGAGAAACGCCCGCTGATCTGTCGCGAATTCGAGATGGGTGCACCGGAGTGCATTGAAGAACGCAAAGGCATTGCCACTGCTTACCGTTGATTTCAACAGCAGCTCAAAACCAATGTGGGAGCGGGCTTGCTCGCGAATGCGGTGTGTCAGTCAATTGTGTTGTCGACTGACACACCGCATTCGCGAGCAAGCCCGCTCCCACAAAGATTTGTGCAAGCTGCAGTTACAGCGGCATCGTGTAATGCAGCGCGTAGCTTTCTACACCGTCGTTGCTGCTGGCCAGGCCGGCGTTGGAATAGTGCGTCGCCCGAATCCCCACTTCATGCCCGCCATTGAAGCGCAGACCAAAACCGATACGGTCTTCGAACTGGAAAGAGCCGCCGATGTTGTTGCTTTCATACTTGGTGTTGGAGAACGCTGCGACACCAATACCCGCCTCAACGTACGGCTTGACCGACTGACCGGCAAACTCGTAAACGAATACCGGGGAGAACGACAGGCTGTTGTTGCTGGAAGTCTTGTCACCCTCCCAGTAAGTGTAAGCGCCGCTCCAGTAACCGGTCAGGCGACCGACGTCACTTTGCAGCCAGCTCTTGTCCCAATCGAAATTCATGCCCAGGCGATAAGTCATGGTCGAATCGCTGGTCGCACCCACTGCAAACTCAACGCCTGCGGCTTGTGCGGTAATACTTTGCCCCATCAGTGCGGCCGCAATCGCGGCCAAGCAGAATAGTCGCTTCACTTTGAAACTTCCTTTTCCGGAACGATCGTTTGGTTTTCTAGATAACTCATCGCTATAGAAGCTAGCGCCTGATTAGAAGTTCAGCTGTTTTTCTAGTTATTTCACATTTTTTTTACAAGCTGAATTTTTCGACGTCGCCGGCAACCTGACCCAACAGGGGCAGGGTCTTGCGGAAGAACGCGGGGTCGGCACTGGTCCAGAATCTGACCGATCGGTTCGGCCCTTCGGCGAGCAGATCACGTTCGGCCAGCAACCGTTGCAGTTGCCGCGCTACGGCTGCGCCAGTGTCAATCAGGCTGATGCTGTCGGGAATCATCGTCTTGAGCAGCGGCTTGAGAAACGGATAGTGAGTGCAGCCAAGAATGATCGTGTCGCAACCGTTGGCCAGCAGCGGCTCGACGTAATGCTGAAGCAGGCTGCGCAACTCGACGCTGTGCAGATCACCGCTTTCAATCAGTTCCACCAGACCGGGGCACGGCTGGGTGATGACGCGAACGTCAGCGGCGAAGCGGTCGAGCAACGCGGCGAACTTGGCACTCTGCAACGTGCCGGTGGTGGCGAGTACGCCCACCACACCGCTGCGGGTGGCGGCAGCTGCGGGTTTGACCGCCGGCTCCATGCCAACGATCGGCCATTCGGGGAAATCACGGCGCAGATCGGCAACAGCGGCCACCGTCGCCGTGTTGCAGGCGATCACCAGGGCCTTGGCGCCCTGCTCACGGAAAAAACCGGCCATCACATTGCAGCGCTGGCGGATGAACTCCGGGGTTTTCTCGCCGTAGGGAATATGCCCGCAATCGGCGAAATACAGCAGTGATTCATGGGGCAGCAAACGCTGGATTTCAGCCAGTACCGACAAGCCGCCGACACCGGAATCGAACACCGCGATCGGCGCCTCACGCATGCTGCGAACCACAGACGCTGCACCCCGGATCACGCTTGACCCGCAATTCACGGAAGCGCGAACCCAAGGCATCGATCAACAGCAAACGACCCACCAACGGTTCGCCAAAACCGACCAGCACTTTCAACGCTTCAAGCGCCTGCAGGCTGCCGACCAGCCCCACCAGCGGCCCGACCACACCGGCCTCGCTGCAGGTCAGTTCGGCTTCGCTGCCATGCCCGTACAGACAGTGGTAGCACGGACTTTCCGGGCGACGCGGGTCGAACACCGACAACTGCCCTTCCAGACGAATCGCCGCGCCGCTGACCAGCGGTTTGCGCGCTGCCACACACGCGGCGTTGACCGCCTCGCGGGTGGAGAAGTTATCGGAGCAGTCGAGCACCAGATCCACCGCCGACACGGCGGCGGCCAGGGAATCCTCGTCCAGCGCCTGACGATGAGGCACCAGTTTAATCTCGGGATTGATCGCGCTCAGGCGCTTGAGCGCCGAGTCGACCTTGCTCATGCCGACGCTGTCGGTGTCATGAATGATCTGGCGCTGCAGGTTGGTCAGGTCGACCGTGTCGAAATCCGCCAGATGCAATTCACCGACACCGGCCGCCGCGAGATACAGCGCGACCGGGGCGCCGAGACCGCCGAGGCCGACGATCAGCACGCGGCTGTTTTTCAGCTTCAGTTGCCCGTCGATGTCGATGTGTTGCAGCAGAATCTGCCGGCTGTAGCGCAGCAATTCCTGATCATTCAGCACGGCAGACGCCCCAGGCTGATCCGTTGATGGCCGCCCAGATCGGTGCGGCTGTGGACTTGTTCAAAACCGCGAGTGAGCAACAGATCACGCACGGCTTCGGCTTGATCATAGCCGTGTTCGAGCATCAGCCAGCCGCCGGCTTCCAGATGATCCGGAGCCTGCGCGACAATCAGGCGCAGATCGTCGAGCCCGTCGACACCGGCCACCAGCGCACTGGCCGGTTCGAAGCGCACGTCGCCCTCGACCAGATGCGGATCGGCAGCCGCAATGTACGGCGGATTGCTGATGATCAGGTTGAAACGTTGGCCTTCGAGGGCGCTGAACCAGTGGCTGCTCAGCACCGTAGCGTTGTTCAGGTTCAGGCGCTGACGATTGCGTTCGGCGAGGGCCACGGCTTCCAGCACGCGATCCACCGCCGTGACGTTCCACGCCGGACGCTCGCTGGCCAGGGCCAACGCAATCGCGCCGCTGCCGGTGCCCAGATCGAGGACTTTCGCCGGCGTTGCCGCCAGCAGTTCCAGTGCGGCTTCGACCAGCAACTCGGTGTCCGGACGCGGGATCAACGTGTGCGGCGCGACTTCCAGATCGAGTTTCCAGAAACCCTGCTGACCAAGGATGTAGGCCACCGGCTCGCCACTTCGACGCCGTTGCAGGTACTCGGTAAAAATCAGCACTGCTTCGCTGGGTACGATGCGCTCGGGCCAGGTGTGCAGGAAGCTTCGCGATTTGCCCAGTGCCGCTGCCAGGAGCAATTCGGCATCCAGGCGCGCGGTGGGCGAGTCCGGCAATTCGGCAGCGCGCAACAGACTGGCGATGATGGTCATTTATTCACCTATCGCTGCAAGTTGGTCGGCCTGGTATTCGGCCAGCAAAGGCTCGATCACCGCTTCAACGCCACCGGCGAGGATTTCATCAAGGGAGTACAGGGTCAGGTTGACGCGATGGTCAGTGACCCGGCCCTGGGCAAAGTTGTACGTGCGAATGCGCTCGGAACGATCACCGGAACCCACCAGCAACTTACGCTCGCTGGCAATCGCATTCGCCGCCGCTGCGGTTTGCTGATCGTTGAGTTTGGCCGACAGCCAGGCCATCGCCCGGGCACGGTTCTTGTGCTGGGAACGTTCTTCCTGACACTCGACGACGGTGCCGGTCGGTATGTGCGTGATGCGGATCGCCGAGTCGGTGGTGTTGACGTGCTGACCACCGGCCCCGGAGGAGCGGTAAGTGTCGACACGCAGATCCGCCGGGTTGATCTCGATGGCTTCCCGTTCGTCCGGCTCGGGCAACACCGCCACGGTGCAGGCCGAGGTGTGGATACGGCCCTGGGATTCGGTAGCGGGTACACGCTGTACGCGGTGCGCGCCGGATTCGAACTTCAGCTTGCCGTAAACGTTGTCGCCTTCAATGCGGGCGATGACTTCTTTATAGCCACCGTGCTCGCCTTCGTTTTCCGAAAGGATCTCCACGCGCCAGCCACGTCGTTCGGCGTAACGCGAGTACATGCGAAACAGATCGCCGGAGAAGATCGCCGCCTCGTCGCCACCGGTACCGGCGCGAATTTCGAGAAAGACGTTACGCCCGTCATTGGGATCCTTGGGCAGCAACATGCGCTGCAGATCATCTTCCAGCCTGATCAGCAATTCCTTGGCTTCGCGGACTTCTTCCACAGCCATTTCACGCATGTCCGGGTCGCTGTCCTTGAGCAGCGCCTGGGCGCCTTCAAGATCACTTTGTACGCCGAGCAGCTTTTTATAGCCTTGTACCACCGGCTCGAGTTCGGCGTATTCCTTGGAATAAGCGCGGAATTTGGCCTGATCGGCAATGACTTCGCCGTCGCCGAGCAGCGCGGTCAGTTCCTCGAAACGGTCCTGGAGGGTGTCCAGCTTGTTGAGCAGTGACGCTTTCATTGCGGTTTTTTATCCGAAAAACTATCCGGTGAGCCCTCGAGGGCAAAGAGTTCCTGGGCCATGGCCAGCGCATCAAGGCGGCCTTCGGCAGAAAGCTTTTTCAATTGCACGCTGGGCGCATGCAACAGTTTATTGGTCAGGCCGCGGGCCAGTTGCCCGAGCACATCTTCGGCGTTGCCGCCGTTGGCCAGCAGACGCAGGGCTTTTTGCAGCTCCTCGTCGCGCAGGCGTTCGCTTTGTTGCCGATAAGCCTTGAGCACATCGACCGCCGCCAGCTCACGCAGACGCACCATGAAATCGTCGGCGCCGACCGAGACCATCTCTTCCGCCGCCTGGGCTGCACCCTGACGACTCTTGAGGTTCTCGGCGACCACTTCGTGCAGATCATCGACGCTGTACAGGTAAACGTCGTCGAGTTCGCCGACTTCCGGCTCGATGTCGCGGGGTACGGCGATGTCGACCATGAAGATCGGTTTGTGCTTGCGCTGCTTCAGCGCGCTTTCCACCGCGCCCTTGCCGAGGATGGGCAACTGGCTGGCGGTCGAACTGATCACGATATCGCTGCGCACCAGTTCCGCCGGAATGTCCGAGAGCAGCACCGCGTGCGCGCCGAACTGCTCGGCCAGCAGGCTGGCACGTTCCAGCGTGCGGTTGGCGACCACGATGCGCTTGACCCCCAGCTCATGCAAATGGCGGGCGACCAGAGTGATGGTCTCGCCAGCGCCGATCAGCAAGGCCTGGCTGCGTTGCAGATCGCTGAAAATCTGTTTGGCCAGGCTGACGGCGGCAAACGCCACGGACACCGGGTTTTCGCCGATGGCGGTGTCGGTACGCACTTGCTTGGCGGCATTGAATGTCGCTTGAAACAGCCGCCCCAGCAGCGGGCCGATGGTCCCGGCCTCACGCGCCACAGCGTAGGCCGATTTCATCTGGCCGAGAATCTGCGGTTCGCCCAGCACCAGCGAGTCGAGCCCGGAGGCGACGCGCATCATGTGACGAACTGCCGCATCATCTTCATGCACATAAGCACTCGCGCGCAGCTCATCGAGGCTTAAATGGTGATAATCGGCCAGCCAGCGCAGAACCAGATCAGCCGAAACCTGATCCTGTTCTATATAAAGCTCACTGCGATTGCAGGTGGAGAGGATCGCAGCTTCGCGGCTGTCGGTGAGTCGGCAGAGCTGCTGCAAGGCCTCCACCAGCTGCTCAGGGGTAAAGGCCACGCGCTCGCGGACGTCTACTGAAGCAGTCTTGTGGTTAATACCGAGTGCAAGGAAGGCCATTCAAGGTCGCTGATGGTGACGTGAAGCCGGCAATTGTCCTACTTCGTCAGATTCAGAACAACTACCGCTGACTATTGTCCCAATTGTCGGCCACTATAAAGGCCACATTCGAGACTCGGTTATGTTTGGCCGAAGGCTTGTGTCATGATGATCCGACCGCAGGTTAGTCGTCCTCTTCCTATATGAATAGATCTTCCGCGTTGCTCCTTGCTTTTGTCTTCCTCAGCGGCTGCCAGGCCATGGCACCCGTTTCGCCGGACGGTACCCCGCCGGTCGAAGACACCGCGTCCCCGCCTGAAAAACCCAAGGTTTACAGCTCGTTCAGCGAGGAAACCGTTTTCAGCCTGCTGAGCGCCGAACTCGCCGGCCAGCGCAATCGGTTCGACATTGCCCTGGACAACTACGTGACCCAGGCGATCAATACTCAGGACCCGGGGGTTTCCGAGCGCGCGTTCCGCATCGCCGAATATCTCGGTGCCGACCAGCCTGCGCTGGACACCGCACTGATCTGGGCAAAAAACGCCCCGGACGACCTTGAAGCGCAACGCGCCGCCGCCGTGCAACTGGCTCGCGCCGGGCGTTACGACGACTCCATGGTCTATATGGAGAAAGTCCTGCAGGGCAAGGGCGACACACATTTCGACTTCCTCGCGCTATCGGCCGCCGATACCGATCAGGAAACCCGCAACGGCCTGATGAAAAGTTTCGACCGTCTGCTGCAGCGCCACCCGAAGAACAGCCAGCTGATTTTCGGCAAGGCCCTGCTGCTGCAACAGGACGGCGACAATAAAGCCGCTCTGACCCTGCTCGAAGACAACCCGCCGGAAGAAGGCGAGATTGCGCCGATCCTGCTGCGCGCGCGTCTGCTGCAAACCATGAATCGTGGCGACGAAGCCCTGCCGCTGTTGCGGAAAAGCATCAAGAAATACCCGGACGACAAACGCCTGCGCCTGACTTATGCGCGCACGCTGGTTGAACAGGACCGGATGGATGACGCCAAGGTCGAGTTCTCCACCCTCGTTCAGCAATACCCGGAAGACGACGAACTGCGTTATTCGCTGGCACTGGTGTGCCTGGAAGCCAAGGCCTGGGACGAGGCCAAGGGTTACCTGGAAGACCTGATCGCCCGGGAAAGCCACGTTGACTCGGCGCACCTGAACCTCGGTCGCATCGCCGAAGAACGCAACGACCCGCAGGGCGCGCTGATCGAATACGCGCAGGTCGGCCCGGGCAATGACTATCTGCCGGCGCAACTGCGTCAGGCCGATATTCTGATGAACAACGGCAAGACCGCCGAAGCCCAGAGCAAACTCGCCGCCGAACGCGATGCCCAGCCGGATTACGCGATCCAGCTGTATCTGATCGAATCCGAAACCCTGTCGGCCAACAAACAGGACGACAAGGCCTGGAAAACGCTGGATAAAGCCTTGCAGCAATACCCGGACGATCTGAATCTGCTCTACACCCGGGCCATGCTCGCGGAAAAACGCAATGATCTGGCACAGATGGAAAAAGACCTGCGCCTGATCATCAAGCGCGACCCGGACAACGCCATGGCGCTCAATGCGCTGGGCTATACCCTGTCCGATCGCACCACCCGCTACGCTGAAGCCAAGGCCCTGATCGAACAGGCGCACCAGATCAATCCGGAAGACCCGGCGGTACTCGACAGCCTCGGCTGGGTGAATTTCCGCATGGGCAATCTGGACGACGCCGAAAAATATCTGCGTCAGGCGCTCGAGCGTTTCCCGGACCACGAAGTCGCCGCGCACCTGGGCGAAGTTCTGTGGGTCAAGGGCAATCAGCGCGAGGCCAAGCAAGTCTGGGGCAAGTACCTCAAAGATCAGCCCGACAGCACCATCCTGCGCAGCACCATCAAGCGCCTGACCGGATCCGAGACTCTTTAACTCATGTTTTTGCGCCACGTTATTGTTTTCAGCTTCATCGCCCTGCTCGCCGGTTGCGCGGGCTTCGGCGCTCGCGAATCGGTCGAGGGCCACGGCAGTCCGGCTCAGTGGGCCGCGAACAAACAACAGCTGACCGGCCTCGACGGCTGGCAGATCGACGGCAAGATCGGCATTCGCGCACCGAAAGATTCCGGTAGCGGCACGCTGTTCTGGCTGCAACGCCAGGACTACTACGACATTCGCCTGTCCGGCCCGCTGGGTCGTGGCGCGGCACGTCTGACCGGGCGCCCGGGCAAGGTTTCGCTGGAAGTCGCCAATCAGGGCCGCTATGACTCCGAGTCACCGGAAGCGCTGCTCGAAGAGCAACTCGGCTGGAAGCTACCGGTGTCGAATCTGGCCTGGTGGGTCCGTGGCCTGCCGGCCCCCAGCAGCAAAAGCCGTCTGACCCTCGATAACGACAGTCGCCTGGCCAATCTGGAACAGGACGGCTGGAAGGTCGAGTACCTCAGCTACGCCGAGCAAAACGGTTACTGGCTGCCCGAGCGGATCAAGCTGCACGGCACCGATCTGGACGTGACGCTGGTAATCAAGACCTGGCAACCGCGCAAATTGGGGCAATAACGCATGACCGCTCCACGTCTGACGCTGCCATCGCCGGCCAAGCTCAACCTGATGCTGCACATTCTCGGTCGCCGGGCAGACGGCTATCACGAACTGCAGACGCTGTTTCAGTTCGTCGATTACGGCGACGAAATCACCTTCGCCGTGCGCGATGACGGCGTGATTCATCTGCACACCGAATTCGCTGGCGTGCCCCACGACAGCAACCTGATCGTGCGCGCGGCGAAAATGCTTCAGCAACAGTCAGGCTGCACACTCGGCATCGACATCTGGATCGACAAGGTGCTGCCCATGGGCGGCGGGATCGGTGGCGGCAGCTCGAATGCGGCGACCACCCTGCTCGGCCTCAATCACTTGTGGCAACTGGGCTGGGATGAAGATCGCCTCGCGGCACTGGGCCTTTCGCTCGGTGCAGACGTGCCGGTTTTCGTCCGTGGCCATGCAGCTTTTGCCGAAGGCGTGGGCGAGAAACTGACCCCGGTCGACCCCGAAGAACCGTGGTATCTGGTGCTTGTGCCGCAAGTCTCTGTAAGTACGGCAGAAATTTTTTCCGATCCTTTGTTGACACGTAACACGCCGCCCATTAAAGTGCGCCCCGTTCCCGAGGGAAACAGTCGAAATGACTGCTTGCCGGTGGTTGCAAGGCGTTATCCAGAAGTACGTAACGCATTGGATTTGTTAGGTAAATTTACCGAAGCAAAACTCACCGGAACTGGAAGTTGTGTGTTTGGGGGCTTCCCAAGCAAAGCTGAAGCTGATAAAGTCTCGGCCCTTCTGACAGAGACCCTTACAGGGTTTGTAGCGAAAGGAAGCAACGTTTCGATGTTGCATCGCAAGCTGCAAAGTCTGCTCTAAAAGGAATCAAGTGCAAGGCACTTGAAGCAACAGATACAGGGGCGTCGCCAAGCGGTAAGGCAGCAGGTTTTGATCCTGCCATGCGTTGGTTCGAATCCAGCCGCCCCTGCCATTTTCTATACTCATCCAGGTTACCCTCAGCCTCTAGGTACTGCGCGTGTCCAAGATGATGGTCTTTACGGGGAACGCTAACCCCGATCTGGCTCGGCGTGTTGTACGTCAGCTGCATATCCCTCTCGGTGACATCTCTGTCGGTAAATTCTCCGACGGCGAAATTACTGCCGAGATCAATGAAAACGTTCGCGGTAAAGACGTTTTCATTATTCAGCCGACTTGCGCTCCGACCAACGATAACCTGATGGAACTGGTAGTGATGGCTGATGCCTTCCGCCGCTCCTCGGCTACTCGTATTACTGCTGTTATTCCTTATTTTGGTTATGCCCGTCAGGATCGCCGTCCGCGTTCCGCACGTGTGGCTATCAGCGCGAAAGTCGTTGCTGACATGCTTACCGTAGTCGGCATCGACCGTGTTCTCACGGTTGATCTGCATGCTGACCAGATTCAGGGCTTCTTCGATATTCCGGTAGATAACATCTACGGCTCCCCGGTTCTGGTGGATGACATTGAAGATCAGCGCTTCGAAAACCTGATGATCGTGTCCCCGGACATTGGTGGCGTCGTGCGTGCACGGGCTGTTGCCAAATCCCTGGGCGTGGATCTCGGGATCATCGACAAACGCCGTGAGAAAGCCAATCACTCTGAAGTGATGCATATCATCGGTGATGTCGAAGGGCGTACCTGCATTCTGGTCGATGACATGGTCGATACCGCCGGCACTCTGTGCCACGCGGCCAAGGCCCTGAAAGAACATGGCGCAGCCAAGGTCTTTGCCTACTGCACACACCCTGTGCTGTCGGGTCGGGCCATCGAGAATATCGAAAATTCCGTGCTGGACGAGCTGGTGGTGACTAACACCATCCCGCTGTCCGCTGCAGCACAAGCCTGTGCACGTATCCGTCAACTGGATATCGCACCGGTTGTTGCCGAAGCGGTTCGCCGCATCAGCAATGAAGAATCGATCAGCGCGATGTTCCGTTAAGGGCCCTGCCCTTCTCGAAATGTCTCGTTGACGAAAAGCGCCCCGCCCCGGCATTCCTGTCGGGGCGGGGCTTTTTTGCCCATACCGTGTTTGGCGCTGGTCGCAAACGCCACTCGGTCATGGCTATTTTGGAGATACAAAATGAACGATTTTACTCTGAATGCTGAAGTGCGTTCCGACCTGGGGAAAGGTGCGAGCCGCCGCCTGCGTCGTCTCGCCGCTCTGGTTCCAGCTGTTGTTTACGGTGGCGACAAAGCCCCTGAATCCATCAGCATGCTGGCCAAAGAAGTTGCCAAACTGCTCGAAAACGAAGCGGCTTACAGCCACATCATTGAGCTGAACGTTGGTGGCAAGAAACAAAACGTCGTCATCAAAGCCCTGCAACGTCACCCGGCCAAAGGCCACGTGATGCACGCTGACTTCGTACGCGTTGTAGCTGGCCAGAAACTGACCGCTATCGTTCCTGTGCACTTCATCAACGAAGCTGCTCCAGTGAAGAAAGGCGGCGAAATCTCGCACGTTGTTGCCGAGATCGAAGTTTCCTGCCTGCCAAAAGACCTGCCTGAGTTCATCGAAGTCGACCTGGCTGACGCTGAAATCGGCACCATCGTTCACCTGTCGGACCTCAAAGCTCCTAAAGGTGTCGAGTTCGTTGCTCTGGCACACGGCGATGACAAGGCAGTAGCCAACGTCCACGCTCCACGTGTTGCTCCAGAAGCTACCGAAGAAGGCGCAGCAGAGTAATTTCACTCTGTTCGTCGGAGTGAGTGAAACATCGCGGACTGGAACGTAGCGAGAAAGCGGGCGAGAACGCGGAGTTTACATTCATGGTAAATGAGCAATTTTCGTCCACTTTCGCCGCCTTCACTGCTTGCGGCGATGTTATCCACCACTCCAAGGAAGGGCCCCTATCGTGACTGCCATCAAACTGATCGTTGGCCTGGGAAATCCAGGCGCTGAATACGAACAGACCCGGCATAACGCAGGGGCCCTTTTTGTTGAGCGCATCGCTGCCGCGCAAGGTGTGAACCTTGTGGCCGATCGCAAATATTTCGGCCTGACCGGGCGCTACTCGCATCAGGGTCAGGATGTTCGTCTGCTGATTCCCACCACCTACATGAACCGCAGCGGCCAGGCCGTGGCGGCACTCGCCGGTTTCTTCCGCATCAAGCCTGAAGAAATCCTGGTGGCGCACGACGAACTCGACCTGCCTCCGGGCGTCGCCAAGCTCAAACAGGGCGGCGGCCATGGCGGTCACAACGGGTTGCGCGACATCATTGCGCAACTGGGCAATCAGAATACTTTCTACCGCCTGCGGCTTGGCATCGGCCACCCGGGCGTCGCCAGTATGGTTTCAAATTTCGTCCTGGGTCGTGCGCCACGCGCCGAACAGGAAAAACTCGATGCCAGCATCGACTTTGCCCTCGGCGTGCTGCCGGATATCCTCGCCGGTGAATGGAACCGCGCGATGAAAAACCTGCACAGCCAGAAGGCCTGACTCTAATCCGAGGGGAAACACCATGGGATTCAATTGCGGCATCGTCGGCCTGCCTAACGTCGGCAAGTCCACCCTGTTCAACGCCCTGACCAAATCCGGTATCGCGGCCGAGAACTTCCCCTTCTGCACCATCGAGCCGAACAGCGGCATCGTGCCGATGCCGGATCCACGTCTGGAAGCCCTGGCGGCCATTGTCAATCCGAAGCGCATCCTGCCGACCACCATGGAATTCGTCGACATCGCAGGCCTGGTGGCCGGTGCCTCGAAAGGTGAAGGTCTGGGCAACAAGTTCCTGGCCAACATCCGCGAAACCGACGCCATCGCTCACGTGGTGCGCTGCTTCGAAGACGACAACGTGATCCACGTTTCCAACAGCGTCGACCCGAAGCGCGACATCGAAATCATCGACCTGGAACTGATCTTCGCCGACCTCGACAGCTGCGAGAAGCAACTGCAGAAAGTCGCGCGCAACGCCAAGGGCGGTGACAAGGACGCAGTCGTTCAGAAAGCTCTGCTTGAGCAACTGATCGCGCACTTCACCGAGGCCAAGCCTGCGCGCAGCCTGATGAAGAACATGAGCGCTGACGAAAAGTCGGTGATCAAGGGCTTCCACCTGCTGACCACCAAACCGGTCATGTACATCGCCAACGTCGCTGAAGACGGTTTCGAGAACAACCCGCACCTGGACGTGGTCAAGGCCATCGCCGAAGAAGAAGGCGCCATGGTCGTTCCGGTGTGCAACAAGATCGAAGCGGAAATCGCCGAGCTCGATGACGGCGAAGAGAAAGACATGTTCCTCGAGGCCCTGGGCCTGGAAGAGCCTGGCCTGAACCGCGTGATCCGCGCCGGCTACGAAATGCTGCACCTGCAGACCTACTTCACCGCCGGTGTCGAAGAAGTCCGCGCCTGGACCGTCCGCGTCGGTGCCACTGCACCACAAGCTGCTGGCGTGATCCACACCGACTTCGAGAAAGGCTTCATCCGCGCCGAAGTGATCGCCTACAACGACTTCATCCAGTACAAGGGCGAAGCCGGTACCAAGGAAGCCGGTAAATGGCGCCTGGAAGGCAAGGACTACATCGTCAAAGACGGCGACGTAATGCACTTCCGTTTCAACGTGTAAGCGACACGCCCAAGAAAAAGCCGCGTTTGATACGCGGCTTTTTTGTGCCTGACAGATTTGTATGCAACACCAGCAATACCCTGTGGGAGCGGGCTTGCTCGCGAAAGCGGTGTGTCAGCCACATTAATATCGACTGATACACCGCCTTCGCGAGCAAGCCCGCTCCCACAGTTTGAACTGTGCAGGTCAGGTTTTTTTGGTGCGCGGCAGGAAGATCGCCAGCACGCCAAACAACGGCAAAAAAGAGCACAGGAAATACACGTACTCGATCCCGTGCACATCCGCCAGATGCCCCAGCAGCGCCGCACCAATCCCGCCGAAACCAAACATCAAGCCGAAGAACACCCCGGCGATCATCCCGACATTGCCCGGCACCAGTTCCTGCGCGTAAACCACAATCGCCGAGAACGCCGAGGCGAGAATGAAGCCGATCACCACGCTGAGGACAGTGGTCCAGAACAGATCGACGTGCGGCATCAGCAAGGTGAACGGCGCCACGCCGAGAATCGAAAACCAGATCACCGCCTTACGCCCGATCTTGTCGCCGATCGGCCCGCCAAAGAACGTCCCCGCCGCCACCGCGCCGAGAAACAGGAACAGGTGCAGCTGTGAACTGGCCACCGACAGGTCGAACTTCT
The DNA here is from genome assembly GCF_004683905.1 of Pseudomonas fluorescens. Lineage (NCBI taxonomy): Bacteria > Pseudomonadati > Pseudomonadota > Gammaproteobacteria > Pseudomonadales > Pseudomonadaceae > Pseudomonas > Pseudomonas fluorescens. The sequence continues at coordinate 5,078,046 of NZ_CP038438.1, forward strand.
CGATCAGGTAAAAGGTGAAATAGCTGGTGAGGCTGGCCATGTAGAAATACTTGGAAAACACCAACAGCCCCAACACCACCAGCGCACTGATCACCCTGCCCTTCGACAACCCGTGAGTCACCGCCTGCCCGGCCTTGAGCTTGAACAGGTTCAGGTGATGGGCGTACCAGCGGCTGATGCGATACAGCACGAACAGCGCAAACACCGCGAACAGACCGAACCACGCCACGTTGCCCTGACCGAACGGAATAATGATCGCCGCTGCCAGTAATGGGCCGAACGCGGAACCGGCGTTACCGCCGACCTGAAAGGTCGATTGCGCCAGACCAAAGCGTCCGCCCGAGGCCAGCCGGGCAATCCGTGACGCCTCGGGGTGAAAGGTCGAGGAACCGATACCGATCAGCGCCGCTGCCAGCAGAATCAATGGAAAACTGCCGACCACCGACATCATCACGATGCCAATCAGCGTGCAAATCGAACCCGCCGGCAACAGCCACGGTTTCGGATGGCGATCAGTGTGATAACCGACCCACGGCTGCAACAGCGACGCGGTCAACTGGAAGGTCAGCGTGATCAGGCCGACCTGGGTGAAGCTCAAGCCATAGTTGGCTTTGAGCATCGGATAAATCGACGGCAGCACCGACTGAATCAGGTCGTTGATCAAATGCGCTAGCGCCACCGCGCCGATGATACGCATCACCAACGGGCTGCTTTGCGGAGGAGCGGACGCCGAGGCAGCGGCGGTCTGAACGTTGCTGATAGCCATGAAAGTTTCCGTACAGCAGATGGGTGCACGCAGGCAGGTGCGTCAATGTGCCATTTTTCGGTGCGCCAGCGCCATCCCCTTAGCCAGCTAACTAATCAACCGAATAACAGACCAATCTCTGTAGGAGCTGCCGAAGGCTGCGATCTTTTGATCTTGATCTTAAAAACAAAGATCAAAAGATCGCAGCCTTCGGCAGCTCCTACATGGGATAGGTGATAGCGCAACGCCATGGTCTGAATCTTGCCTTGCTTCTCCCCTCGAACGCGGCGGCCTTACAAAGGCCTCCGAGAATGGGAAGTTTCGCTACAGAGCCGGCCTACAGAGCGGGCGAGAGTGAACTTTCGGGGCCTTTTAGCAGGGCACGACATCGAGGTCGCACGACCGTGATGCACGCCAATGGTGCGTGGTGTCCAGAGGAGTCATGAGGCATGCAGGCTTTCTTGTCACCGGGGATCAAATTGCTGGGGCGGTTTGGATTCGCGCGTAAATTCCAGCTGTTGTTTCTGCTGTTCATTCTGCCGTTGGCCGGCAGCCTGTTGATGATCGGCCAGGACTATCGCGACAAGCTCAATCTGATTTCCGGCGAACGCGCCGGCGTACGCCAGTTGCTCAGCCTTGATGCGCTGGACAACCTGCTCGCCGCCCAGCGTGACCGCGCCGCCCGTTGGCGCGCCACCGAAACCAATCGCCAGCCAACCCCGGCCACCCTCGCTGCCATGGCAGCGTTTGACGCGGTGCAACCAGCCGTCCAGCAAGCCACCAGCGATTTGGGCAACGCGCTGAAAAATGAAGGTGCCGAAGGCGAAACCCTCGCCCGCTATCAAGCCCTGCAAACCGCGCTCGGTGGTCTGGATTCGAAAAGCCTGAGCAGCGTCGGTTGGTGGCCGGACGGTTACGATCGTTTCACCAACGCCCTCAGCGCCCTGCAAGCCTTGCGCGAGCAGATCGTCATGGACAACCGCCTGACGTTGGCGCCATGGCTGGAAACCTATCTGCTGACGCAGATCTCCACGCAACACGCACCGGATCTGATCGAGCGTGTGGGTCGCCTCGCCGCCGTCGGCCAGGCTTCGGTGGTCTCAGGACAATTCACCCTTCAAAGTCGCTTGCAGCTACGCGACCTGCGCGGCCGCATCGGCGACGCCCGCGAGCAGCTTGTCAAAACGGCAGGCCTGCTCGAAGCGCGCCTGCCGAGCGATCTGCAAACCTGGGCCGGTCAATACCACGACAGCCTCAAGCGTCTGGACGCTGGGCTGAAGGTGCTGGATGACGGCGTGTTCGGCGGCAGCATTACCCTCAAGCCTGAAGACTTCGAACGCAGCCTCGATGCTCTGCTGGGTGATCTCGCGTCGTTGCGCCAGCAATCACTGCTGTCACTGGATCAGCGCCTGGACGCTTACCACGCCTCGGCGATTCGCCAGTTCATCGTGGTCGCCGCCGTGTTCGGTTGCCTGTTGCTGGCGGCGCTGTACCTGTTCGTCTGCCTGCAGGCTTCGATACGCCGCAGCGCCAGCGGCATTACCCTGCTGGCCGAGGCCCTGCGTGACGGCAATCTCAGCCTGCAAGTGCCGGTGGTGGGCCGCGATGAGCTGGCGGCGATCAGCACCGCGCTCAACGTCGCGGTGGTGCAACTGCGCGCCAGCATGCTCGGGGTCGATCACGAAACCTCACAACTGAGCCACGCGGTGCGCAGCCTCAACGATCATTCCAGCGGCGCGCTGAGCGAAGTCGAAGCACAACAGTTGCAGATCAGCCAGATCGCCGCCGCTGCCACGCAACTGGCCGCCACTTCGCAAGGTGTGGCGCAGAGTTGCGAACAGGCGTCCGGCAGCGCCCAGCACACCCGGCGCATCGCCGCCGACAGCAGCCGCGACAGCCAGCGCACCACGGCGAGCATTCAGCAGCTCAATCAACGCCTCAACGAAACCGCAGCGGCACTCGGTCGAGTCAGCGAACAGGGCCAGCAGATTCAACTGGTGGTCGACACCATTCGTGGCGTCGCCGAGCAGACCAATCTGTTGGCGCTCAATGCTGCGATCGAGGCGGCACGCGCCGGCGAACAAGGGCGCGGGTTTGCCGTGGTCGCCGATGAAGTGCGCAGCCTGTCGCAGCGCACGCAATCGTCGACCGCGCAGATCGCCGGCACCGTCGACAGCTTGCGCGCCACGGTCAACGAAGCGGTGAGTCTGATGGAAGCCGCATGCGGCCAGGCACAATCAGATGCCGCAGCCGTGACCGGCCTCGGTGAACGTCTTGGTGAAATCGCCAGCGCGGTGCAAAGTGTCACTGACACTTTGGCGCAGATCGCCACCGCCGTTGAGGAACAGGCGAGCACCGCCGATGAAGTCAGCGGCAATATCCAGCAGGTCGATCAGGCGGCGATGCGTTTGCTTGAAGGTGCGCGGGCGGTGAACCTCGCAGCGGACACGCTGAGCCAAGGCAGCCATGCGTTGAGCGCCAATACCGCGAGATTCCAGCTGCGTTGACGCCCTGCCCGACCCCGATTTCCGGGGTCGGAGGATAAGCGGTTGAAAATAAGAAGAAATATTTTAAATTTACGCTTGACGCTTTTCCATTTCAGGGGAATAATGCGCGCCACTTGGCTACATAGCTCAGTTGGTTAGAGCATAGCATTCATAATGCTGGGGTCCGGGGTTCAAGTCCCTGTGTAGCCACCAAGTACTAAAAACGGCTTACCGAAAGGTAGGCCGTTTTTTTATGCCTCGAGAAAACCGTCATCTGTGGTGAGGAGATTGATCTCCTCGCCACAATGCCAGGCCCGACCTATTCAGGTCTGCTCTGCCGACAAGGCTATCAGCCCCTTCGCCCAGATCTGCCGAGTGCGCAACCCGACCATCGCCCGCCAATCCGGATCGGCCGGATAGAACTGCTCCAGCAGTTTCAACTTGATCGCCCGCCCCGTCGCATCCAGCGGATCGCCATGCAGATGCAACCAGTGATCATCGCGCAAATAACGATGCACCTCCGGCCCCGGATACGTTCCGCATTCGATCACGAACGGCATCAGTTGCACGCCCGGCAACGCATTGAGCAATGCCTGTGAGGTGTAGCCGGTAGCCGTCGCTGCGACTCCGGTTTCGCTCAACGTTTCGGCGCCGGTGTGCAAGGTGTACAACCATGGGCCGTAGATCGACTGTGCTTGCGCCAACGCCGGGTAAGGCGCCTGGGTGATGGTCAGCAACATCGGATGACCGTATTCGCCGGCGCCGGTGTGCAGGTCGAAACACATCACGGTTTGCGCGCCTGCCAGATGCGCGTCGATGATCTGATGCAACGTGCGATTCGACCAGCTCGGCGCGCGGCCGCCATAGAACAGTCCATCGGGATGGCTATGCTGACCGCCCTCGACAATCGACATCACCGCCGGCCAGCCGTGTTCGGCAATCTGCGCTTCGAGCAAGGCATCGGTGCGCTTACGCTCGGGGCCGTGCAAATCGGTACAGGCGTAGATCTCGTGCAGCGCGGCGTAGGCGCGGTTGTCCGGTAGCGGGGCGGTGAAATCCAGGTGATTGCGGTTGAGGTCGATATTGTCTTCGTTGACCCGCCGCCGCCACGCCGTACCCCAGGGGTTGATCAGGTGAATCATCACTACCGCGACATCCTTGGGCAGCGAGCCCGGCACGAAAGTCTTCAGCCAGTCGATCTGGCAATCCGAACCGTAATAGCCCTCAACTCCGTGAGTGCCGCTGAGCGCCACCAGCCGGCGCTTTGCCTGCGGATTACCGAGCACCGCGACATCGGTGCTCAGCGGTTCGCCGAAAGGGCCACAGCGCGGATGGGCATAGGAGGTGAGCGTGGCTCCGGCAGCTTGGGCGGCGGCAAGAAACCGTTCACGTTGATCGCGGTAGCTGGATTCGGTGGGGAACTCGCTGTGCATGCGTCGCCTCTTGTTGGTTTTGTATTTGTGGGAGCGAGCTTGCTCGCGAAAGCATTGTGCATTCAACATTTTGGTTGCCTGACACGCCGCATTCGCGAGCAAGCTCGCTCCCACAGGGGCTTTGTTTCAGTTCGATGAGTTTGACGTTGACCCTAGCGAATATCCGCCCGGAAAAGAAAGACAAAAATGCCCACCGGTTTGCGTCGCGACCGATCGGTCGATAAAGTCCGTCAGACCTTTCACCCCACGGACGGAGAGCCCCACGTGTTTCCAGCCCTGCCCCTGAGCCGCTTTCGCCTGCCTGCCCTGACGCTGATCATCAGCGCCCTGACCCTCACCGCGTGCAACGCCCCGCCCTCCTCGACCTTGCCGCTGGCGCCGGAAGCCGCTTCCGGTTACCGCACCGATCTTCAGACTCGCCACGCCAGTAAACACATGGCCGCTGCCGCCAATCCGCTGGCCGCCGAGGCCGGGCGCGAGATGCTGCGCAAAGGTGGTTCGGCGATTGATGCGGCGATTGCCATGCAAGCAGTGCTGACCCTGGTAGAACCGCAATCCTCCGGGATCGGTGGCGGTGCGATGATCGTGTTGTGGGACGGCAAACAGGTGCGCACCTACGACGGACGCGAAACCGCCCCGGCGGGTGCCACCGAGAAGCTGTTCCTGCAGGCCGACGGCAAACCGATGCCGTTCCCGCAGGCGCAGATCGGCGGGCGCTCGGTGGGTACTCCGGGCGTGCTGCGTGCGCTGGAAATGGCGCACAAACAACACGGTCGCCTGCCGTGGGCCACGCTGTTCGAGCCGGCGATCAAACTCGCCGAGCAGGGCTTTGCGATTTCACCGCGTCTGCATTCGCTGCTGGAATCCGACCCGGTGATCCGTAAATCGCCGGACATGGCCGCCTACTTCCTCAACCGCGACGGCAGCGTCAAAGCCATCGGCACCCGTCTGCAGAATCCGGCATTGGCCGCCGTGCTCAAGCGCATCGCCAACGAAGGCCCGGACGCGCTGTACAAAGGTCCGATTGCCGAGGAGATCGTCGCCAAGGTGCAGGGCCACGCCAATCCCGGCAGCCTGTCGCTGAATGATCTTCAGCGCTATCAGGCCAAGGAACGCGCACCGCTGTGCACCGACTACAAGCGCTGGCAGGTCTGCGGCATGCCGCCGCCGTCGTCGGGCGGGATCGCCGTGGCGCAGATTCTCGGCACCTTGCAGGCGCTGGAAAGCCGCGACCCGCGTCTGTCGCTGACACCGCTCAAACCGCTGAAAACCGACAAACCCGCCGGCATCGAACCGGCACCACAAGCCGTGCACCTGATCGCCGAAGCCGAACGCCTGGCCTACGCCGACCGTGCGCAATACGTCGCCGACACCGATTTCGTTCCGGTGCCGATCAAAGGCCTGGTCGACCCTGGTTATCTGGCCAGCCGCGCCAGCCTGATCGGCGAACGCAGCATGGGCAGCGCCCAACCGGGCACCCCGCCGGGCGTGCAAGTGGCCTACGCCCCGGATCGCTCGCCGCTGCGCATCTCCACCTCGCAAGTCGTTGCCGTGGATGATCTGGGCGGCGCGGTGTCGATGACCACCACCATCGAAGCGGCATTCGGCTCGCACCTGATGGTGCAGGGCTTTTTGCTGAACAACCAGATGACCGACTTCTCGTTCATCCCCGAAGAGCACGGGCAGAAAGTCGCCAACCGCGTCGAACCCGGCAAACGCCCACGCTCGTCGATGGCGCCGACGCTGATCTTCGACCGCAACAGCGGCGAATTCCTCGCCAGCGTCGGCTCGCCGGGCGGTTCGCAGATCATCGAATACGTGGCCAAGACCACCCTCGGCCTGCTCGACTGGAACCTCGACCCGCAAAGCGCCATCAGCCTGCCCAACTTCGGCAGCCGCAACGGCCCGACCGAACTGGAACAAGGCCAGTTCAGCCCGGCGCTGATTCAAGCGCTGAAGGACAAGGGACATGTTGTGAATGAAATCGACATGACCAGCGGCACCCAGGCGATCGTGCGGGTCAAGGATGCGCAGGGTAAAGCGTCGTTGGAGGGTGGCGCGGATCCGCGGCGTGAAGGGGAAGCGTTGGGGGATTGAGATTACGCAGGAAAAAACAAAAGGCTTACCGCGAGGTAAGCCTTTTTTGTGCCTTGTAAATTGTGCTCCTCTGCCGCAAGAGGCTAGCTAATCAAACCGGCAGGATTTTACCGTCCACCGCATCGCCAATCGTCAGGAAATGCCCGCCGGCCACGTGGTGCAGCGTGCGCAAGCCATCATGCCCGTCGAAATGCCAGCGCCCGTCGCTGAACACCCGTTCATCCGCCTGGGCGGCGATGACTTCGGCGAGGAACAGGTCGTACTGCTCGTGATTGTGCGGCTCCGGCAGCAAGCGGCATTCGAGCCAGGCCACGCAGCCTTCGAGCAGAGGCGCCTCGACGGTTTCACCAGCGAAGGTTTGCAGGCCATAAGCCTGAAACTTGTCCTGCCCCTGATTCTGCTGGATTTCCAGACCCGAGGTATTGCCGACGGTTTGCACGATGTCAGCCTGATTGACGCACGGCACGTTGAGCACAAAAGTGCCGGAGGCTTCGAGCAACTGGCGGGTCCAGGTGGACTTGTCGAGGACGACGGCGACTTTCGGCGGTTCGAAATCCAGCGGCATCGCCCACGCGGCGGCCATGATGTTGCGCTGGCCGTCATGGGCAGCGCTGACCAGCACGGTCGGCCCGTGATTGAGCAGACGATAGGCTTTGTTCAAGGGCACCGGGCGGCGGTGGGAGGCACTCATGGGGATCTGCTCCGGGGAAAAGAGCCGATTGTAGCGCCACCTGCACCTGTAGGAGTGAGCCTGCTCGCGATAACTGTCTGACATTCAACATCCATGTTGATTGATCTATTGCGATCGCGAGCAGGCTCACTCCTACAGGGTTTAGTACAGGTCAGTTAGACAGTTGATTGGCAAACTGGCCGACCGCATCCACCACTTTCTGCGCGCCGTCCTGGATCTCGACGATCACCGTGCCCGCTTCCGCCGCCAGTGCCAGGCCCTGTTCAGCCTGAAGCTTGCCATCGGTCATCAGCGCCACGGCGTTGCGCGCCATCTCCTGATTCTGTCGCACCACAGTGACGATCTCTTCGGTCGCCTGACTGGTGCGCGAGGCCAGTTGCCGCACTTCGTCGGCAACCACCGCAAAGCCCCGGCCCTGTTCGCCGGCACGAGCCGCTTCGATGGCGGCGTTGAGCGCCAGCAGGTTGGTCTGTTCGGCAATGCCGCTGATGGTTTTGACGATGGTACCGATCACCTGCGACTGCTCGTTCAGTGCCTCGATGCCCTCACCAGCCGCCTGCATGTGGCGCGACAGATCACGCATCACATTCACTGCCTCGGTGACCACCGTAGTGCCACGTTGAGCGGTGCTGTCGGTTTGCTGCGAAGTGCTGTAGGCAATGCTGGCCGCGTCGGCTACCGCTTGTTCGCGATTGACCTGATCGGTGATCACCGTGGCGAATTTCACCACTTTGTACAGTTTGTTGTTGGCATCGACCACCGGGTTGTAGGACGCCTCCAGCCACACCGTACGACCATGGCTGTCGACCCGCTTGAAGCGGTTGGCGACAAACTCGCCGTTGTTCAGGCGACGCCAGAAATTCTGGTACTCGGCGCTGTTGTACTCCTCGGGCGTACAGAACATCCGGTGATGTTTGCCTTTGATCTGCGCCAGGCTGTAACCCATGCCATGCAGAAAGCGCTCGTTGGCATTGAGCACGTTGCCATTGAGGTCGAACTCGATCACAGCCGTCGAACGCACCAGCGCGCCGATCAGGTTTTCGTGTTCGCGGGAGGCTTCAATGGTGCGGGTCAGGTCGCTGGAGAAGATCGAGAAATGCTTGATCCGCCCGTCCGAAGAGCGCACCGGCTGCACGATGGAGCGCAGCCACGCCTCTTCGCCATTACCACGCAACAGGCGCACGGCTCCGGCGAAATGCTCGCCACGGGTGAGTGCGGCCTTGAAACGGTGATGAAAGTCGTCGGCCTTCACGTGCGCCGGAACGATATCTTCAATGGCGCGCCCCACCAGATCCTGGCTCTTGTAGAGCATCTCGCCAAGGAAGTTCTGATTGACCGACTGAATCCGGCCATCAGGTTCCAGAGTCAGCACCAGCATCTCGCTTTCCAGGCTTTCCTTCACCTGCAGCAGGCTGGAGAGTTCTTCACGAAGCGTAGCCAGCTCTTGCTTGAGGCGTTTGTTGAACATGGGGAAATACCGATAGGCAGGGTAGAAAGCGGGATGCAGCTTAACCATCGGCCTTGGAAAACTTTTCTGAAGAGCGTTTGAGACCGGCCAGTCAAAAATAATCCCGCCGGGCTTTTACTCCTATCGATCACTCCACTGAGCCGTTACAAAAGCCGCCGCTCTGGCCCGGCCACTTCAGGTATTCTCAGGTCAAATTGCAACAACATGTTGCAGGTAACCGCCCGATAAGGAGTGCCGTTTTGGATTTATCGACCGCTGCCTGGATGATGCATGACACCCGCCTGATTCTTTGCTGCCTGCTGGCGATTGCGACGATTATCGTGTTGATCAGCGCCACCAAACTTCCACCTTTTCTCTCGATCCTGATCGGCACTTTTATTGCCGGTGTCGGCGCCGGTCTGCCGCCAGAGGATGTAGCGAAGGCGTTCAGCAAAGGCGCCGGGGCGATTCTCGGAGAAGCGGGGATCATCATTGCCCTGGGTTCGATGCTTGGCGCACTGATGGCCGAGTCCGGCGCTGCCGACCGTATCGCCTCGACGCTGCTCGGGCTGGGCAAAGGCAAGTCCCTGCCGTGGGTCATGGCGTTGGTGGCGATGGTGATCGGCCTGCCGCTGTTCTTCGAAGTGGGGCTGGTGATGATGGTGCCGATCATCTTCGTCATGGCCCGCCGCTCGGGTCAGCCATTGTTGAAAATCGCCATTCCGGCGCTGGCCGGGATGACCACCCTGCATGCCCTGATGCCGCCGCATCCCGGGCCGCTGATCGCGGTCAGTGCGTTGCATGCCGACCTTGGGCTGACCATGTTGCTGGGTTTCAGCATCGCGATTCCGGCCGTGATCCTGGCGGGGCCGATCTACGGCAACTGGCTGTCGAAACGCATGCACGTCGATGAGCCGGCAGAGCTCGGCGCACTGTTCAGCGCCCCGCCGAAAGCGCCGCGCCAGCCGAGTTTCGGCATGTCGCTGCTGATCATTCTGTTGCCAGTGCTGCTGATGCTCGGCAGCACCCTGGCGAAAGTCGCGATGAGTCCGGAAAGCAGCGTCGCCCTGACCCTGAAGTTCCTCGGCGAACCGTTGGTGGCGCTGGGCATTGCGGTGATGGCGGCAGTGATCTGCCTCGGTTGGGCCAACGGCATGCCACGCGATCAAGTCGGCGGCACGCTGCGCAAAAGCCTGGCGCCGATTGCCGTGTTGCTGCTGACCATCGGTGCCGGCGGCGGCTTGAAGCAGACCTTGCTGGACGCCGGCGTCAGCCAGACCATCAGCAAAGTCGCCGAGGGTGCGCACATGCCCTACCTGCTGCTGGCCTGGCTGATTGCCGTGGCGTTGCGTCAGGCTACGGGTTCGGCGACGGTCGCCACGACCACGACGGCGGGGATTCTGGCGCCGATGATGGCGGGGCTCGCAGCGACGCAAAGCTCACTGGTGGCGCTGGCGATTGGCGCCGGCTCCGTGTTCTTCTGCCACGTGAATGACGCCGGCTTCTGGATGGTTCGCGAGTACTTTGGCTTGCAACTCAAACAGACGATCTGGGTCTGGTCGATTCTGCAAACCATTGTCTCGGTGGTGGGACTGGTGGGGACGTTATTGTGGTGGCACTGGTTGACCTGACACTCGTCAGGAACAGGGCGCCACGGCTTGGCGCCCGACACTGCTCATGCGCGAACCGAAATACGCCGCGCTGACAATGCCGACTGCGCCCATCACCGCACAGAACATTACGCAGATCCACGGACTCCAAGGCATCAGACCGATCAGCAACAGCGGTGTGATGCTCGCCCACGCGGCGTAGGCAATGTTGTAGGTGAAGGAGATGCCCGACACGCGAATCCGCGCCGGAAACAGTCCGACCATCACCGATGGCACCGCGCCGACCACACCGCAGCCCAAGCCGGCGACGGCATACGCCAGCCCGACCCAATTGCCGCCCATGATCAGACAGCTATAAAGCACACCAATGCCCAACGGCAGCAGCAGGCTATAAAGCATGACCGTGCGCCAGGCACCGATGCGATCGACCAGCAATCCGGCAATCACACAACCGATGTTGAGAAAGACGATGCCCAACGCGCTCAGGGCGAAGGTGTGGCTGGCGGTCATGCCGAAGGTTTTCTGCATCATGGTCGGGGTGATGACCACGAACACCACCACCGCCGACGTCAGCACACAGGTCAGCAGCATCGCCGGCAACATCGCCAGACGATGTTCGCGCAGCACCGTGCGCAACGGCAGTTCGACCCGCGCTTCACGCTGGGCTTCCATGGCCATGAACACCGGGGTTTCGCTCAACCAGCGGCGCAGGTAGACACCGATCACGCCGAACACACCACCGAGCAGGAACGGATAACGCCAGGCGTAATCAAGGATTTCCGCCGGGGAGAACACTTGTGCAAGGAAAGTCGCGGTCAGCGCGCCAATCAAGTAACCGAAGGTCAGCCCGGCCTGCAAAAAGCCCAGCGCGTAACCGCGATGCCCGGCAGGCGCGTGCTCGGCGACGAACACCCAGGCGCTCGGGACTTCGCCGCCGACCGCCGCGCCTTGCAGGATGCGCAGCGCCAGCAACAGCAGCGGCGCGAAATAGCCGATCTGGGCATAAGTCGGCATGATCCCGATCAGCAGGCACGGCAGCGCCATCATCAGGATGCTCAGGCTGAAAACCTTTTTCCGGCCCAGGCGATCGGCGAAATGCGCCATCAGAATTCCGCCCAGCGGGCGCGCCAGATAACCGGTGACGAAGATCCCGAAGCTTTGCAGCAGACGCAGCCACTCGGGCATTTCCGGCGGGAAGAACAATTGGCTGAGGGTCAGGGCAAAGAACACGAAAATGATGAAATCGTAGATCTCCAGCGCCCCGCCGAGGGCCGCAAGACCGAGGGTCTTGTAGTCGGAGCGGCTGAACGGCGCCGGTCGGGCTGTGGATTGGGCAGTCATGGCAAAGAACTCTGGCAGGCAAAAAACCAAGGCGCCCATGGTCTACGCAAATCTGCCTGGGGACAACCCGTTAGACCATAGTCCCGGTTTCGCAAAACCAGCTCACAAAACAGCCAGGCTTGATTTACTGTTTAGACCAGTCTCCAGCCGCACCTGGTGAAAACCTGTGGGAGCGGGCTTGTTCGCGAATGCGCTGTGTCAGCCAAATCAGCGTCGACTGACACACCGCATTCGCGAGCAAGCCCGCTCCCACCCAAAGCACTCAGCGTGCTGCAGACCCACAATAACCATAAAAATCCGAGGTACTCCCTGTGGCCGTTGATATCGAAGATAGCCGCTCTGCGCGCTTTGCCTTGCGCTGTTCAAGCTTTGCCGAACGCTGGTTCCCCGACTCCTGGGTATTCGCCGCACTGGCGGTGATCATTGTCGCGCTGGCCACTTTGGCCATGGGCGCCAAACCCACCGATGCCGCGATGGCGTTCGGTGACGGGTTCTGGAGCCTGATCCCGTTCACCATGCAAATGGCCTTCGTGGTGATTGGCGGGTATGTGGTCGCCAGCTCGCCACCCGCTGTCAAACTGATCGACAAACTGGCGCGCATCCCGAAAAACGGCCGCTCTGCCGTGGCCTGGGTCGCGCTGATCTCGATGGTCGCCTCGCTGCTGAACTGGGGCCTGTCGCTGGTGTTCGGCGGTTTGCTGGTGCGCGCCCTCGCCCGTCGCACCGATCTGAAAATGGATTACCGCGCGGCCGGTGCGGCGGCGTATCTGGGCTTGGGCGCGGTCTGGGCGCTGGGCCTGTCCTCATCGGCGGCGCAGTTGCAGGCCAACCCGGCCAGCCTGCCGCCGGCGATCCTGTCGATCACCGGGGTGATTCCGTTCACCCAAACCATCTTCCTCTGGCAGTCCGGCGCCATGCTGCTGGCGCTGATCGTGATTTCGATCATCGTCGCCTACGCCACCGCGCCCGGCCCGAACTCTGCGCGCGATGCCAAGGATTGTGGCATCGACCCGGCGTTCAACCTGCCACCGCTGCAACCGCGTACCCGGCCCGGCGAATGGCTGGAGCACAGTCCGCTGCTGATCATTCTGCTGGTGTTGCTGGCGGCCGGTTGGCTGTTCCACGAGTTCTCGAGCAAACCGGCGATCACCGCGATTTCCGGGCTCAACACCTATAACTTCCTGTTCATCATGCTCGGCGCCCTGCTGCACTGGCGCCCACGCAGCTTCCTCGATGCAGTGGCCCGGGCGGTGCCGACCACCACTGGCGTGCTGATCCAGTTCCCGTTGTACGGCTCGATCGCCGCGCTGCTGACCACGGTCAAAGGCGCCGATGCGCAGACGCTGGCGCATCACATCTCGACCTTCTTCGTCAGCATCGCCTCCCACGACACTTACGCGTTGCTGATGGGCGTGTACTCGGCGATTCTCGGCTTCTTCATCCCGTCCGGCGGCGGCAAGTGGATCATCGAAGCGCCGTACGTGATGCAAGTCGCCAACGATCTGCAATACCACCTCGGCTGGGCGGTACAGATCTACAACGCCGCCGAAGCGCTGCCGAACCTGATCAACCCGTTCTATATGTTGCCGCTGCTGGGCGTGCTTGGCCTGAAGGCGCGAGACCTGATCGGCTTCTCGTTCGTGCAATTGCTGGTGCACACGCCGCTGGTGCTGTTCTTGCTGTGGGTGCTGGGCACGACATTGGCGTATACGCCGCCGGTCATTCCTTGAGTCAGTGCGGGGCGCGGTCAATCGGCCGACGCCCCGCCTTTCCCTTCCTGACAGCGCCGTGTTGAGGCCGACATGGCTTTCTGTCGCAAATAATGGCTCAGCGCCATCATCGTCCTTTACCGCATTACCGCCTCGGTAATATCCTTGCGCGCCGAAAATATGTTTCATTTTTTTGCCAAGCGCCAAGGGAGTTGTTGCAATGATCGTAGGGATTGACCTGGGAACCACCAACAGCCTCGTCGCCGTCTGGCGTGGCGAATCCTCCGAATTGGTGCCCAATGCCCTCGGTCAGTTCCTGACACCGAGCGTGGTGGGGCTGGATGATCAGGGCCGGATTCTGGTCGGCCAGGCTGCGCGCGAACGTCTGCACACCCATCCGCGCCTGACGGCGTCGCTGTTCAAGCGTCACATGGGCAGCGCCACGGAAGTCTATCTGGCGGACAAGGCGTTTCGTCCGGAAGAGCTGTCCGCGCTGGTGCTGAAAAGTCTGAAAGAAGACGTCGAACGGGCTTATGGCGAAACCGTCACTGAAGCGGTGATCAGCGTCCCGGCCTACTTCAGCGACGCCCAGCGCAAAGCCACGCGGATCGCCGGCGAGCTGGCCGGGCTGAAAGTCGAGAAGCTGATCAACGAACCGACTGCCGCCGCCCTCGCTTATGGGCTGCACCAACGCGACAAGGAAACCTCGTTCCTGGTGTTCGACCTCGGGGGCGGCACGTTCGACGTGTCGATTCTGGAGTTGTTCGAAGGGGTGATGGAGGTCCGCGCTAGCGCCGGCGACAACTTCCTCGGTGGTGAAGACTTCGACAGCGTGCTGCTGGAACACTTTATCGACCAGCACCGCTCGGTCGCCGACTTCCCTGACCGCAACAGCGTCATCCAGCCCCTGCGCCGCGAGGCTGAGCGTGTGCGCAAGGCCCTGGGTCAGGACAGCAGCGCCGAGTTCCGGCTGCAACTGGGTGACCGCCACTGGACCCACACCATCACCCAGCAAGAATTGGCGACGCTTTACATGCCACTGCTCGAGCGCCTGCGCGCGCCGATCGAACGGGCTCTGCGTGACGCACGCATCCGGGTCAGCGACCTCGATGAGATTCTGCTGGTCGGCGGTACTACCCGGATGCCGCTGGTGCGCAAACTTGCCGCCGGGTTGTTCGGCCGCTTTCCGTCGATCACCCTCGATCCGGATCAGGTGGTGGCGCAAGGCGCAGCCATTCAGGCAGCACTCAAGGCCCGCTCGGCCGCACTTGAAGAAGTGGTGCTGACCGACGTCTGCTCCTACACCCTAGGCATCGAAACTTCGACCCAGATTGGCCGCAATTATGAGGCCGGTCACTACCTGCCCATCATCGAGCGCAACAGCATCGTCCCGGTCAGCCGGGTCAAGACCGTGTACACCTTGCAGGACAATCAGGAGCACGTGGTCGTGCGGATCTTCCAGGGCGAAAGCCGTCTGGTCAAAGACAACGTCGCGCTTGGCGAACTGGCGATCAAGGTGCCGAAACGCAAGGCCGGCGAAGTGTCCCTCGATGTGCGTTTCACCTATGACAACAACGGCCTGCTGGAGGCCCAGGTGAATATTCCGCTGACCGGGCAACAACATTCGCTGGTCATCGAAAACAACCCCGGCGTGCTCACGCCTGAAGAGATTCAGCAACGCTTGCAGAACCTCGCTCAGCTCAAGATTCACCCGCGCGAGCAACAGGTCAACACGCTGCTCAGTGCCCGTCTCGAACGGCTCTACCAGGAAAGCCTGGGCGACCTGCGCGATCAGATTGGCCATTGGGCCAAGCAATTCCAGATCGCGCTCGACTCGCAGGACGAGCGCCAGATTCGTGAAGTGCGCACCGAGCTGAGCAGGCACCTGAGCGAACTTGATCGCACGCCGTGGCAATAAGGGAGCGCTGACATGGATTGCTGGTCCTTCCTGCATTTGCCCGATGACGCTGACGTCCGCGATATCAAGCGCAGCTATGCACGCCTGCTGAAAACCTCCAGGCCCGATGAAGATCCCGAAGGCTTCCAGCGCTTGCGCGAAGCCTACGAACGCGCGCTGGCGATTGCCCAATGGCGCCTGGAAAACGCCGAACAGGAAGACGAGCAGGACGCCGACGTCGCTGTCGCCACGGCGTCCAGCGCCTTTGCTGCACTGGCGCTCGATAATGCCCTGGCCAACAGCTCCAGCCAGGCGCAAAACCAGGCGTGGGATTTCGCCTCTCTGGAGGTTTCGCCCGTCAGTCCGGCAGCCCCGGAGCCGTTTGTGCCGCCATCGAAGGACGACGCCCTGCGTGTCGAGCCGCTGGCGGCGGACGCGGGCGCCGACGCGCAGAGTCTTGAAGCGCAGGCCGCATGGCGATTGCTTGAAGATCTGTCGCCAGACAACCTCGGCGAGCGCTGGGAGCAGGCGCAACAACAAGGCTGCGCCAAGGCATTCGAAAGGCTGTTGCTGCAATTATGTTTTGAGCATCCACAACTGCGCGGCCCGGTACTGCACTGGGCCGTCGAGCAGTTGGGATGGTTGGGCCCCTGGCAAGAAGTGCTGATGAATGATCGCCAGCGCGACATGCTCGCCGAGAGCCTGATGTCCGACTATCGAAACGCCTTGCAGGCGCTGCTCGAAAGCCAGAGCGAGCGCGAATTCCTCAACTTGCTCAAACACTACAGCGGCCAGCCGTGGCTGCAGGTATTCGATCGCCGCGAGCAATGGCAACAAAATCTGCTGCATCTGCTCAACGAACATGAGTGGAGCGTGCCGCTGTTCGACCGTATCGGCCAATTGTTCGGCTGGGATCACACCAAAGGTCTGCACCCGCAACCGGACTGGCTCTGGGAGAGGTTGATCGAACGCTGCGATCAGGAAAGTTTCTACGACAACCTGCGGGCCAAGGCTGAAAGCGATCGTACGTGGGCGGCGGATGTGCAGGCAGCGCATCTGTTGATCAACCCGCTCAAACCGATGCAGCAGAAGAAGATCATCGACGGCTTTGGTCAGAATGAATGGCAGGCCTGCCACGATCTGTCGGAAAAGCTCAAATGGCGCTTCCCGGAGCTGCTCGCGCGATTGCCCTACGCCGACGTTTTTTACTGGCGGCGGTTTTTGCCACGGCCCATCGCCGACGAGACCTGGGTGCGGGTCTGGACGGCCATTGCCTTGGCGCTGTTCCTGTTCTATCTGGCTTCGCCACAAAAAGATGCGGCAACCCTGGCCTTCATTCCGCTGGGGTTAGCGTGTGTGCCGGTGTGGTTTTTTCGTTTTGCGCTGAGTTGGTGGGTGGTGCTGACGTCTCACGTGATCGTTGCGGATCTTTGGCTCACCGAAGGGCTGATTCCGCGCCGATGGAACCCTGACACCCGCTGGCTGGTAATACGCCACGGGCTACCGCAGGTGGTCATGGTGCTGCTGTTTTCGCTGCTGCTCGGGCCACTGGGCGCGCTCACTTACGTGGGCGTGATCCTGATCGGACTGGTGCACAAACGACGAATCGGCTCGCTCGACCCGCAGCTGAGCAATAACCACCCCTGGCTGACCGCGCTGCACTGGGCGCACTTCAGTCCGCTGCAACTGCTGTTTCTGGTGGTGATGACCGCGATAACGGCGGCCAGCAGGCTCGGCTATTCCTTGCACTCGCTGATGCCCGGCTAGAACAGCAGCGAGCTTGCGTTGCGCCTGTTGTAATCGAGTGAATCGTTGTGGGAGCCGACCTGGTCGCTCCCACATTTGTTTTGCTGCACCTGAAAGTGTCACCCAACTGTCACATTGCCTTGCTAGCGTCCGCCCGAAACAAACTGAAACAATTAAGCAGAACGGGCTGACAGATGAAAGACGAGACAGACGGCACTGACGCACCTGAATCCGACAACCCCACCGACACCAGTCGCCGCCGCTTTCTCGGCGGTGTCGCCGTCCTCGGCGTGGGCGCGACCCTGGCCGGCTGCGGCAACGCCAGCGATCAACCGGGTAAACCAGTCGAGCGCCCGCTGACCCCGACCGAGCTGGACAAGGCCCTGCGCGATCAGGTGAAAACCGTGGTGGTGATCTATGCCGAGAACCGTAGCTTCAACAACCTGTTCGGTGATTTCCCCGGTGTCGAAAAGCCGCTGTCGGCGCTCAAGCCTGCCGATTACCAGCAACGTGACCGCGACGGCAGCCTGCTGCAGACGCTGCCGCCCGTCTGGGGTGGCGTGCTGCAGATCGGCCCGCAAACGCTTGATGGCGTGACCTACCCCAGCGCCACGCAGTTTCAGGAAAACCTGCCCAACGCGCCTTTCGCCCTCAAGGGCCCGAATGCCGAAGACTTGCCGTTCGGTCTGGTGACCCGCGATTTGTGGCACGTGTTCTATCAGAACCAGATGCAGATCAATGGCGGCAAGAACGATGGCTTCGTCGCCTGGGCCGACTCCGGTGGTTTGACCATGGGGCACTACGCCCAGAGCCGCTACTCGTTGCGTTTGTGGGACGTGGCCCGGGAATTCGTGCTGTGCGACAACTTCTTCCAGGGTGCATTCGGCGGCTCGTTCCTCAATCACCAGTACCTGATCAGCGCCACCGCGCCGTTCTATCCGGACGCGGCCAATTCGGTGGCCAAATCCCAGATCGCCGCCCTGCAAAGCGATGATCCGACTGACCCGCGCCTCAAGCCGCTGGAGGCATCGCCGGCCAGCGCCATGACCGGCCCGCCGCAGTTCGGCCCGAGTGCGCTGACCCCGGACGGCTACGGTGTGAACACCCTCGCCCCGCCGTACTGGCCGACGTGGATTCGCGATCCGGAGCGTCCAGCGTACTCCAAGCCGGATCTGCCCAATGTGATGGTGCCGCAGACCCACGAGCACATCGGCGACAAACTGTCGAAGAAGAATGTCGACTGGGCCTGGTACGCCGGCGCCTGGCAGGCGACGCTGGAGCAGTACAAGGACTCGGGCGGGATTCCGAAGATCCCCAACTTCCAGTACCACCACCAGCCGTTCAACTACTTCAAGCGGCAAGGCCCGGAGAACCCGCAAGAGCGCAACAAACGTCTGCGCGACGCGGGTCTGGGCGATGAGTCGAGCACCAACAAGTTCTTCGCCGATGCCGAGGCCGGCAAGCTGCCGGCGGTAACTTTCTACAAACCGCAGGGCAACCTGAACATGCACGCCGGTTATGCCGACGTGGCTTCAGGCGACCGGCACATCGTGCGCGCCCTGAAGGTGCTGCGCGAAAGTCCGCAGTGGAAAAACATGGTGGTGGTCGTGACGGTCGATGAAAACGGCGGCTGGTGGGATCATGTGGCGCCACCCAAGGGCGATCGCTGGGGCCCGGGGTCGCGGGTGCCGGCGCTGGTGGTGTCGCCATTCGCCCGCAAAGGCACGGTGGATCACACGGTTTACGACACGGCGTCGATCCTGCGCCTGATCACCCGAGTGTTCCAACTGGAAACCCTCGACGGCCTCAAGCAGCGCGATGAGGCAATGATCGCCCGTGGCCAGAAACCGATGGGCGATCTGACCAACGCCCTGCATTTTCAGGCCTGAAAACCCCGTCCTGCCGGCTGACGCAAAAATCCGTGAATGACCGCTTCTCTGTGCAACACGGCTGATCCAATATGAAGCGCCTCGAACCCGGGGAACCCACGCTGAAAAGGATCTGAGCATGTTCAAACTCGCAGGATTTACCCCCGCAGTTCTTACCCTCGCCGCGCTCACCCTGAGCGCGGCTGCCCACGCCGATGTCGACCTGAAGCTGGGCAGCACCGAGCGCGTCACCCGCCTCTTCGCCTACCCCAACAATTGCAGCGTGATCTGTTATCGCAACTGGTCCCTGGAGCAGACCGTCGCCCATTACCTGAGCCAGAGCGTGCAGCGCGATGGTTACAGCGATGCCAAGGTGTTGGTGAAGAACGATAACGGGCAGATTTACGCCGAGATCAGCGGCGTGCCCAAAGGTTACGACAAGCCGCTGTCGGCGCTGCTCGATGCCGGTGATCTGGCCTATAACGGCGCCAGCAAGCTCAATGCCGATGGCAAATGGGCGTACAGCTGGTATCTGTTCCTGCCGCTGGGCATGGCCCTGGAAAACCGCAAGAGCGTCGAACTGCTGCACTTCCCGCCGGACTATTCGCTGACTCAGGCGCAGGACTACCTGCGTTCGAACACCACCGACCGCTGGGCCACGCTGCTGACCGTCAACGGCATCCCGGCCGAGCAGACGCCGGCCTATCAAACCATCATCGACATCGCGCCAATCGCCGCGCCGTCCAACGCCGGTAGTGATCTGGAGGGCGTCTACGACTACTTCAAGGATTACCAGACCACGCTGGTCAAGCAGTTCAGCCAGACCAGCGCCGGCACCACCCTGCCGATGGTCGCGTTCGGTGCGCCGGTGCGTAACTGGATCAAGCAGCAATACGGCCCGACCGTGGCCGTATTGGGTCTGGCGACCATCAGCCCGAGCGCGGGGGTGAACGTGCCGGTGCTGGGATCGAACCATCCGAGCTACATCTGGTACGCCGCCGACCCGGCCAGCTATGACGGCGATGAGGCCAAGGCCGATGCCGCCGGTTTGAAGGTCATGGGTCAGGACTTGAGCGCCGCTTGCTGGCAAGCCGGGATGGGCAGTAAACCGGGCACCGATGCGAAAGCCCTGCTCAACAGCTGCACGCAGACCTGGCAAGTGACGCAAAAGGGCAAGACCTGCGAACTGTTCTACACCTCGATCCGCAACCTGACCCCGGCACAGGCCGCCGCCAAGTGCTCGACCACGCCAATCAAGGCCCAGTTGCAACAGCTTCAGGGCGAATTGCCGGCCACCGCCGTTCCTGCACCACACCTCTGATCCGCTGAAAAAGCTTCCCGTGTCAGTCAATGCTGACGCGGGGAGCAGCCAATCACGCCTGTCAGATCTGACAGTAGACAGTTTGAGGGATACACCGGAATATTGGATCCAAACATGTTGCAGCGCTGACAGGACGTCAGACCAGGGAAGTCGCAGCATTTGCCGACAGGGACCGTTATGAATAATCAGGCCCATCAACACAACATCCCACGCGACGCACCCGGCATCTACCCGTTTGCCGGATTGCCGGTGCGTCTGGGTTTCCCATCCACCGAGGATTTCGAAATCGTGCAGGACCACCACGGTCACGCGGCAGTGGTGGCGCGCCGGGCGTTCTTGCGCATCACCCGGATGTGTCGGGTATCCGGACAACTGTTGCCCTATCGCTGCCGACAGACGCGTCAGTTACTGGCCGGCATCCATCTCTACGATCCGCGCTTTTGCGGGTTGCTCGAACACGCCTGCGATCCGAATGTGTTTCTGGACATGAGTGAGCTGTGGCTGTGGGCACTTCGCGACATTCAGCCGGGTGAACGCCTGACCATCGACTTCGCCGCCACCGAAGACCGTTTGCTGCAACAGTTCGCCTGCACTTGCGGCTCGCCGCGCTGTCGGGGGTGGATCACCGGCTACGATGAACCACCCACGATCGAGGGCCAGCACTTTCTGCAGCACTGGCGGCATCCACACTGATCGGGATTACAACGCCCCGACCGGACGCAGACGGTATTGCGGCGGCAGTTGCTCGAAACCGCTGATGGTGGTGTTCAGGCTTTTCCAGCGACCGTCCTTGATGCCGTAGATGCAGCCGTGAATCGACAGGCTCTGGCCGCGATGCCAGGCGTTCTGGATGATGCTGGTGTGCGCAACGTTGGCCACTTGCTGGACGACGTTGAGTTCGCACAGCCGATCGACCTGCTCTTCCTCGGTCGGCAGCTTGGCCAGTTCTTCACGTTTTTCGTAGTACAGGTCGCGGATCGAGCGCAGCCAGCCATCGATCAGACCGAACTGGCGATCCTGCATCGAGGCGCGCACACCGCCGCAGCCATAGTGGCCGGTAACCAGGATGTGTTTGACCTTGAGCACATCAACCGCGTACTGGATCACCGACAGGCAATTGAGGTCGGTGTGCAGCACCACGTTGGCGACGTTGCGGTGTACGAACAGATCGCCCGGCAGCATGCCGACGATCTCGTTGGCCGGCACCCGCGCGTCGGAGCAGCCGATCCACAGATATTCCGGGGTCTGCTGTCGCGCCAGCTTGGCGAAGAAATCCGGGTCTTCCTTGGTGATCGCGTCAGCCCAACGCTCGTTGTTATCAATCAGGTCTTGTAAGTCGTGCATGGTTAAGGCCTCAAGAAAGATGCGCTGGTATGACAGACGACCGCCCGTCGGGGTCACGCAAGAACCGCAGGTGTTTTTCTTTGGAATTCTCGGGTGCCCGGTGAGTCCACTCAGTAAGGCCCACAGTATGAGGATTTGCCATGACTGATTCACGACGTCCGTTCGATGCGGTGCAACCGGAACCCATCGATGACAACGAAGACCGCATGGGCTCGGTGCATGAGCTGGATTTCGATGAAGACGAACCCAGCGCGAAAATCGGTGACGAGATTCCGGAACGTGAACGCGAGCAACTGATGCCCGCTGAACGGGTGCGCGAGGCCGGGCTTACCGGTGCATCGACGGCTGATCATGAACCGACCGACGATGACTTGAGCCCGGAAACACTGATTCACGAGGATGGCGCACGCGATGCCGAAGAGGCTGGCGAGGGCAATCAGGCCGATTGGGATCTGAGCATTGTCGACGAGGACGACATCGGCGGCGGCAATGGTCTGGATGAGGCGGAGCTGGCGCGGCGTGATCCGCTGGATGGCAATCGCTGATCTGTATTGCCTGTAAGGACGCCTTCGCGAGCAAGCCCGCTCCCACAGAGAATTGAGACTCGGCTCAAAACCAATGTGGGAGCGGGCTTGCTCGCGAAGCTTTTAAACAAGATCAGTCGACCAGGGTGCAGGCCATCACTACGGCGTCTTCGCGCCCGCCCACCGCCGGATAATAATCGCGACGCCGGCCAATCTCATTGAAACCATACCGCTCGTACAACCTGAACGCTGCAGTATTGCTGTCGCGCACTTCCAGGAAACACTCCCGCGCAGAAGCCGCATAAGCCCGCGACATCAGATGCTCAAGCAGCGCCAGCCCCAGCCCACGCCCCTGACTCTCCGGTTTGACCGTGATGTTCAGCAGGTGCGCCTCGTCGAGAATGATCTGCACAACTCCGTGGCCGACCTGCTGCTGGCCTTCGAACATCAGCCAGATCTGGTATTTGCCCAGCCCGTCGAGAAAAATCCCGCGCGTCCAGGGATGGCTGTACGCCGCGTATTCGATCTTCAATACCGCGTCCAGGTCCGCCTCGGTCATTGGGCGGAACGATACAGCTTCACTCATTCGATGGTTTCCAGCGCGCCATCAGCCGACGCATGGCTTGCCACACAGCGGCTTTGCGCTGTGGCTCTTCCATTAACAATTCCAGACCGGGGATGGCCCATGCCAGGCCCAGGCCTTCGATCTGCAATTCACTATTGAACGCTTCGGCGTCCGCTTCACCGGCAAAGCGTATTGACGGAAGGCCGATCAGCCACAGGCAGGCGCAGGGTGCCGCTTCCATCTGTACCGAGAGGAAACCCTGAACAAAGTCGCGCGCCGCTTCCGGGCCCTGATCCATGGTGCCGCGGTTCAGCCACGGCCAGCGCACCGGCTCGCCGACGATTTGTGGCGCATCCGGCAGACCGGCGGCGCGCAACATGTCTTTAAGCAGTAGATAGGCCGGATCGCGGCTCTGGAACGCTTCGCCTGTGGGTAACTCGACCAGCAGCAGGCAAGCCCCGGCGCGCAGCAACTGCAGGGCAAAACGCGGTGGCGGCACGGGCGCGGGTCTGGCGACAACTGGCGCCTCCTCGACCTCTTCCACCGGTTTGGCGCCATTGCGGGTACTGGCGAGCGACGGGCGTGGCACTTCGATCTTCGGCCGTTCGACCGGACGGGCGGCAGGCTGCACCGGAGCTTCGGCCTGCACAACCGGCATCACCACGACCTCTGGCTCAGGCTCGGGCATGTCCAGCAGCTCGGGCCGCGACGGGGCGGCGAAAGGCAATTCGGTGCGCGGCAGCCAGTTGACCACCTGCATGGCGTTCAAATAGGCGCGGCGGCGGGACTCGATAAGCAAAGGGTCGGCCACTTGTGGATAACTGAAGTGGGCTGATTCTACAGCCCTTCGTTCAAGATCGCTTGCTGTTGATCGATAGCCTTTACCGGGCTCGCTCCCTGAGAAAATGCGACAGCCCGTCCCGAGAGTGAATCGCATCCCTCGTGATGCAGTACAATCGCGGCTTTTAATCGCCAACCAGCCGGCCATTCCGATGATCGAACCCAAGCGCGTCTTGCGCGCCCTCGCTGAACACTGGGCACTTCTGGAGCCACTGTGCGAGCACTTCGACCAAGGCACCCTGAGCCTCAACGAACTGCGCACGCAATTGGCTGCCCAACAACTGGACAGCACGCCGCAGGACATCACCAGCCTGCTCGACGTGTGGATTCGCCTCGACATTCTGGTGCCCGTGGCGAAAAGCCCGAACCGTTTCGAGCTCAACGCGCAGATCCACGACTTCCTCGCCTACCTGCGCCGTGAGCACCGTCTGGGCCTGTGCCTGGAGATCGAAGCCTATCTGCGCCACCTCGAACGTCTGGCCGGCTACATTCAGGACGCGTTCGATGTGCGCGACGGCAACGACCTCGCCCGTCAGTTGCGTTTGCTCGACATGCGCGTGCGCGACGTGCTGAAGAAACTCGACAACGACGAGCAGGCACTGGTCGCCGTGGCCGAACGGGCCAAGACCAGCGACCGGCAGATTCCGCTGCGTCAGCGATACGCCGAAGTGTTGGCGACGTGGGACGAATACGTCGAGCCGATGATCGACCTGGTGAACGCCGACGGCGCCTTCGAACAAGGCGTGCGCAAGGTCGAAACCGTGCTGCTGAAGATGCTCAGCGAACAGCAGCGCCTCGGCCATCTGGTCGATGACGACATGCTGCTGCGCACCCACGCGCGCATCCTCGAAATGCAGACCAGCGCCCAGTTGACCCTGCGCCACGCCCGCGAACTGCTGCTGCCGCTGCGTGAAGAGGCGCGCCGGCACAACGCCGTGACCCGTGGTGCAGCGCTGGCGCTGGCGGCGATTCGCCGCAAAGGCATCGACGCCGTGCCGCAAGCGGCGATGCCGCTGTTCACCCGGCCGCAAAGCACCTTCCTCGGCAGCGCCAGTCAGGTCGAGGCCTACGTCTACGCCCTGGCGCGTTTCGAGCCGAAACCGGCGCGTTTCCCCAAGGCGCACAAGACCCAGAAGTCCGGCGATGCGCCGCGTGCACCGCGCACCGTGCGCGAGATGGTCGAGCGTTGCGAAGAGTCCCTGCCGATGCCGGATCTGATGACCTGGTTGCTGGAGCAGGAACCGGACGGCGCCACCGACGAATTGCTCTACTGGTTCTCGCGTCTGTCGCGGGAAAAACGCTTCACCCGCGAGCGTCTGGAACGCCGCGAATACCACACTCACGAGCACCAGGTCAGCCTGCGCTCCTTCGCCCTGCTCTCGGCCCGCGACTCCGCCGCCGAGGATTCTGCGAGCATCCCCAATGCATCTTGATCTATCCGAACTGTCCCAACTGGCGCCGATCTTCCGCGAGCTGTTCAAGGGCTATCACGTCAGCCGCCGCGACCCGGAGTTGTACGCGCAACTGTCGAACTTCCAGGATCAATACCGCACGCTGTTCAAGGCGCTGGGGTTCGAGCTGGTCTGCGACACCCGTGGTTTCTACTACTTCGTGCCGGACATGGCCGCTGCGGCGGTGAACAAGACTGCTCAGCGTCTGGCGCTGTTCACCTTCATTCTCGTCGAGCACCTGGCCGATCAGGGCCGCGATCCGATCGCCGTGCTCGACGGCGGCAGCCTCGGCCGCGAAGAATTGCCGTCGTTGCTGGACAAATACCGCGACCTGTTCATCCAGGCCGAAGTGCAGACCGTCGAAGAACTGGAAGAAAAAATCATGCGTCGCATGACCCAGCTCGGTTTCGCCGGCGAAGAAAACGGCGTGTACCGTTTCCTGCCGCCGATGCACCGTTTCCTCGATGTGTGCCTGTCGGTGCAGCAGGACCGCGATCTGGCGGCCAGCGTACACAGCGTGCTGCCGCTGCCGGCACCGGTGCTGATCGACGAAGAGGCCGAAGCCAAATTCCTCGAGACCGACGATCCGCTTGATCTCAGCGAATTTGAGGAAGAGAGCGAAGAAGACGCACTGGCCCGGGCCATTGCCGAAGAACAGGAGTCCGACGCATGAGCCAGGAACGCTACGGCATCCGCCGCTTTGCCCTTTTGAACACCGCCGGTTACAGCCTCGGCCTGTTCCCGCTGGAAGAACCGTTGTCGGTCTACGGCGCGAACAACCTCGGGAAATCGGCGTCGATCAACGCCTTGCAGTTCCCGATTCTGGCGCGCATGTCGGACATGAGTTTCGGCAAGTACAGCCTGGAACAATCGCGGCGCTTCTACTTTGCTTCCGACACCAGTTACATCCTCGTCGAAGTCAATCTACCGCACGGCCCACACGTGATCGGCGTGGTCGGTCGTGGCCCGGGCGGTGGTTTCGGTCACCAGTTCTTCGCCTACGCCGGCAAGCTCGATCTGGCGCATTACCAGAAGAACGACACTTGCCTGCGTCAAAAAGAACTGTTCAGCAACCTTGAGAAAGAAGGCCTGAAAGCCTACGAACTCAAGCCGGACGAACTGCGTCGTTTGCTGGTGGGCGGTCACACGTCGATCCCGCTGGACCTGACCCTGATTCCGCTGCGCTCCACCAGCGAGCAGAGCCTGAAGACCTTCCGCGCGCTGTTCATCAACCTGCTGCACATGCGCGAAATCACTGCGGCCAAGCTCAAGCAGTTGTTCCTCGATGCCTTCGAGCACAGCCTGCGTTCCGGCAGCGTCGACTACATCGCCGCGTGCGAAGAAGCCTTCCGCGATGTGCGCCGGATGGAGCAGGACTACAACTCGCTGGTCGCTGCCGGCCCATTGGTCGAAGCTCTGGCCAACGGCGTGAAACAGCGCGATGTGCTGCGTGGCAAACTGCATCGCCTGTCGCCGTTGCTCGACTCGTTGCTCGGCACCTGGTCGGATTACGCCACGGCACGCAAGGAAGAGCTGACCATTCAGGCCGAGCACTACCGTCGCGAGCAGGATGATCTGCAAAACGATCAGCGCGGTGGCACGCAGGAGCTGATGCGTCTGGAGCGGGAGATCTCCGGCATTCAGCGCTGGCTCGGTGAGTTGTCGGTGCTGAAGAACCGCTTCGCGCTGGTCGATGACGTCAAAGTGCTGGAGCAACAACTGCTCGCGGCCAAGGACGCGCACGACGAACTGGCTGGTGCGCTGGCACAGTCCCGGCAGTTCAGCGCCGAGGATCTGGAAGAACGTCTGCGCGATCTGGAAAAACGCCTGAAGTCGGTGAAGCAGCAACTCGATCACGCCGACAACAACAGCTACGCCCGCCTGCGCGAAGAGTTCTCGCAGCAGGACGTCGAGCGCCTGATGCGTCTGTTCAACAGCGCGCTGTTCAGCCTGCCGCTGGGCGAACATGGCATCACCCTCGACGAGGATGGCGAGTGGGTCAAATCGGTCGAGCTGATCCTCGATGGCTTCAAGGGCGAGCGTTTCGAAGTGCCGGGGCTGTCGATCGACATCTCGCACATCGAGCCGCCGGCTCTGCAAGCGCTGGCCGACCGCGCCGCGCTGCGTGACCAAAAAGAGCGTCTGGAAAAAGAACTCAAGCAGCTCAAGACTCAGCAAGCCGTGGCCGCCGACCGCGCCGCGAGCAAGACCCAGACCGAAGCGCTGTACCAGCAAGTGCTGGATGCGCAGAAAGCCCTGGAAGATTTCCGTCGCACCCAGACCCTGAGCGCCGAAGAAGGCGACAAGCTTGAGCAGTTGGCGCAGATGGAAGCGGCGCAGGACGAACTCAAGCGCTCCAGCGATGCGTTCACCGAGCGCGTCCAGCAACTGTCGGCCAAGTTGCAACTGGTCGGTCGGCAGATCGCGGATATGGAAGCCAAGCAGCGCACCCTCGATGACGCCCTGCGCCGCCGTCAGCTGCTGCCGGCGGACCTGCCGTTCGGTACGCCGTTCATGGATCCGGTCGACGATTCGATGGACAACCTGCTGCCGCTGCTGAACGACTATCAGGACAGCTGGCAAGGCTTGCTGCGCGCTGACGGGCAGATCGAAGCGCTGTACGCGCAGGTGCGCCTCAAAGGCGTGGCCAAGTTCGACAGCGAAGACGACATGGAGCGCCGTCTGTCGCTGCTGATCAACGCTTACGCGCACCGTACCGACGAAGCCCTGACGCTGGGCAAGGCCCGGCGTGCGGCGGTCACCGACATCGCCCGGACCCTGCGCAACATCCGCAGCGACTACGACAGCCTCGAGCATCAACTGGCGCTGTTCAACCGCGAGATCAACAAGCGTCAGGTGTCCAACCTGCAGAGCTTCCGCATCGTGCTCGCGCCGAACAAGGAAGCGCTCAAGCACATCGATCAGATCATCCACAGCGCCGGTCAGTACGAAGAAGGCGAAACCCTGTCGGTGTTCGATCTGAGCCAAAGCGCGGAACAGGACAACAAGAACGAAGAGGCCAAGGAGTACCTGGCGCGGCTGGTGGCGGCGAACCACAACCAGCTCGGTCTCAAGGACTTGTTCGAACTGGCGTTCGAGATCACCAAGGTCAACGGTCAGCCGGTGATTCACACCGACATCGACGGCGCGGCGTCCAACGGCACCACCATGACCATCAAGGCGCTGACCAACATGTACTTGTTGCTGCACTTGATGGACCGTGATCTGGCCGGTCGCGTGCGCCTGCCGTACTACCTCGACGAGGCGGCGGACATCGACGAGAAGAACCAGGCAGCGCTGCTGGAAACCAGCCTGCAATTGGGCTTCGTGCCGATTCTAGCGAGTGTGAAGCCGCAAGTCTGCGCCAGTGTCGCCATCGACCTGGAGGGCGGCAGCGGCCCGGCGGGGATCTACATCGACGAGGCGGACTGGAAGTACATCCGCCGGCATGATGTGGTGAAGGCCACCGTCAATGTGCAAGCCGATGAGCCGGAGCTGGATGAGGTTTGATCGACTTTAGCTGAAAACCAAAAAGGGCCGCGATCTGTTGGGATCGCGGCCCTTTTTTATGGCTTTGGGTTTGTGCTGATTAGGAGGACCTCATCGCTGGCAAGCCAGCTCCCACAGGTTTTTGCGTTGAATACACATTCTGTATACGACACGAACCCTGTGGGAGCGGGCTTGCCCGCGAAGGCGTCCTTCCAGACGCCACATCAATGGCGGGTTATTTACCGAGCGAAATCTTCGGCGCCCAGGTCAGCCACTCATCTTCGAACTTGTCGAACAACGGGAACGTCTGCTCAGCCCGTGCCGGGGTGCCCATGCGCTCACCGTCCGGCGTAGCGAAGGCGATACCACCCTGAATCGCCGTCTCCAGCGACTCCGTGCGCACCGTCAGACCATTGAACAAGCCGATGTCGAAACCAACGCCGCTGGTGTTCCAGAATCGGCTGCCACTGCGCACCAACGGCGCGTATTTCGGCTCGATCAAAATGTGCACCAACACCCGGTCAGCCGTCTGGCCCAGTTCGTAACCGGTGACCTTGCCCACGGTGATTTCGCGGTAGGTCACGGGTACGCCCGGTTTCAGCGAGCCACGGCGCGCGGCGCTCAACACCAGACTCAAGCCAGCCTCCTGCTTGCTCACTTCCGGCGGACTGGCCAGCGCAACGAAGTTCTTCTGCGGGCCGAGATTTTTCGCCGCCGGCTGCACTTCCACATACTGCCCGGTGACCAGGGTTTCCAGGTTCTGGTTCTTGATCAACCCCAACTCCGGCTTGACCACCCAGAACTGACTGCCGACCCGCGCAATGCGCTCCGGCACTTCGGTGATCCGCGCGGTAATCATCACGGCTTGCAGATCGTCGGTCAGATCGACGTCTTCAATCTTGCCGACATCCAGGCCTTTGAAACGAATCGGTGTGCCCGGACGCAAACCATCGGCGCGGTCGACCTTGATCGTCACCAGCGTGCCTTTCTGGTTGGCCTCGTCATGGTTGGCGAACAGACGGAAGCGCGGAATACGCTTTTGCAGCGGCGCTTTGGCTTGCGGTGTTTCGAAAGCGATACCGCCGGCCATCAACGTCTGCAAGGACTCGCTCTTCACTTGAATACCACCCGTAAGACCACCGGTGAGGGTGATGCCGCTGACATTCCAGAAGCGTGTCGACGCGTTGACCAGGCTTTCGTATTCCTTCTCGATATGCACGCCAATGACGATTTGCTTTTTGGTCTTGGAGAACTGATAGCTCTGTACCGAACCGACCTTGACCTGTTTGTACAGAATCGGACTGCCGACTTCGATCGAACCGAGAACATCGGTGAACAGCACCAGATGCAGACCCGGCGAACGCAGATCCAGCGGCGGCGCTTTTGGCCGCGCCTCGAATTCGCGTTTCGGCGCGGCACCTTTGTCGCCCGGACGCACGGCAATGTAGTTACCTTTCACCAACGCTTCGAGTCCGGTGATACCGGCCAGGGAAATCGACGGTTTGACCACCCAGAACTGCGTGCCTTCGACCAGATAGTCTTCGGCCAGAGGATCCAGCGTCAGCTCGGCCGTGGCGCTGTTCAGATCCGGATCGATTTTCAACGCTTTCATGTTGCCGACCTGAATGCCCTTGTACATCACCGGCGTACGGCCGGCCTGCAAGCCTTCGAAGTCACTGAGTTTGACCTTGACCCGAATACCGGCAGCGGCGGCGTCGAAGTCCTCATAGAGACGGAACGGCAGGCTTGGATCGGTGGGCGGACTGTCCTTGCGATTCTCTGGTGTGGCGAAGGCGATGCCGCCGGCGACGATGCTCGCCAGAGACTCGCTGCGTACTTTCACCCCGGACAGGTTGGCGTCGATGCTGATGCCGCTGGCATTCCAGAAACGCGTGTGTTTGCGCACCAGTTTGGCGTAGGTCGGCTCGATGAACACTTTGAGCTCAACGGTGCTCTGGTCTTCAGACAGCACGTAGCTTTTGATCTGACCGACTTTGATCTGCTTGTAGAACACCGGACTGCCGCGGTTCAGCGAACCGAGGCGATCGGCCTTGATCGTCAGGTGCAGGCCGGGCTTGGAGTCCGATAGCGGCGGCTCCTCGGCCAGCGCCTTGAACTTGCGGGTCGGCTCGCCTTCACCGGGACTGATGGCCACGTAGTTACCTGAAACCAGGGTTTCCAGACCGGTGATGCCGGCCAGGGTCACGCTCGGTTTCACCAGCCAGAAACGCGTGCTGGTCTTGAGGTACTGCTCGACGTCCTTGTTCATCTCGACGGTGGCAATCACCCCTTTGGAGTTGCCCTCGTCATCAAGCTTGAGCGTCTTCACCTTACCCACCGGCATGCCCTTGTAGACCACTTCGGTCTTGTTGGCCTGGATGCCTTCACCGCTTTCGAAACGCACCTGAATCTCGATGCCGGTTTCGTTATAGGCACGCCAGCCGAGCCAGCCACCGATGATCAGGGCAATCAGAGGCAGTACCCAAATGGCAGACCAGTTCGAGGCCGGTCGGGTTTTCGCTACAGGCAAATCAGTCATGGTCGTCGTCCGACTCCGTGTTATCCCAAATCAGTCGGGGATCGAAAGTTACTGCGGCAAGCATCGTCAGAATCACCACACTGGCGAAGGCGATGGCGCCAAGGTTGGCTTCGACACTGGCAAGCCGGCCGAAGTTGACGACCGCCACCAGAATGGCGATCACAAAGATGTCGAGCATCGACCAACGACCGATGAACTCGATGAAGCGGTACATCCAAATCCGCTGCCGCGCGGACAACGGCTGACGTCGCTGCACCGAAAACAGCAGCAGTGCGATGCCCACCAGTTTGAAGGTCGGCACCAGAATACTGGCGATGAACACCACGGCGGCAATCGGGATCATGCCGTGCTGCACCAACTGGATCACGCCGGACATGATGGTGCTCGGGTCGCCCTGCCCCAGCGAACTGACCGTCATGATCGGCAACACATTGGCCGGGATATAGATGATCGCAGCCGTGATCAGCAGGGCCCAGGTTCGGGCCAGACTGTTCGGACGACGAGCGTGAACCAGCGCACCGCAGCGGGTGCAGGTCTGCTCGTCGGTGTCCGCATCCCGTTTGTTCAATTCATGGCATTCGGTACAGATCAGAATGCCCGCATCAATCGCCCGCATGGGCATCCTCTCCTGATAACGCCTGCCAGATCTGATGCGGTGACATCACCACTTCCAGCCAGACCTGAACCAACAACAAACCGATGAAACACGCCAGACCGAGGCCGACGGTGATGGCCGCCATGTCCGCCAGTTTGACGATCGCCACGAGGACGCCCATGAGGTAAACCTCGAGCATTCCCCAGTCTTTGAGGTGGTGATAAATGCGGTAGAGCAATAAGCCGTAACTGCGTCCGACGTTGAATCGAATCGTCAGCAAAACGAATAACTGGCACAGCAACTTCAGCAACGGAATAGCCATACTGCACAGGAATACAACGATCGAAACGCCCTGCATGTCCGTATTGAACAAGCCGAGCACGCCGCTCCAGACCGTATCCTGCGAAGATTGTCCGAGGATATTGAGTTGCATGATGGGTAAAAAGTTTGCCGGGATGTACAGCAATAATGCTGCGATCACCAAGGCAAGGCTGCGCTGCACCACATTATGGCGATGGGCGTACAACTCGTAACCGCAGCGCGGGCAGAGTGCTTTCTCGCCATGGGCAAGCTTGGGCTTGCGCATCAGCAGGTCGCACTCATGACAGGCCACCAAGTCTTCCAGCGGTAAATCTGACAGCCCTTGGGCGTCAACCGGATTTGACATAAAGGCTCTGGCTCCGAAGAAGATGGGGGGTTATTCTAGTGTTCTGATTCGAAAATAACTGTGCAAAATTGTTCGCTGCCTAAGTAAAAATACTTTCCTGCGGGCAAAACAAAACCCCAACTGCTTTCGCAATTGGGGTTTCGGAATTTAATCTTGACGATGACCTACTCTCACATGGGGAAACCCCACACTACCATCGGCGATGCATCGTTTCACTTCTGAGTTCGGGATGGGATCAGGTGGTTCCAACGCTCTATGGTCGTCAAGAAATTCGGGTACTGACTCGTGACCGGTTGGCCTCGCTTCAGCAAATCGGGTATGTGATACAGGTGTTTTGTGAGCATCGCGAACTTTCGGTTCATTGCGTCTTCACACACCGCAATCTGGTCTCTTTCGAGCATGCAGATTGCTTGGGTGTTATATGGTCAAGCCTCACGGGCAATTAGTATTGGTTAGCTCAACGCCTCACAGCGCTTACACACCCAACCTATCAACGTCGTAGTCTTCGACGGCCCTTCAGGGAACTCAAGGTTCCAGTGAGATCTCATCTTGAGGCAAGTTTCCCGCTTAGATGCTTTCAGCGGTTATCTTTCCCGAACATAGCTACCCGGCAATGCCACTGGCGTGACAACCGGAACACCAGAGGTTCGTCCACTCCGGTCCTCTCGTACTAGGAGCAGCCCCTCTCAAATCTCAAACGTCCACGGCAGATAGGGACCGAACTGTCTCACGACGTTCTAAACCCAGCTCGCGTACCACTTTAAATGGCGAACAGCCATACCCTTGGGACCGGCTTCAGCCCCAGGATGTGATGAGCCGACATCGAGGTGCCAAACACCGCCGTCGATATGAACTCTTGGGCGGTATCAGCCTGTTATCCCCGGAGTACCTTTTATCCGTTGAGCGATGGCCCTTCCATACAGAACCACCGGATCACTAAGACCTACTTTCGTACCTGCTCGACGTGTCTGTCTCGCAGTCAAGCGCGCTTTTGCCTTTATACTCTACGACCGATTTCCGACCGGTCTGAGCGCACCTTCGTACTCCTCCGTTACTCTTTAGGAGGAGACCGCCCCAGTCAAACTACCCACCATACACTGTCCTCGATCCGGATAACGGACCTGAGTTAGAACCTCAAAGTTGCCAGGGTGGTATTTCAAGGATGGCTCCACGCGAACTGGCGTCCACGCTTCAAAGCCTCCCACCTATCCTACACAAGCAAATTCAAAGTCCAGTGCAAAGCTATAGTAAAGGTTCACGGGGTCTTTCCGTCTAGCCGCGGATACACTGCATCTTCACAGCGATTTCAATTTCACTGAGTCTCGGGTGGAGACAGCGCCGCCATCGTTACGCCATTCGTGCAGGTCGGAACTTACCCGACAAGGAATTTCGCTACCTTAGGACCGTTATAGTTACGGCCGCCGTTTACCGGGGCTTCGATCAAGAGCTTCGCGTTAGCTAACCCCATCAATTAACCTTCCGGCACCGGGCAGGCGTCACACCCTATACGTCCACTTTCGTGTTTGCAGAGTGCTGTGTTTTTAATAAACAGTCGCAGCGGCCTGGTATCTTCGACCGGCATGAGCTTACGGAGCAAGTCCTTCACCCTCACCGGCGCACCTTCTCCCGAAGTTACGGTGCCATTTTGCCTAGTTCCTTCACCCGAGTTCTCTCAAGCGCCTTGGTATTCTCTACCCAACCACCTGTGTCGGTTTGGGGTACGGTTCCTGGTTATCTGAAGCTTAGAAGCTTTTCTTGGAAGCATGGCATCAACCACTTCGTCACCTAAAAGGTAACTCGTCATCAGCTCTCGGCCTTAAGATCCCGGATTTACCTAAGATCTCAGCCTACCACCTTAAACTTGGACAACCAACGCCAAGCTGGCCTAGCCTTCTCCGTCCCTCCATCGCAATAACCAGAAGTACAGGAATATTAACCTGTTTTCCATCGACTACGCTTTTCAGCCTCGCCTTAGGGACCGACTAACCCTGCGTCGATTAACGTTGCGCAGGAAACCTTGGTCTTTCGGCGTGGGTGTTTTTCACACCCATTGTCGTTACTCATGTCAGCATTCGCACTTCTGATACCTCCAGCAAGCTTCTCAACTCACCTTCACAGGCTTACAGAACGCTCCTCTACCGCATCACTTGCGTGATACCCGTAGCTTCGGTGTATGGTTTGAGCCCCGTTACATCTTCCGCGCAGGCCGACTCGACTAGTGAGCTATTACGCTTTCTTTAAAGGGTGGCTGCTTCTAAGCCAACCTCCTAGCTGTCTAAGCCTTCCCACATCGTTTCCCACTTAACCATAACTTTGGGACCTTAGCTGACGGTCTGGGTTGTTTCCCTTTTCACGACGGACGTTAGCACCCGCCGTGTGTCTCCCATGCTCGGCACTTGTAGGTATTCGGAGTTTGCATCGGTTTGGTAAGTCGGGATGACCCCCTAGCCGAAACAGTGCTCTACCCCCTACAGTGATACATGAGGCGCTACCTAAATAGCTTTCGAGGAGAACCAGCTATCTCCGAGCTTGATTAGCCTTTCACTCCGATCCACAGGTCATCCGCTAACTTTTCAACGGTAGTCGGTTCGGTCCTCCAGTCAGTGTTACCTAACCTTCAACCTGCCCATGGATAGATCGCCCGGTTTCGGGTCTATTCCCAGCGACTAGACGCCCTATTAAGACTCGCTTTCGCTACGCCTCCCCTATTCGGTTAAGCTCGCCACTGAAAATAAGTCGCTGACCCATTATACAAAAGGTACGCAGTCACCCAACAAAGTGGGCTCCCACTGCTTGTACGCATACGGTTTCAGGATCTATTTCACTCCCCTCTCCGGGGTTCTTTTCGCCTTTCCCTCACGGTACTAGTTCACTATCGGTCAGTCAGTAGTATTTAGCCTTGGAGGATGGTCCCCCCATATTCAGACAAAGTTTCTCGTGCTCCGTCCTACTCGATTTCATGACTAAGAGACTTTCGCGTACAGGGCTATCACCCACTATGGCCGCACTTTCCAGAGCGTTCCGCTAATCTCAAAGCCACTTAAGGGCTAGTCCCCGTTCGCTCGCCACTACTAAGGGAATCTCGGTTGATTTCTTTTCCTCAGGGTACTTAGATGTTTCAGTTCCCCTGGTTCGCCTCTTGCACCTATGTATTCAGTACAAGATAACCATCTTATGATGGCTGGGTTCCCCCATTCAGACATCTCCGGATCAAAGTCTGTTTGCCGACTCCCCGAAGCTTTTCGCAGGCTACCACGTCTTTCATCGCCTCTGACTGCCAAGGCATCCACCGTATGCGCTTCTTCACTTGACCATATAACCCCAAGCAATCTGGTTATACTGTGAAGACGACATTCGCCGAAAATTCGCAAAACTCTTAAGAGTCACTCACAAATTTTACCTTAGCCTGATCCGTTACCAGTGAAAGTAACGTTCAGTCTATCTTTCTATCACATACCCAAATTTTTAAAGAACGATCTAATCAAAAGACTAGAAATCAGCATTCACCATCACAGCGATGGAATGCTCATTTCTAAGCTTTCAAACTTCAGAAGCAGTGGTGGTGGAGCCAAGCGGGATCGAACCGCTGACCTCCTGCGTGCAAGGCAGGCGCTCTCCCAGCTGAGCTATGGCCCCGTATTTCTACAGGTTTCCCACACAAAAATTGGTGGGTCTGGGCAGATTCGAACTGCCGACCTCACCCTTATCAGGGGTGCGCTCTAACCAACTGAGCTACAGACCCAATTTCGGGCTGCTTCTATCGTCTTCTTCAATGAATCAAGCAATTCGTGTGGGAACTTATGGAGCAGCTGATGTCGTCGATTAAGGAGGTGATCCAGCCGCAGGTTCCCCTACGGCTACCTTGTTACGACTTCACCCCAGTCATGAATCACACCGTGGTAACCGTCCTCCCGAAGGTTAGACTAGCTACTTCTGGTGCAACCCACTCCCATGGTGTGACGGGCGGTGTGTACAAGGCCCGGGAACGTATTCACCGCGACATTCTGATTCGCGATTACTAGCGATTCCGACTTCACGCAGTCGAGTTGCAGACTGCGATCCGGACTACGATCGGTTTTGTGGGATTAGCTCCACCTCGCGGCTTGGCAACCCTCTGTACCGACCATTGTAGCACGTGTGTAGCCCAGGCCGTAAGGGCCATGATGACTTGACGTCATCCCCACCTTCCTCCGGTTTGTCACCGGCAGTCTCCTTAGAGTGCCCACCATAACGTGCTGGTAACTAAGGACAAGGGTTGCGCTCGTTACGGGACTTAACCCAACATCTCACGACACGAGCTGACGACAGCCATGCAGCACCTGTCTCAATGTTCCCGAAGGCACCAATCCATCTCTGGAAAGTTCATTGGATGTCAAGGCCTGGTAAGGTTCTTCGCGTTGCTTCGAATTAAACCACATGCTCCACCGCTTGTGCGGGCCCCCGTCAATTCATTTGAGTTTTAACCTTGCGGCCGTACTCCCCAGGCGGTCAACTTAATGCGTTAGCTGCGCCACTAAGAGCTCAAGGCTCCCAACGGCTAGTTGACATCGTTTACGGCGTGGACTACCAGGGTATCTAATCCTGTTTGCTCCCCACGCTTTCGCACCTCAGTGTCAGTATCAGTCCAGGTGGTCGCCTTCGCCACTGGTGTTCCTTCCTATATCTACGCATTTCACCGCTACACAGGAAATTCCACCACCCTCTACCATACTCTAGCTTGCCAGTTTTGGATGCAGTTCCCAGGTTGAGCCCGGGGATTTCACATCCAACTTAACAAACCACCTACGCGCGCTTTACGCCCAGTAATTCCGATTAACGCTTGCACCCTCTGTATTACCGCGGCTGCTGGCACAGAGTTAGCCGGTGCTTATTCTGTCGGTAACGTCAAAATTGCAGAGTATTAATCTACAACCCTTCCTCCCAACTTAAAGTGCTTTACAATCCGAAGACCTTCTTCACACACGCGGCATGGCTGGATCAGGCTTTCGCCCATTGTCCAATATTCCCCACTGCTGCCTCCCGTAGGAGTCTGGACCGTGTCTCAGTTCCAGTGTGACTGATCATCCTCTCAGACCAGTTACGGATCGTCGCCTTGGTGAGCCATTACCTCACCAACTAGCTAATCCGACCTAGGCTCATCTGATAGCGCAAGGCCCGAAGGTCCCCTGCTTTCTCCCGTAGGACGTATGCGGTATTAGCGTTCCTTTCGAAACGTTGTCCCCCACTACCAGGCAGATTCCTAGGCATTACTCACCCGTCCGCCGCTGAATCCAGGAGCAAGCTCCTTTCATCCGCTCGACTTGCATGTGTTAGGCCTGCCGCCAGCGTTCAATCTGAGCCATGATCAAACTCTTCAGTTCAAACATCTTTGGGTTTTTAAGAAACCCTAAACTTGGCTCAGCAATCGTTGGTTACATCTTTGATTTCTCGCGGAGTAACTTGTGATGCTGATAATCTTGTTGACTATCAGTCTGACTCCACAAGCACCCACACGAATTGCTTGATTCAGTTGTTAAAGAGCGGTTGGTTAAGATCTTTCGTCTCAACCGAGGCGCGCATTCTACAGCAGCCTCATTTGCTGTCAAGTGATTATTTTCAGAAGTTTTCGAAGATTTCTTCAACAACTTCAACCACTTGCGCTTCCGATCTCTCGTTAGCGGGAGGCGAATTCTACAGCGTTACACGCTGCTGTCAACACCTCTTTTCCTCCGCTTTCGACCGAGAAGATCGAACCGTCAAAAGAGCCAAACATCACCGCTCTTTCAACTCCTTCCAGGCTTCGATGAACTGAAGCAAGCGCTGCCGAAAACTGCGTAACTCATTGAATCTCAAGGAGTTTTCCGTTTCGACTGCGCCGGAAGTGGGGCGAATTATAGACCTCCTGAATCTGCCGTCAACCGTTAATTTCAGTTTTATTGCAAAACCTGCTTTTTAGCCAATAAACGCGGGATTCGACGGGCAACGGCAGGCACACGCAGCAGTAAAAGCACTGCACCTATAAAGGCATAGATCGCCCACTCCTTGAGATCAGCACGCACGATCCACAACATATGAAGCAATCCCAGCCCCAGAATCACGTATACCAACCGATGCAGTTTCTTCCAGCGCACACCTAAACGACGCTGGCTGTAGCGATTAGAGGTTACTGCCAACGCCAACAACCCGAGAAAACCCAGTGTGCCGACAATAATGTATGGCCGCTTACGCAACTCCACGCCCAACTGCGACCAGTCGAAGCCGAGGATAAACGCCATATAGCTGAACAAATGCAGACCCACATAGGCAAAACACCAAAGTCCCAACTGACGGCGCACAGCAATCCAGCCCGCCCACCCCGTCAATTTCTGCAACGGCGTCATGCTCAAAGTGATCAGCAGCAATACCAGCGTCCCCAGCCCCAATCGATCAACCAGGACTTTGCCAGGATCCGGCCCGAGCAAATCGGCGAACGCCTGATAAAACCAAAGCAATGGCCAAATCGCCGCAGCGATAAAAACGCCTACACGCCAGAACGGATATCGCATCAGTAGTTCTTCCGCAGATCGAGCCCTGTATATAAAGAAGCGACTTCATCCGCGTAGCCGTTGAACATCTGTGTATCACGCACATTCGGCTTGAACAGACTGTTCGGCAGACGCCGTTCCCGCGCCTGAGTCCAGCGCGGATGATCGACCGTCGGATTCACGTTGGCATAAAACCCGTATTCATCAGCCGCGATGCTCTGCCAGGTAGTTTTCGGTTGCTCGCTGACCAGACTGATACGCACGATGGACTTCACACTCTTGAAGCCGTACTTCCACGGCACCACCAGACGCAGCGGCGCACCGTTCTGATTCGGCAACTCGCGGCCATACATGCCTACCGCCAGAATCGCCAAGGGATTCATCGCCTCATCCAGGCGCAAGCCTTCTACATAAGGCCAGTCGATCAGGGCAAAACCCGAGCGCTGCCCTGGCATGCTCTTGGGATCCTGCAGGGTTTCGAAGCGAATGTATTTGGCTTTAGAGGTCGGTTCGACCTGCTTGAGTAGTGCAGAAATCGGAAAGCCAATCCACGGGATGACCATCGACCACGCTTCAACACAGCGAAGGCGATAGATACGCTCCTCCAACTGGTACGGCTTCATGAGGTCTTCCAGCGCGTAACGCCCTGGCTTACCCACCTCCCCGTCGACGACAACGCTCCACGGCTCGGTTTTCAGCGAACCGGCATTGGCGGCCGGATCACCCTTGTCGGTGCCGAACTCATAGAAGTTGTTGTAATGGGTCGCGTCTTTATAAGGCGTGATCGCCTCGTCCTTGGCGTTGACGGCGCCCCACTTGGTAGAAGGAAGCTTCTCGGCAAACCAGGCAGGCGTCTTGCCCGGCTCGACATCGGCATAACGCGCCGCATCCCCGGCACTGGCCCAACGCGGCAGGCTGCTCACGGCGATACCGGCCGCGGTAGCTCCGAGCAATTGGCGACGAGAAAGATAAATGGATTCAGGCGTGACATCCGACTCATGGCAGTCGGACGCTTTGGGGATTTTGATCAGCATGGCAACTCCGCAGCTTTGGAGGACAGATGCACCCATAGACTGCGGAGTATGCGGGAAATTACATCACTCGGCGTTTTTGTGACGACGAAGACGCAACAGATATTGCACAGGGCCGGAAGCGGCGTAACCGAGGAACACCAGCAGTAGAATTCGCGGTGGATCGCTGAACACCACGGCGAACACCAGCACCACGGCGAGGATCGCCACGAACGGCACGCGCCCCTTCAAGTCCAGCTCCTTGAAGCTGTTGTACTTGATGTTGCTGACCATCAACATGCCGGCAGCCGCCACCATCAAGGCGACCAGGAACGACATCTTCGAACCCTGAATGCCGTAATCGCTGAACGCCCAGACGATGCCTGCGACCACGCCGGCAGCTGCCGGGCTGGCCAGGCCGATGAAGTATCGCTTGTCAGCCGTACCGACCTGGGTATTGAAACGCGCCAGACGCAATGCCGCGCCGGCTACATAGATGAAGGCGACCATCCAGCCGACCTTGCCCATGTCGCCCAATGCCCAGCCAAAGGCCAGCAGCGCCGGCGCTACACCGAACGCGACCATGTCCGACAACGAGTCATACTCGGCGCCGAAGGCACTTTGCGTATTGGTCATGCGCGCTACACGGCCATCAAGACCATCGAGCACCATGGCCACAAAAATCGCGATCGCGGCGAAGGCGAAATACTTGCTCGCATTCGCAGAGTCACCGGCGCTCAAGGCAGCCTGGGCACTCATCGAGTTGATGATGGAATAAAACCCTGCGAACAGGTTCGCAGTGGTGAACAGATTCGGCAGCAGATAGATACCACGATGCCGGACTTTACGACCTTCTGCGTCGTGCCCTTCCTCGACATGTTCATCGATGGGCAGCAGGCTTTCGGCGTCAGAAGCCTGGTTCGGCTCTTCGGGACGTTCGCTCATGGACATTACCTTGCAACGGTTTGGAAAGTTTCGACAGGTGCCTGTGACGACGGTTCGGCCACAAACGATGCAGCTTTATACCAGAACCATCGGTTTCAAACGAAAAAACGCGGCCGAGGCCGCGTTTTTCGTACAAGGATGACGACTTAGTTTTTGGCTTTGTCGACGATCTTGTTGGCACCGATCCACGGCATCATGGAGCGCAGTTGCTCGCCGATGATTTCGATACCGTGAGCGGCGTTGTTACGACGCTTGGCGGTCATCGAAGGGTAGCCGGTCGCGCCTTCGCTGATGAACATTTTGGCGTATTCGCCGTCCTGAATACGTTTCAGGGCGTTGCGCATGGCCTGACGGGATTCGGCGTTGATCACTTCCGGGCCGGTCACGTACTCGCCGTATTCAGCGTTGTTGGAGATCGAGTAGTTCATGTTGGCGATACCGCCTTCGTACATGAGGTCAACGATCAGCTTCAGTTCGTGCAGGCACTCGAAGTAGGCCATTTCCGGCGCGTAGCCAGCTTCAACCAGAGTTTCGAAACCGGCTTTCACCAGCTCAACGGTACCGCCGCACAGTACGGCTTGTTCGCCGAACAGGTCGGTTTCGGTCTCGTCCTTGAAGGTGGTTTCGATGATGCCGGTACGACCGCCACCCACGCCAGCTGCGTAGGACAGTGCAACGTTTTTGGCGTTGCCCGAAGCGTCCTGGTAGATCGCGATCAGGTCAGGGATACCGCCGCCCTTCACGAACTCGGAACGCACGGTGTGACCCGGCGCTTTCGGCGCGATCATGATCACGTCGAGGTCGGCACGCGGAACAACCTGGTTGTAGTGGATCGCGAAACCGTGGGAGAAGGCCAGGGTGGCGCCTTTCTTGATGTTCGGCTCGATTTCGTTCTTGTACAGCTGGGACTGGAATTCGTCCGGGGTCAGGATCATGACCAGGTCGGCGCCGGCAACAGCGGCGGCCACGTCGGTCACTTTCAGGCCGTGAGCTTCGGCTTTGGCAACGGTAGCCGAACCTTTACGCAGACCGACGGTTACGTCGACACCGGAATCTTTCAGGTTGCACGCTTGGGCGTGGCCCTGGGAACCGTAACCGATGATGGCAACTTTCTTGCCCTGGATGATCGACAGGTCGCAGTCTTTATCGTAGAAAACTTTCATGAATTTCCCCTATATATCCAGGCCGTTCAGGCCATTCGCTAATTTGGTTTAGATGCTGAGTACTTTGTCGCCGCGGGCAATGCCGGTCACGCCGCTACGGACGGTTTCCAGAATCGATGCGGTGCCGATGGACTGAATGAAGCTGTCGAGCTTGTCGCTGGTACCGGTCAGTTGAACGGTATACACGCTGGCGCTGACGTCGACGATCTGTCCACGGTAAATATCGGTGGTGCGTTTGATCTCGGCGCGCTGGGCGCCAGTGGCCTTGACCTTGACCAGCATCAGCTCGCGCTCGATGTGAGCGCTTTCCGACAGGTCCACCAGCTTGACCACTTCGATCAGCTTGTTCAGGTTTTTGGTGATCTGCTCGATGATTTCATCGTGGCCAACAGTGGTCAGCGTCAGACGCGACAGAGTCGGGTCTTCGGTTGGCGCCACCGTCAGGCTTTCAATGTTGTAGTTGCGCTGCGAGAACAGGCCGACTACGCGAGACAAAGCGCCGGGTTCGTTTTCCAGAAGCAGGGAAATAATGTGCCGCATGATTAAGTACGCTCCGTCTTGCTCAGCCACATATCGCGCATGGAGCCGTCTTTGATCTGCATCGGATAGACGTGCTCGCTGGTATCGACCGAAATATCGATCACCACCAGACGATCTTTCATGGCGAACGCCTCTTCCATCTTCGACTTCAAGTCTTTCGAATCGGTGATGCGCACGCCGACGTGACCGTAGGCCTCAGCCAGTTTGACGAAGTCAGGCAGCGACTCCATATAAGAGTGCGAGTGGCGGCTGCCATAGCTCATGTCCTGCCACTGACGAACCATCCCCAGAACACCGTTGTTCAGGATGACGATTTTCACCGGCAAGCCATATTGCAGGCAGGTCGACAGCTCCTGGATGTTCATCTGGATGCTGCCTTCACCGGTGACGCAGGCAACGTCGTCATCCGGGAAGCTCAACTTGATGCCCATGGCCGCCGGGAAACCGAAGCCCATGGTGCCCAGACCACCGGAGTTGATCCAGCGGTTCGGCTTGTTGAACGTGTAGTACTGCGCCGCGAACATCTGGTGCTGGCCCACGTCGGAAGTGATGAAGGCATCGCCTTTGGTCACTTCGCACAGGGTCTCGATCACGGTCTGTGGCTTGATCAGGCTGCCGTCGCCCTTTTCATATGGGAACAGGCCGCGATCACCGCGCCACTCATCGACTTGCTTCCACCAACTGGCAACGGACTCCTTGTTCGGGGTCTCGCCGATTTCCTTGAGGATCGCGACCATTTCGGTCAGGACGCTCTCCACCGGGCCAACGATTGGCACGTCGGCCTTGATGGTCTTGGAGATCGAAGCCGGGTCGATGTCGATGTGGATGATCTTGGCGTTCGGGCAGAACTTCGCCGCGCCGTTGATCACACGGTCATCGAAACGCGCGCCGACAGCCAGGATCACGTCGGCATGGTGCATCGCCAGGTTGGCGGTGTAGCTGCCGTGCATGCCGAGCATGCCGATGAACTGCCGGTCGGTGCCAGGGAAACCGCCCAGGCCCATCAAGGTGTTGGTCACTGGCAGGTTGAGCATTTTCGCCAGTTCGGTCAGCGGTGCGGAACCGTTGCCGAGGATCACGCCGCCACCGGAATAGAGCACTGGGCGTTTGGCTGCCAGGAGCATTTCTGCCGCCTTGCGGATTTGCCCGGAGTGACCGCGGACGGCCGGGCTGTAGGAACGCAGCTTGGCTTTTTTCGGGAAGATGTATTCGAACTTCTCGGCCGGGTTGGTCATGTCTTTCGGGATATCGACCA
Source organism: Pseudomonas fluorescens (assembly GCF_004683905.1). Taxonomy (NCBI): domain Bacteria; kingdom Pseudomonadati; phylum Pseudomonadota; class Gammaproteobacteria; order Pseudomonadales; family Pseudomonadaceae; genus Pseudomonas; species Pseudomonas fluorescens. Next base: position 5,121,867 of record NZ_CP038438.1, read on the forward strand.
CGACCGGGCCCGGACGACCGGACTGCGCCAGGTAGAAGGCCTTCTTCATGACTTCCGGGATTTCCGAGGCGTGCTTGATCATGAAGCTGTGCTTCACGATCGGCCGGGAGATACCGATCATGTCGGTTTCCTGGAACGCGTCGGTGCCGACCATGGTGCTTGGCACCTGACCGGAAATGATCACCATTGGAATCGAATCCATATAGGCGGTGGCGATACCGGTGATGGCGTTTGTGGCGCCAGGACCTGATGTCACCAATACCACGCCGGCTTTACCGGTGGCACGGGCGTAACCGTCAGCCATATGGGTGGCCGCTTGTTCGTGACGAACCAGGATGTGGGTCACTTCCGGTTCTTTGAACAGGGCATCGTAAACATGAAGAAGAGCACCACCCGGGTACCCGTAGATATATTTGACGCCTTCGTCACGCAAGAAGCGGACGAGCATCTCACCGCCAGATAAAAGCTCCACGTTGTTCACCTCTAAAACGCCAGAATACCGTCCACACAAAAGGGGCGGGTCTTAATAGGTTTACTTCTCGGCAGAGCATGAGCGACGGTGGTCGCCGACTACGTCAGCACTGACTGAGCAAGTATTGGGATCGTCCCAAGTGTTGCGGGCCTTTCCCACCCAGCGCGAGGTAACGCGTTGCGGGTGTAACAGGTCGACGCGGATATGCGCCTCATGATCTACCGAGTGGGTCTGCTTCTGGCAGTCCCTCTACAGCGGACTTTGGATTCTTCTGTTTCGCCCTCTCCAAGTCAAGCCGTCAATGTGCTTAATTGTGGGTAAGCACATGAGAACGCAAGAAAAAACCTGAAAACAGCTACTCTGTTAGCGTCAATTGCGCAATTTTGCCAAGGAATCAGCATGCGAACGCTTCTGTTAACTCTGCTGATCGGCCTCAGCCCCTGGTGCTCGGCCGCTCAAATCTACAAATGGGTAGATGCCCAGGGCGTCACGCACTTCGATGCGCAGCCACCGCAAGGGCTGCCGGCGACGACTGTGCAGACGCCCTCCTCGCCCCCAACGAAACCTGCCGCCATGCCTGGCAGTGGTGCGCTGGGCGATCAGAAAGCCATCGACGACAAGGTGAAGAAACAGGTGGCGGAGCAGCAGGCGCAGCTCAAGGCATTTTGCGAACAGGCACGGACGAACCTGGCGCAATTGCAGAACAATCCGCGGTTGAGGGAGGAAGTGGAAGGACAATTACGGCGGCTGGATGATGCGCAGCGGCAGGAGCGCATTGTCGAAGCGCAGAAGCAGATTGCGCAGAACTGCGAATAGTCACCTGTAGGAGCTGCCGCAGGCTCGGGCCGCGATCGGACGATCTTTTGATCTTTGAAAGCAAGATCAAAAGATCGCAGCCTTCGGCAGCTCCTACAGGGGATCGGCTCTAGCGGGAAGCGGTGATCAGCAGGTCAAACTCTTTGAGCAGCACCTGCAGCTGTCGATCCTTGCCCTGCAGATTGCGCTGGGCGAAGACCATTTCAGCCATTTCCTGAATGCCCGAGGCGTTGGGCAACGGCAGATCCTGCTCAAGGATCATCTTCATCCGCGGCAGGAAGATCCATTGCAGCCATTGCTCGAAATCCAGCGTGTCGACCGAAAACGGTTCGACACTGCTCAGGGCTTCGGCCGATGGCTGAACGTCATCCCACCAACCCTGCGCGCGCAGTTCACGCTCGATCAGCAGCAACTGATCGGCGATTTTCGGGAAACGGGAATCCATCACAGCGAAACCTTGGCCTTCTGACGAGCCAGCGCTGCGCCGGCGGAATCGCCTTGTTTCTCACGGGACTGCGCGATGATTTCCCACAGGTTGGCCTGCAAGTCCGGACGACCGTTGGCCATGGTCAGTGCACGACGGGCGAACTGCTCGGCCTGTGGCGCATCACCTTGAGCCATGCGTACTTGCGCCAGACGATAGAGCACTTGCGGTTCACGCGGGGCAACGCGTTGAGCGCGCTCCAGACTGGAAGACGCACCGTTGAGGTCGCCACCGGCCTGCTGCTGTTGCGCAGTGGTCAGCAAGGCGAGCACCGGGCCATCGAGCTGTTCGTCCGCCGACAGACCACCGCCACTGCTGGCCGAAGGAATCCCGCTTGGCGTCGAAGGCATGCTGTAGCTGCCGGAGTTGATCGGTGCCGATTCGACCGGCGACGGGTTGTACGGCCCTGCGGTGATTCCGCCGGAAGCCGGGCCCGGAACGATCGGCGAGGAGCTGATCGGTGCCGATGTTGTGGCGCCGCCACCCGGCACCATCACCACCACGCCGGTATCGCCTTGCGGGATGGCCTGGGATTGCGCCTGGCCCTGGACTGGGCGTTTGACCGTCGTCTTGCGGAAACCGCCGTTGGCCGACAGCCGTTCGCTGTTGGATACGGCTGTGCCGGAGTCCACCACCGGGATCGAACCACGCTGCACGGTAGAGCAGCCGCTGAGCAAAGCCACGGCAGTCACCGCTGGAATCAACCACTTGTTCACTTGAAACCCTCTTTGCTTAATTCATCCAGCCCTTGACCCAATCCATCACCGACTCCGGCGAGGCAGGCGTTTCGCTTGCACACGCGGCGCCGGGTGGCGGTTCGCTGCCGCGAATATACGGCATCTGCACCGCCCCCGGACAGTTGGCATCGGAGCCTTGCCCGGTACGCGAATCGACCCACGCCTGCACAATGTTGTCCGGCTGCGGCATGTCTAGCGGCAGCGGATCGGCTTTGCGCATGAAACTGGTCCAGACCTGCAATGCACCGGTCGCCCCGGTGAACGGGGTCTTGCCGTTGTCGTCGCGACCCAGCCAGACCACCGCCAGCAGATCCTGACTGAAACCGGCGAACCAGCTGTCACGCGAATCGTTACTGGTACCGGTCTTGCCGGCCAGCGTCAGGGTCTTTGGCAGCACGTTATAAACCGAGCTGCCGGTACCTTCACGCATCACACGCTGCATGGCGTTCTGGATCAGGTAGATGGACGCCGGATCGAAACGCTGCTCGATCTGGAACGGATAACGCTTGAGTGGTTCGCCATCGGCGGTCAGCACACTGCGAATCCCGCGCATCGGCGTATTGAAACCACCGTTGGCGAGGGTCTGATACATGGTCGCCACTTCGATCGGGGTCATGCCGCCAGCCCCGAGCAGCATCGACGGGAACGCCGGGAATTCCCGGGTCACGCCCAGACGCGCAAGGGTCTTGAGCACATTCGGCACACCGACTTCCAGACCCAGGCGCGAGGTCGACAGGTTGTACGAATGCGCCAGCCCTTGATAGAGGAAGACTGTGCCGTGGGAGCGACGGTCGTAGTTCTGTGGCTTCCACACCTGGCCGTCCGCGCCTTTGATCGACAGCGGATCATCCGACAGCCAACTGGTCAGCGTGTAACGGCTCGGTTTTTCCAGTGCGGTCAGATACACCGCTGGCTTGACCAGGGAACCGATCGGCCGCACGGCGTCCAGCGCCCGGTTGAAACCGGCGTAACTGGCCTGACGACTGCCGATCATCGCCTGCACTTCGCCGGTTTCCGGGTTGGTCACGACCATCGCCGCTTCCACGTCATCGGAGCCCTTGCGTCCAGCCAGGCGTTTAAAGGTGTCATTCACCGACGCTTCGGCCTTCATCTGCAGAATCGGGTCGAAACTGGTGAAGATCCGCAAGCCTTCTTCGGTCAAGTCCTCGTCGCGATAGTCTTCGCGCAACTGGCGTTTGACCAGATCGATAAAGCCCGGGAACGAGCTGTCGGCAAGCTTGCCGCGCGTGGTCACACCCAGTGGCATTTTCTTCGCCGCTTCGACCTGTTCGGCAGTCGCCACGCCTTGCTGCTCAAGCACGTCGAGCACCAGGTTACGCCGCTCCAGCGCACGCTCGGGGTTGCGGCGCGGGTTGTAGTAGGATGGACCTTTGACCATGCCGACCAGCAACGCTACCTGATGCAGTTTCAACTCGGACAGTGGCTGACCGAAGAAGAACTGACTGGCCAGACCAAAGCCATGCACCGCACGCTGACCGTCCTGCCCGACGAAGACTTCGTTGAGGTAGGCCTCAAGAATTTCCTTCTTGTCGTAGTGCAGCTCCAGCAGCATCGCCATCATCGCTTCGGTGAGCTTGCGGCTCAGGCTGCGCTCGTTGGTGAGGTAGAAGTTCTTCACCAGTTGCTGGGTCAGCGTACTGCCACCCTGGGTCATCTTGCCGCCAGAGGTGTTGACCCAGATCGCCCGGGCAATCGACTTCGGCGACACGCCCCAGTGACTGTAATAGTCGCGATCTTCCACTGCTACCAGGGTTTCCAGCAGGTACGGTGGCACCTGATCGAGCTTGATCAGGATGCGGTCTTCGAGGTTTTTCGGGTAGATGCCGCCGATCATCAGCGGCTCGAGCCGCACCACGGACAATTTTCCGCCATTGAGCCCCGAGAGCTCGGCCACATAGTCGCCAGAGAAACGCACGCGTACTGGCTGGGCTTTTTCCAGGCCTTCATAGAACTGGAAGCCGCGGGTATTCAGATCAACGGTATTGCCGTTGACGGCGGCAGCGCCGGGGCCATTGCTCACGGCTTCGCGGCGATAGCCCAGGGCATCGAGTTCGGTGAGGAAATCGTCCTTGCTCAGCTTTTGTCCGACGAACAGCTCAAGCGGACGCGCGTATACCTTGGCCGGGATGGTCCAGCGCTTGCCGGAGAACTTCTCCTGCACCACGGCATCGAGGTAAACGGCGAAGCCGGCCAGCACCACAAGGCCGACCAGACTGAGTTTAATGGCCCAGCTCAACCATGGGCTGAGGCCCTTGGAGACTGGTTTTTTCTTGGTACGGGGGGATCGAGTTCGAGTCATGGCGGCGGATTATACGCACTTTATTCATCCTCAACAGGAGCGCTCCGAGGTTTGCGTCAGGCTGGCGAGCGGCCATAATGGCGACCTCGAATTTCCCAGTCTCTGAAGGATCGCCCGTGAGCCAGTCCCTGATCGCTGCCCTGCAAAACCCGGCCCTCTACCCGCACCCCGTCGAAGGGTTCCAGGTCATCGAAACCCATATCTCGTGGGTGATCCTCACCGGCCCGTTTGCTTATAAAGTGAAGAAGCCGGTGAATTTCGGCTTCCTCGACTTCACTGGCCTGGAGTCGCGCGCACATTTCTGCGCTGAAGAACTGCGTCTGAACCAACGTCTGACCGATGATTTGTATCTGGACGTGTTGCCGGTGACCGGCAGCGTCGAGGCGCCACAACTGGGTGGCGACGGCCCGGTGATCGAATATGTGCTGAAGATGCGTCAATTCCCGCAGACCGGCCTGCTCAGCACCCTGCAAGCCAACGGTGAGTTGACCACCCAGCACATTGATGAAATGGCCGAGCAGATCGCCAAATTCCACCTCAGTGCGCCAAAAGTCCCGGCCGAACACGAGGCCGGTACCCCGGACAGCGTGATGGCCCCGGTGCGCCAGAACTTCGAACAGATCCTGCCGTTTCTCAGCGACAAAAACGACCTGCTGCAACTTGAAGCCCTGCAAGCCTGGGCTGAGAGCAGCTTCGAACGCCTCAAACCACTGTTCGCCCAGCGCAAGGCCGAGGGTTTCACTCGCGAATGCCACGGTGACATCCACCTGGGCAACGCCACTGTCATCAATGGCAAAGTGGTGATCTTCGACTGCATCGAGTTCAACGAACCGTTCCGCTTCACTGACGTCTGGGCCGACACCGGTTTCTTGGCGATGGACCTGGAAGACCGTGGCCTGAAATCCCTCGCCCGCCGCTTCATCAGCCAGTACCTGGAGCTGACCGGCGACTATCAAGGCCTGGAAGTGCTGAACTTCTATAAAGCCTACCGCGCACTGGTTCGCGCCAAAGTCGCGCTGTTCAGCATGCCGGCGGATGCCACCCCGGTGCAGCGCGCAACCACCCTGCGCCAGTACCGCAACTACGCCAACCTGGCGGAAAGCTACAGCACCATTCCATCGCGCTTCATGGCCATCACCCACGGCGTATCGGCTGTCGGCAAGAGCCACGTGGCGATGCGTCTGGTCGAAGCGCTGGGCGCGATTCGCCTGCGTTCCGACGTCGAGCGCAAGCGCCTGTTCGGTGAGCAGACCGTAGCCAACGACGTGCAGGCCGGGATTTACAGTGCCGACGCCAGCGCCGCCACTTATGCCCGCCTGCATGAGATTGCCGGAGTGATCCTGCACGCCGGTTTCCCGGTAGTGATCGATGCGACCTACCTCAAGCGCGAGCAACGCGACAACGCCGCTCAAGTCGCCGAAGCCACCGGCACGCCGTTCCTGATTCTCGACTGCAACGCACCGCAAGCCGTGATCGAGAGCTGGCTGGCGATTCGTCAGGCTGACAAGAAGGATCCTTCCGACGCCACGCTGGCCGTGATCGAGGCCCAGCAGGCCAGCCGCGAAGCGCTGACGCCAGAAGAGATTCTGCGCAGCAAACGCGTACAGACCAATGAAAGCGGGACCCTCGACACCGTAGTTGCACAGATCCGCCAGCGCCTGCCAGGCCTGTAAGAAACTATTTCGGCCGTGAAGCCCTCGCTTGCTTCACGGCCGTCAAATAGTGGCACTATACTGGCGTCATAAAACCAACAGGTGATGTGACATGAGCCAGCCGAAACTTCTCGACACCCCGCTTTATGCCTTGCTGCACAAAGACGACATCACAGGCTTCAACAAGGAACGCCCGAACGACGGCCCGATCGACATGGTTGGTGGCGACTTTCGTGGTCTCGACTTGCGTGAACTGAACGCCGATGGCGTGGATTTCCGGGACGCCTACTTCCGTTCTGCCGATTTGCGTGGCATCGATTTCCGTAATGCATCACTCGAAGGCGCGAGCCTGGCCCATGCGCAGATTTCCGGCGCGTACTTCCCGCCGGAACTGAGTGCGGACGAGATCCTGATGTCGATGAATTTCGGCACCCGCCTGCGCTATCGCACACGCTGAGCACCATCGGCAGCCCCTGACACAACACCCTCCCCTTGTAGGAGTGAGCCTGCTCGCGATAGCCGACTGACATTCAAAATGGATGTCGGCTGTTACGCCGCTATCGCGAGCAGGCTCACTCCTACAGTTGTATGCGTCACACTCCTTACTATTGCATTCGCCAGATCTCATCGCCTTTCTTAGAAGCGTTTGCGTCGAATCCGACCAAACAACCACGCTTTTCCTACTGATGGCTACACTCCTGAGAAGATCGCCCACGCACCATTCGGCCGTCGCAAGGAGGCTTGATGAATGATGAACTGCAACACCTGAAGAATCTTGGCAAGACGTCGGCGCAGTGGCTGCATGCCGTGGGTATCCACAGCGCCTCGGACTTGCGTCGCCTGGGGGCGGTGGACGCCTATCGGGCCGTGCGTACCCGCGGGTTTCGCGCATCAAAGGTGTTGTTGTACGCGATCGAAGGGGCACTGATGGATGTGCACTGGAACGACATCCCGGCCGAACGCAAAGACGCCTTGAACAAGCAGCTCGAAGCCATCTCCTCGCGCCACAAGAACTGAACAGGCACTGACTGCCATGTATCTGCTCGGAGAACAATCGGCACCGGTCGATGCACTGATCAATCGTTTGCAGAGCTTGCCCGCGCGCTGGCTGGAAGGCCTTGCGCCGTGCGGGCCAGCCTTTGAGCCAGAAATCTCTGACGACCTGATGGAGCAGCTCCCACACGATCAGCTGTTTCTGCTGACAGAAGGCGTGATCCACGGCTATATCGGCGGTCGTGCGCTGTTTTACTCGCAGGAAGGCGATCTGATCGGTCTACAGCAAGGTGACGCCTGGGCCGATTGCCGACTGCGCAGCGACGGGCCATTGCGCTTGCTGCCCTATCGGCGAACCGATTTGTTCCAGCATTTGTACGCCGAGCCGGGCCGGGCCGAGCAATGGCTTGAGTATCTGCTGGGGCAGATGGCGCTGCTGGCACACGCGGTGGCCGAACTGAAGCCACGGGAGTTTCGCAGCACCAATGGCTTCAAACGGGTCGAGAGTGGTGAGGTGTTGATCCGGCAGGGCGATGCCGCTGATCACGTCTTCGTGATCATCGAGGGGCATGCCGAAGCGTTTGTTGATGGACACAAGGTCGGCGACGTACCCAAGGACGAGATTTTCGGCGCCATGGCGGTGTTCACCGGTGAACCGCGCAATGCCACTGTCATCGCTCGCGAGCCAAGCACGGTGATGCTGATTCCAGGCGAACAGTTTCTGAGCATGACCCGTAACAATCCGAAGATTGCCCACAGCCTGATTGAGAGCATGGCCAGGCGCATCGGCCAGCTTAATCAGCAGATCACGCAACTGAGTGCGATCAAGGCTGCGCGTTAAGCCCCCTGTTTCCGGGACATTCCGGCCATTTGCACGACTAAATCACGCGAATGGAAAAACAGTGGTTGACTCGCTAATGAGAATCGCTATGATTATCACAACTGGTCGCGAGATCAGTCGATATTCTGAAAAGCCCTTGGTTCGGACTCTCAGATTATCTCCTCATCAGGCTAATCACGGTTATTTGACCCGGTTTTTACCGGGTCTTTTTTTGCCTGTGAAAAAGTCATTGCCCGAACTGTTTGCGCATCTGTGCGCAGTAATCCTGCGCGGGCGTGGCCGGGGTGTACCAGACGTAATCGGTCATCGCCGCAGTCACCTCGGCGCCCTGCTCGGCCAGCATCAGCACCGTTGGCGCTTGGGCTGCGCCCAGATCCAGAACATGCAGCGGCACGCCAGCATCCTTGCGCGCATGCCAGGCACCCGCCAGCAGCAAGGCTGGCATCGGCGCTGCCAGCAAACGTTCGGCCATGCGTCGATCGCGCTGTTGCTGAACCGCGAGCATCGCCGGCATCTGTGATTTGGGCAGCAAGCCGCAATGTGAATCGCTGATCTGCTCAAACAGCCTGGCTTTCACCGAGGCCGCATTGCTGCGGACACCGCTCAGGGCGGGCGACTGGCGATAGACAGCGCGGATTTCACTGTCGTCCAGATTGGCCGCCAACAGCGGATAGGGTTGCGTGAGGGCAAACCGAACGATCGGTCCATAGAGAGTCCAGTCCCAGCCATCCTGCCAGGCCAACGCGGCGGGAAGATCAGTAGGGAGCGCTGCTGCATGGCGAACCTGGTCAACGTTCGGCTGTTGCTTCGGCGTGAGCATTTCCAGCAGCAGACTGCCCTGAGGACGCTGCTCCCCAAGTGCCTGCAACAGCCACAACTGCGCGGCGTGGTGATCGGCGTTGTCATGCTGCTCGCCGATGATGAGCAGTTGCGGCCCCGACAGACGCGTCAGCAGTTCCTGTGCCGTCAGCATCTGGCCGCTGTGCAGATCACGAATTTCGCCACTGATTGGCGGGGGCGGGGCAACATGCTGACACCCTGCAAGCAGCAACACCGCTAACAACCACATCCCGCGCATACCATCACCTCGATGAGAAATCAGCGGGCGATGATCAGCGGATGCCCGCGCTCCGGGTGCGGTTGCACCAAAACCTCAAGGCCGAACACGGCCTTGAGCGTATCCGGTCGCAAGACTTGCTGCGGCGTATCCAGCGCCACCGGGCGCCCGCCTTCGAGCAGCAACACCCGATCACAATAGCGCGCCGCGAGATTCAGATCATGCAGGATGACCAGCACCGCCGCGCCACGATCGGCAAACTCGCGCACCGCCTGCAACGTGGTGTGTTGATGCAAGGGATCGAGCATCGAGGTCGGCTCATCCAGCAACAGGGTTTGTCCGGCCTGCCCTGGCCATAGCTGCGCCAGCACCCGCGCCAGATGGACACGCTGGCGCTCGCCACCCGACAACGCCAGATAACTGCGCCCGCTCAGATGCCCGGCATCCGCAGCGGCCAGCGCTGCCGCAACGATCTCGTCGTCGCGCGCCCGACCGCTCTGATAAGGCAGACGGCCCATGCCGACCACTTCTTCCACGCGAAAGGCAAAATCCAGCGTCGACACCTGCGGCAACACCGCCAGGCGCTGAGCGCGTTGCGTACCTGTCCAGTGACTCAGCACCTTGTCGTCGAGCAACACCTCACCGTCACTGGCCGTCAGCTCACCGCACAAGGTACCGAGCAAGGTGCTTTTGCCGGCACCGTTCGGTCCGAGCACACCCAACACCTCACCGGGTTCAAGCTGCAGGGTGACGTCGCTGAGGACGGTCTTGCGTCCGCGACGGATGTGCAGATTGTGCGCACGCAGCATCAGGCACGACCTCGCAGCAACAGGTAGAGGAAGAACGGCGCGCCGATAAACGCCGTGACGATACCGATCGGCAACTCCGCCGGCGCCAGCGCCAGCCGCGCCACCAGATCCGCCAGCAACAACAGGCTCGCACCCGCCAGTACCGACGCTGGCAGCAACACCCGGTGATCGGGCCCGGCCAATAAACGCACCAGATGGGGCACCACCAGCCCGACGAAACCGATCATCCCGGCTGCCGCTACCGCCGCGCCAACACCCAACGCCGTGCAGAACACCAATTCACGTTTGAGCCGTTCGACATCAATCCCCAGGTGCCCGGCTTCGGACTCCCCGAGCAGCAACGCATTCAGCGCCTTGGCACGCCGCGGCAACCACAGCGCGACGCCAGTGCTGATAATCAGCAACGGCCACAAACGCGCGTAACTGGCGCCATTGAGGCTGCCCAGATTCCAGAAAGTCAGCGTACGCAAAGTCGCGTCATCCGCCAGATAGGTGAACAGCCCCACCGCCGAGCTTGCCAATGCCGTCAGGGCGATCCCGGCCAGCAGCATGGTCGCGACGTTAGTCTGGCCGTTGCGCCGACCGAGCCGATAGACCAGCGCCGTCACCCCCAGTCCACCGAGAAACGCGCACGCCGACAACAGGTACGGCCCGAACCACTCCGGCAAACCGCCAAAAAATGACCCGCCGACAATCGCCACCGCCGCACCCAGCGCTGCCCCACTGGAAACCCCGACCAACCCGGGATCGGCCAGCGGATTGCGAAACAAGCCCTGCATCGCCACACCCGACAGTGCCAGCACACCGCCGACGGCCAGACCGAGCAAGGTGCGCGGCAGACGGATCTGCCCGAGGATCAGCTCAGCCTGCTCCAGCCCATCCGGCGCCAGCGGCACGCCGAGCATGCGCAGAGCCGCGCGTAACGTATCGAACAGCGGCAGACTCACCGGCCCCAACGCCAACGACAGCCAGATGGCCAGCAAACACAGAAGCGCCAGGCCGATAAACAGGCTTCGTGGTTTGACCAATACGGTCATTGGCCGCTCGCGGTCGGGTAGAAGCCGTCAGACAAATCCTTCAGTGCCGCCGGTAAACGCGGCCCGAGCCCGCCGACCAGCAGCGTCGGATCCAGCTCCAGCACCCGCCCGGCCTTGGCCGCACGACTTGAATTGAGAATGGGGTTTTCCTTGAACAGCGCGGCTTTCGCCGCCTCGCCGCTCAACGCGCGATCAGCAAACACCAGCACCTCAGGATCGAGCCCGGCCAGCGACTCCACGGAGAACGGTTTGTAACCGGTATGCGTCGCCAGGTTATGTCCGCCGGCCCGTTGCAGCAGCCAGTCGGCGGCAGTGTCCTTGCCGGCAATCAATGGCTTGCCGCCGGCATGCCCGATCAGCACCAGCACACCGGGCGCTTTATGTTTGGTCTGCAACTCGGCGACTCGGGCTTTCTGCGCGGTTAGCTGCTGTTGATAACTTTCCAGCAACTGCGCCGCCTGGGCTTGCGCGCCGAGCAACTGCCCGAGATGCGTGATGTTTTTTTCCAGGTTCGGCAGATCCGGCTGCGCCGAGAACAGTTCGACATGTACCTTGGCATTTTTCACTTGAGCGATAACCGGTGGCGGGCCCATTTCTTCGGTGCCAATGAGGATGTCCGGGCGCAGACTGAGAATGCCTTCTGCCGAGAGACTGCGTTGATAGCCGATGCTGGGCAGCTTCTTCAGCGATTGCGGATGCTGGCTGGTGGTGTCGACGCCGACCAGTTTAGATTCGCCGCCCAACACGCTCACCCACTCCGATAGCGCGCCACCGGCACTGACCCAACGTTGTGGCAAATCGGCAGCTGTCGCCTGAAGGCTGGCGAGCAGTCCGACACACAGCACGGCAACGCGGGTAATCAGGCGCATACGCAGCTTTCCTTGAAAAGTTTTCCCGGGCAGCGAACCTGCGGGCCAAGTATCCTTGACGGCGGTTGCGCGCAGTGGGCGAAGGCGGCCATTTGATAATTGTTTGCATTTAAACGTCAAGCTCGGACATTTCCTGAAACGAGCAGACATTTGAGGATAGCCATGAAGTTTTTGTGCGCCGGCGCCGATCTCGCTGAGGCCGGCAGCCGCGGTTTCGACATCGACGGCAACAAACTGTTTGCCGTGCGCCGCAATGGTCAGGCCTATGTTTATCTCAACCGTTGCCCGCATCGCGGCGTCGGTCTGGAATGGCACCCCGACCAGTTTCTCGACCCGAGCAACAGCCTGATCCAGTGCGCCACCCACGGCGCACTGTTTCTGATCGAGGACGGCGAATGCGTCGCCGGGCCCTGCGCCGGGCAATCCCTGACCGCCATCCCCTGCCGCGAAGACGCACAGGGGCTGTGGATAGATGTTTAACCGCTGAGCAAAACGTCCAGCCGCCGGTCGATCACCATCTCTTCGTGGTTCAAGCGCACACCGTAGGCCAACACCTCGACCCCGCACGCCACCGCTTCACGCAGGGCATCCGCGTACGCCGAATCGATTTCTTCGGCCGGTCGCACCGCTTCAATCCCGCTGAGATTGACGCAATACAACTGCACCGCACGAATACCGTCACGGGCCAGATGCGCCAGCTCACGCAGATGCTTGGCGCCGCGCTGGGTAACTGCGTCGGGAAAGGCCGCGACATTCGTCCCGTCGAACCCCAAAGTGACACTCTTCACTTCCACATAAGCCGGCCCGCTCGGGTATTCAAGGCGGAAATCGATACGGCTTTTTTCCTGACCGTATGCCACTTCGCGTTTAAGCGCCGTGAAGCCGTTCAACTCGCTGATGACACCGGCCTGCAGCGCCTCTTCAACGAGGGCGTTGGCGCGGCCGGTGTTCACGCAGAACAGTCGACCCTGCGGTGTTTCCCCGATTTCCCAAGTGCCGGGCAGTTTGCGCTTCGGGTCGTTTGAGCGACTGAACCACACTTGCCCGCCTTCGACCTGGCAGTTGAGCATCGAGCCGGTGTTCGGGCAGTGCAGGGTCAACAACTCGCCATTGACCGTTTCAACGTC